>CAMYJX010000041.1 GCA_947258825.1 uncultured Pseudomonadales bacterium
ATGCAGCTTCGTTGGTTCAGGAGATGAAGACCCGACTCGAGCATCCGGCCACCCTGTTTCTGCCGGCCCTGGATACCCCGGACGGATAGCCGACTGCAACGGTCAGCGGGACGCGCTCGGCGACAGGCAGTGCTTCTTCAGGATGGCCGGTCCAGAGCAACGTGATGGCCAGACAAGCGAGCACTTTCGGGTCGTTGGGTGCCAGCTTCTGCGCGGTGCGAGCCGCCCCGTGCTGTCGGTTCAGCCACCGAAGCCGCTGTATAAAGCGTTGTCCTCGGCAAGCGCGGCTACCCGCTTCTGCAACACGTTCTTCCATTCCGGGTGGGTAATGATCCAGAACTCATCGGCAACGATGGCGTCAATAACCATGTCTGCGATTTCGGACGGGTCTTTCCCCATCTGCTTCAGAAGCTTGCCGGCACCCTCCTCGAAAGCCTGCTCCGCGGCGGAGGATTGGTGATCTTTTGCGGACTCTGCAGGTCTATTCCGTTTGCTGGCTACGATCTGAGTATTTACGGCGCCCGGGCAGAGCACAGAGGCTGATACCTTCGATCCTTCTTCTTCGAGCTCCCTGCGCAACGTTTCGGTCAGTGCCACCACGCCGAACTTCGCCACGTTATAGGGGCCGATTGCCGGCCCCGATTGCAATCCGTTGGTGGATGCCGTGTTCACGACGTGGCCGTCTCCCGTCTGTTTGATCAGCGGCAGAAACGCCTTCACGCCGTAGATGACGCTCCAGAGGTCGACGCCCAGGACCCACTCCCAGTCGGCGATGGTCAGCGCCTCGATTGGCCCCGATACGACGACGCCGGCGTTGTTGTGGACCACGTTGACGCCGCCAAATTCACCCATGGTTTTTTCAGCCAGCGCCTGTATCGCCTCCCAGCTGGATACGTCGGTGGGCACGCCGATGACCTCATGGCCTGCGTCGGTGAGATCCTGGACCGCTTGCCCGAGGGCGACTTCCTCAATGTCCGCCAGCACCACCTTCATACCTTCCCGGGCGAAGCGGGTAGCCGTGGCACGACCGATACCGCTTGCCGCTCCGGTGACGACTGCAACTTTGCCGGCAAAATCTTTCATGGTTTCTCCAGTAGCTCGCAGGAAACGAGAGGACAGCATGAGTCGCCGCCGATCTCCACAAGTGAGCATCGATGTTACGCTATACGGCTATGGAGATCCTGCAGCAACTGGTGCCCGTCAACGACACCCGCCTTTATTGTGAGCGGGCAGGGCAGGGTGATGCTCTGGTGCTGGTTCATGGCGGTGCGGGTGACCGGCGCTATTGGGATGGGCAGTTTCCGGCGCTGGCACAGCAGTACGATGTGATTCGCTATGATCTTCGCGGCTATGGCAGATCAGACAGTCCCGTTGAGGGTCAGGCCTACAGGCACGAGGACGACCTGCATGAGCTGTTGAGGACATTGGGGGTTGCCAGGGCGCATGTTGCCGGTTACTCGCTGGGTTGTCAGATCGTGGTGGACGCTTACACCCTGTATCCGCAGCTGTTTCAATCGATGATTGCGGTCGGGCCTTACATATCGGGGCACACCTCTCCCGCTGCTGATGCGCTGTTCGGCGGGTACGCCGAGTGCGGGACGGTATTCAACCGCGCTGGCCCCAGAGCCGCCGCCGAGCAGTTCCTCAGCATTCCCGCGTTCAACCCGGAGCAGATTCACGCCGGGATCAGGAGAGAGCTGCTCACGATCTGCAGCGAGTACGCCTGGTGGTGGGCGGACCACGAAGATCCCCTGGTGCCTGTAAGCCCGGTTGCTACCGAGGTGCTGACGCAGATACAGGTTCCCCTGCTGACCATTACGGCCGAGCACGACGCGGCCGTGTGCCGAGAGGTGGCCGTGCGTCTGGAGCAGAGCGTGGCGGGCAGCAGGCGGGTGGATCTTGCAGGCGCCACCCACTTCATGCTGATGGAGCAACCGGCTGTCTTCAATCGCGTGCTGGTCGAGTTTATTGGTCAGGTTGCTCCCTGAACAAAGATGGGCAGGTTGGGCGGGAAGAAGCCCAGGACCGAGAAGGCCAACGCCTCAAGTGCTATTACGAATTTCGCGATGACCGTTGATGCGGTTCCTTGTAGCTCTATTTTTCGCACTCTGATGGCAGCAGATTGGCCGATCGCAACAGCGCCACAGAAAAGCATGAGATCGATAACCAATACGTGACGTCCCAGGGCGGCGGTGTAGGAATAATATCCAACAGCGATCAATACCGGCATCAACGTAAGGGCCAGCGCTTTTGCCGGCCAGAAGTTGTGTGCACGCTCTGGGAGTTGGGCGCGCTGAATCAGCGACCATGTCAGGGCTGGCCAGAAAGCGAGCTTCAGATGCTCCCATACGCTTTCATTCATGGCGGAAAATGTCCCGATCCACCAGAGGTTTCCAGAGGCTTCGTAGGTGAAATGAAGGAGCGACCCGACGATTACAACGAAAACGAAACCTGCGACCTCAGATCGGATCATGTTTCCGGGAAGCGATAAAGGACTCAAACCCTCCGTGTTCCTCGCTGGCGGCTGATCACGAATCTGCAGCTGTTGCAGCTGCTGCAGCATCCAGATCCTGGCGGATTGTCCGTCCGGCAAGCAGAAAGTGCGCGCCCGCCCAGAAGTAGGCGGCCGTAGCGATGATGATCGCATAGCGCAGCGAATCGGTGCCCAAGGTTCCGCTCAGCAGATCGCTGAGCACGCCCACCAGAAAGGGCCCCAGCCCGAGGCCGATGATGTTCAGTACGAACAGCAGCATCGCCGAGGCAAGCGCGCGCATTTTCATCGGCGCAAGATTCTGGATGGTGCCGAAGGCCGGCCCGAGCCAGAGCGAGTTTAACAGGCTTGGCACAACGAGTATCGCGATTGCCAGGTAGGGGTTATCCATCAGCATCGCGACTACGTAGAACGGAAAACCAACCAGCACGCCGGCTGCGGGCAGCCAGGCGTAAATTCGCCGATCACGTCGGGCCAGGCGGTCCGCTAGCGCACCGCCGATGAAGGTACCGATGGCACTGGCGACACCCAGCACCAGACCGAAGTAGGTCGCTGTCTCGGCGATGCCCATCTCGTGGATGCGGATGAAGAAGGCCGGCAGCCACTGGCCGAGCCCGTAACCGACGAAGGACGTCAAGGCTCCGCCCATGGCTATGTGAACCATGGTCCGGTTGCGCATCAGCGTGCCCAGCGTCTCGCTCAGGGCCGGTTGCTCGGTCTGGGTCGAGCTGGCGCGGTCTGACATCCCCCGGATGGGCTCGCGCAGGGTCAGTTTTACCACCGCCGCAAGGGCGATGCCCGGAAGACCAACCGCGAAGAACGCGGTCCGCCAGCCGTACAGCTCGGCAATCCAGCCGCCCGCCAGCAGGCCCAGAATGCTGCCGATGGGAATGCCCAGGGCGTAGATTGAAAGCGCCGAGGCCCGCTTTTCGGGGGGATAGTAGTCGGCGATCAGGGAGTGTGCGGGCGGCGAGCAGCCTGCTTCACCGACCCCGACGCCGATGCGGGCCGCCAGCATCTGCGTGAAGTTCTGCGCCATGCCACACAAAGCCGTCATCCCGCTCCAGATCACCAGTGCCGCGGAAATGATCGAGACTCGATTGGCGCGATCGGCGAGGCGGGCGATGGGAATGCCCAGAACGGTATAGAAGATTGCAAAGGCGAGGCCCGTCATGAGGCCGATCTGGGTGTCGTTAAGCCCCAGTTCGGTTTTGATGGGCTCGGCCAGGATCGTGACGATCTGCCGATCGAGGAAGTTGAACACGTAAACGACGACGAGCATCGACAGAACGTAGGTGCGGTAGCGTGGCGTGGTCAGGGAGGATGGCAGCGCATCACCGGAATTCTGCATTAAGCTGGCCCTAAAACCGGCCTTTATCCACGGGTTGGGGTCGTCATGACCATCTGATCTTTACTAACAAACAGTTCGGTTTTCCCGAAGTGCCGGTCTACGTGATTTCCGACGCTCCAGGTCTGGTTACTTCGATTTTTGCGAAGCTTCGACTCACAACAAGCTGCTGGTCTGTGGGCGATGTCGACGGCACCATGCGTCGCGACTTCCGGCCGAACAGAACTTTCAAACAAACACAGGAGAACGCCCCTAATGGTCAGCAAATGGATCGAATGCCCCGTCAGATCTGTCATCGCCGGAACGGCCTCAATAACCGTCGCCTGCACCGCCATCACGCTCGGCATGTCGCTCATCAACACGATCGTCTAGCCGAGGATCTCTGGCCGCTCCTCCCGATGAAACCCATTGAATATCCTGGTATTTTTTGGCTCCGGAGGATCGAAAAGAAAGCTGCCGCTGCCGTTGTGAATGCCGCCATCGGCTCGCAGCTCGGCGCCGGTAATATACGCCGCCATGTCCGACATCAGAAATACGACGGCGGCGGAAACTTCTGCTGCCGTGCCATGGCGCCTTAGAGGAATGCGCCGTGTTATCTGGCGTAGGGTCTCCCATGCGGCTTCGGGGTACCGGTCCAGCCCGGTTGTAGCGATGAACCCGGGGATGACACAGTTTACCCTGACGCCGGCAGCAGCCCACTCGGTTGCCGCCGTGCAGGTAAAGTTCGACAACCCCGCGCGTGCTGCCCCGTTGTGGCCCATGCCAGCCATGCCCCGACTGTGGTCTGCGCCGATGTTGACGATGCTCCCGCCGTTGGTCTCCATGCATTGGCGATAGACTTCGCGGGACACGAGAAAATAGCTGGTCAGGTTGTTTTCAAGCACCGCGTTCCAGCCGTTCAGACTCAGATCTTTGATCAGCGCCGGGAATTGGCCGCCGGCGGCGTTCACCAGGCCGTGAATGCGGCCATGCTTCGTCACGATCCGGGTTACCAGATCCGTCACCTGGGGCTCGTCCCTCAACTCCGCCGTGTAGCAGCCTAAAACGCGGCCGCCATCCGCTTCGATTTCCTCCGCCGTGCGAGCCAGCTTCTCCATGGTGCGGCCGGCCAGCACGATTCGAGCCCCCAGCGCGGCCAGCTCGTGGGCGATGCAGCGGCCCAGGCCGCCACCGCCGCCCGGAATAAACAGAGTCTGATGGGCAAAGAGTCCTGGTCGAAATCCGCTACGGTAGGGCATGTCAGCGTCTCATCGTTGTGCCCTCGGATCATGCCACAGGCCGGTGCCAGTGGGGGTTGCCGCCCGGGGTCGCGCACCCGCCGCCGATAGTGCGACAATCCAGCGGCAGGGCTCGAGGGAGGGCGCATTATTCAGACAAGGTGCCCGAAGCCGGGATCAGTCGCGTTCTGAGCGGGAGCAGGATTATGACCAGATTGGGTTTCGGCGGATTCATTGCCCCCCATCACCCCATCGGGGAGCACCCCACGCTGCAGCTGCAGCGGGATCTGGAGCTGGCACAGCACCTGGATCGATTGGGCTTCGACGAGTTCTGGTGCGGCGAGCATCACTCTACCGGTTGGGAAATGATCGCCTCCCCGGAACTCTTCCTGGCAGCGGCCGGCGAGCGAACCCATCGCATCAAGCTGGGCACCGGGGTCGTTTCTCTGCCTTATCATCATCCCTTCAACGTTGCTCAGCGCATCGTGCAGCTGGATCATATGACCCGCGGCAGGGTCATCCTCGGCACGGGGCCTGGCGCGCTGCCGTCGGATGCCCACATGCTGGGCATCGATCCCATGGTCCAACGTGACCGGCAGGACGAGGCGCTCGGGGTGATTCAACGCCTGCTGCGCGGGGAACCGCGTTTCACTCACGAGAGCGATTGGTTCACGCTCAGGGACGCCCGTCTGCAGCTGCTGCCGCTGCAGGAAGACCTGCCGTTGGCGGTAGCCTCCATGGTCAGCCCGTCGGGCATGACGCTGGCGGGTAAGTACGGTACCGGCGTGCTCTCCATCGGCTCCATGTCCACTGCGGGCCTGCAGGCGTTGCCGACCCAGTGGTCTTTCGCGGAGGACGCCGCCGCCAGGAACGGCCAGACCGTTGATCGGAAGAACTGGCGGATCGTCATGAGCTGGCACATCGCGGAAACTCGCGAGCAGGCGCGTCAGGAAGCCAAGAACGGCCTGTTTCGCTGGCACAACGAGTACACGGTGGGCACCCTGATGCGACCCGGCAGCGAACCGTTCAAAAGCCCGGATCACGCGGTGGAAGAAATGACCGACGTGGGCGGCGCCAGCGTCATTGGCACGCCGGACGACCTGGTGGCGGCGGTGCGTGGCATGATGGACGTGACCGGCGGGTTCGGCACGGTGATCGGCTTTGCCCATGATTGGGCGAATCGCGAGGCCACCCTGCGCAGCTGGGATCTGGTTGCACGCTATGTCATTCCCGAAATCAACGGTATGCTGGACGGGTACAGGGAATCCCAGCGCCACGTCATCGAGAATCGCGAGTCCTTCGATCGCGCTGGCGCGGCGGTAATGTCAAAAATCATGGAGAACGAGCGCGCCGTTGCTGCCCTGTCCGAAACATCGGACGCCAAGGCGGCCATGCCGGCGCACCACGCGCCGGACCTTCGGCCCGAGGCTGAATCGAAAGAGGATGCATCTGGCGGATAGCTCGACAGCCCGCCTGCGACAACAACCGGCATAAGAAAATCCGACAATAAAAACTCCGACCACAAAAAGGAACCAGACGTGAGCAATATTCAGGCAGTAATGAAAACCAACAAGGGCGATATCCGGCTCAATCTGTTTCCGGATCAGGCGCCGGTGACGGTAGCCAACTTCGTCAATCTGGCGCGGCGCGGCTTTTATGACGGCCTGAAGTTTCACCGGGTGATCAGCGATTTCATGGTTCAAGGTGGCTGCCCGCAGGGTACCGGCACCGGTGGTCCCGGCTACCGCTTCGAGGACGAGTTCGACCCGAGCCTCCGCCATGACCGATCCGGCCTGCTGTCCATGGCGAATGCCGGGCCGGGTACCAACGGGTCGCAGTTCTTCATCACCCACGTGCCTACGCCGTGGCTGGATGACAACCACAGCATCTTCGGCGCCGTAGAGGACGCCAGCGACCAGGCGGTGGTGGACAGCATCGAGCAGGGCGACAGCATCGAAACGCTGACGGTCAGCGGTGATGTGGACGCGCTGCTGGAAGCTAACGCCGATCGGGTCGCCGAGTGGAACGCCGTATTGGACTGAACGTTTAAAAAGGGGAAGCCTGTGCAAACACCGCTGCAGATCACGTGGCACAAAATTGAAAAATCCGCGGCCATAGAGGCCGACATCCGTGCGAAGGCACAGAAGCTCGATGCCTTCTGCGACAACATCATCAGTTGTCGGGTCGTCGTGGACTCCCCGCACAGGCACCATCACAAGGGCAACCTCTACCGTCTCAGGTTGAGCCTCAAAGTTCCCGACAAGGAAATCATCGTCACCCGGGATCCGGCTGACAACCACGCCCACGAGGATATCTACGTATCCATCCGCGACGCGTTCGATGCGCTGCGTCGTCAGCTCCAGGATTACGTCCGAGTCCGCCGGGGTCGGGTCAAACCACACGAGCCCTCCCACATGGCGACTGTGCGCCGGCTGATTCCGGACGAGGACTACGGATTTCTCGCGACGCCGGAAGGGGACGAGGTCTACTTCAGTCGGGATGTCCTGGTGGACGCCGAGTTCGACAGTCTTTACCCGGGAGTAGCCGTGCACTACGTCACCCAGCCGGGCGGCGAAAGCGTCCGGGCAAAGCGGGTGTCGCTGATCAAGAGAGAGACGGAAGTTGGCTGAGTCTGGGCGCGGCGTAAAGACCGTAATCAGGGATACTTGAAGCGTCGGACCTTGCTCAATCCACGAGTGCCGGGTCCACTCCTGCCGGCGGGACGGCCGCGTCGCCCAGCACCAGCGCTTCCAGCAGCGAGCTCAGCAGCGCAAGCTGCCGGGCGGCCTCTTCGAACTCGCTGACACCCAGCGCCCGCAGATAACCCTCGAACGCGGCCTTTGCAGCTTCGGCAACGTTGCCTGAGCTGCGCTCACCGGGCTGTCTGTCGGACGCTCCGGGTGCCAGCAGCCCCAGCAGGGCTTCGTCGAAGGTTTCCGCGTAGCTCAGCTTGTCGCCGTGCATCACGGCCACCAGGCGAAGCTCCGGATAGGCCGCCGTCTCGGCCTGCAGGTAGATGGGCTCTACGTACAGCAGCGTGTTGTCCACGGGTATCGCCAGCACGTTGCCTCGGATGACGTCGGAACCCTGCTGATCCCAGAGCGTCAGCTGGCCCGACAGGAAGGAATCCTGGTCGATCTTGCTCTCTACCTGCTGCGGGCCGAGCACGCGGCTCTCCTTGGGAAACTTGTACGCCAGAAAGCGCCCGTAGTTGTCCCCGTCGGACAGGCCGGCGATCCAGCCGATGAGCACCTGACGGTTCTTGGGGGTGAACGGCAGAATCAGGACGAACTCGGCACGGTCGGACCCGGGCAGCTCCCACATCACGTAGTAGGGTTCCACCGGTTTGATGCTGTGATAATGCTTCTCTGTCGCCCGCACCCACAGGTCTTCCTGATTGTAGAAAACCTCCGGGTCCGACATGTGATACTTGGTGAAGATCAGACCCTGGGCGAGCAGGAAATCCTGCGGGTAGCGAACGTGCCTGCGCAGCGCCTCCGGCATCGCGTCGGCGGGTTTGAACAGGTCTGGCAGCGCGCGCTGCCAGGTTCGGGTAATGGGATCCTCCGGATCGAACACGTAGTAGTCGACGCTGCCGTTGTAAGCGTCCACCACCACCTTCACCGAGTTGCGCAGGTAATTGGCGCCATCCAGGCGGGCGACGGTTCTCGCGCCTACGGAACCCTCGCGATACTCGATGAACTCGCGCGAGTCGAACGGCTGGCTGTACGGGTAGTAGTTGGATCGCGTGTAGGCGTCCATGATCCAGTACAGGCGACCGTCCACGGTGACGATGTAGGGGTCGGCGTCGAAGACGAGGAACGGCGCAATGCTCTGGGCCCGTTCCTGAATGCGCCGGCGAAACATGATTGCGTACCGGGCGTAGACGTTTGACTCGCCGCTGGGGTAGTCGAACTCTTCCTCCAGCGTGTTCACCACCGCGGACCCGTAGGTCAGCTCCCCGTAGTAGATCTCCGGTCGCGTTATTTGCAGCTCGGGCACCGTCGCCTGCGGCGGGATGTCCCGCACCAGCAGGTTAGGCAGGCCCTCGGCGGTGAAGTCGCTGACCGTTGCCAGGGTGATCCCGTAGCCGTGAGTGAACTTGAAGCGCCGGTTCACGAAGGTCTGGCTCTGAGCGGGTAGATTGTGCTGGGCAAGTTCCCGGGCGGCCACCATCACCTGTCGGTATTTACCATCCAACTCGTAGCGGTCGATGTCGACGTCCACGAACTCGTAGTACAGGCGGATCTCCTGGAACTGTTTGTAGACCGCATCCAGCGCTCGCCAGTCCCACAGCCTTACCTCGGACAACAGGTTCTGGTTGGCGTCGAGGGTAGCCTGGGAAAGCGTCCTGGCGGGAACAAACTGCTTTTCCTCGATCTGGTCGAGGCGGAACCCGCGGCGGGTGAACTCGATGTTGCGAGCGATGTAGGGCTTTTCGAAAGTGATCTCGTTGGGTTTGACCACCAGCCACTGGACCAGCGCCGGAATGGCGACCAGCAGCAGCGTCGATACCAAGCCGATCCCCGCCCACACGGCCGCCAGCGCCGCGACGGCGGGACGGCCCGTGTGCAGCCATCGGCCGAGCAGCGTCAGCATTCGCGCCCGGAATGCCGGCAACATCGGCAGCAGACCCACCAGCAGAAAGCCGACGGCCGCACCCAGCAGGGCTGGCCGGCGAATGTGCACGTCGGCCCATCCGGGGCCCAGCACGACGCCCCAGTTCGAATAGAGCAGATGGCACAGGGCGAGCAGCATCCCCGCTGCCAGCACCAGGCCCAGCCCGGCATTGGCGACAGGCACCACCAACTGATCGCCCTGGGGTTCCTGCAGCACGCGCGGACGGATGATGCCGCCTTGCTCCCAGACGAACAGGGTGGCGACCAGGGCAACCGTCGCCACGTACAGCAGCAGCCAGAACAGCCCGTCGAGCAGCGGTAGCACGAAGAGGTAGAAGCCGGCGTCCAGCCCGAGCATGGGATCGGTCACCCCGGCGCGAACCCGGTTCAGAAACATCAGAGCGTTCTGCCAGCACAGCAGGCCCCAGACCACGCCGCCCGGGGCCGCGATCCAGGCCACCCCGCGGCGCAGATGCGAGCCCGCTCGGAACGCCAGCACCCAGGCGACGGCGAACGCCAGGGCCGCGCCGAAAGCAACCGCGCCAACCCGGGCAGCAACGAAAATCCAGAAACGCTTGCCGTAGCCCAGGGCTTCGAACCACAGAAACTCACCCCAGAAGCTCATCAGGCCGAAGGAGCCCAGGGTTGCAGACAGGATGAGCAGTCCGGTGAGCAGCCGTGGGGGGCGCCGTTGAATCAGACCTTCCCGTGCCAGCAAGACGCCGGCAGCGAGCAGTATGGCGAGTACAACCAGATACATGAGCCAGCCTCGTGGTTGTCGGGTTTCCTGGCAGCTGCCTTATCTTTGGATTATGGCATGAATCCGCCAGCCGCCCGCGTGCGGATGCGGGGCCTTTGCGGCGCCCGGGCGCAGCGCGTGCGCAGCGCAAGCGCAGCCCGGCATCGACCCCGGGGCGCGGCTTTGGCAGAATCGCGGGTTTTGCGAGCGGAAATTCCCTCATGGTCAACATCAGGCTGCCCGACGGATCGGTACGACAGTTCGACAAGCCGGTGACGGGCACCGAGCTGGCGGAATCCATCTCGAAGTCATTGGCGAAAGCGGCGCTGGCCGTGCGCGTGGACGGCGAGCTGAAAGACGTATACCTGCCCATAGAGACGGACGCGTCGGTAGAGATCATCACCCGGAACAGTCAGGAAGGTGTGGATCTGCTGCGTCACGATGCGGCCCACGTGCTGGCGGAAGCGGTTAAGGAGCTCTACCCGGAGACCCAGGTCACCATCGGACCCACCATAGAAAACGGCTTCTATTACGATTTCGCCCGTGAGACGCGCTTCACCCCCGAAGACCTGGAGGTGATCGAGGCGCGGATGCGGGAAATCGTCAAGCGCAACGAGGAGATTCGCCGGGAAGTCTGGGACCGGGACGAGGCCGTTGCGTTCTTCAAGGAGCAGGGCGAGGCCTACAAAGCGGAAATCATTGCCAGCATCCCCCAGGGGGAGGAAGTCGGCCTCTATCGCCAGGGTGATTTCATCGATCTGTGCCGAGGCCCCCACCTGCCTTCCACGGGTAAGCTGGGCACGTCATTCAAGCTGATGTCCATCGCCGGCGCCTACTGGCGCGGGGACTCACGCAACGAGATGCTGCAGCGCATTTATGGAACTGCCTGGGCCGATGACAAGGCGCTGAAAGCTCACCTGAAGCGCCTGGAGGAAGCGGAGAAACGCGATCACCGCCGCCTCGGTCGGGAGATGGACCTTTTCCACCTGCAGGAAGAAGGGCCGGGCGCGGTGTTCTGGCACCCCAAGGGTTGGACGCTGTTTCAGGCCATGATCGGCTACATGCGCGAAAAGCAGATCAGCGCCGGTTATCACGAGGTGAACACCCCGGAAATTCTTGACCGTTCGCTGTGGCTGAAGTCGGGACACGCCGAGAAGTTCGGCGACAACATGTATCTGACTCAGACTCCGGACGAACGCGTGTTCGCCATCAAGCCGATGAACTGCCCTGGACACATCCAGGTGTTCAAGCAGGGTATCAAGAGCTATCGCGATCTACCCTATTACCTGGCCGAGTTCGGCAAGGTGCATCGATACGAACCGTCGGGTGCCCTGCACGGCCTCATGCGCGTGCGCGCTTTCACCCAGGATGACGCGCACATCTTCTGCACCGAGGCACAGATAACCGAGGAGTGCGTGCAGGCCTCCAAGCTGATTCACGAGATATACAACGACTTCGGCTTCGACGACGTGGTGGTGAAGTTCTCCGATCGGCCGGAGCAGCGGGTCGGCTCCGACGAAGTCTGGGACCATGCCGAAGCCGCGCTTAAAACCGCGCTGAACCAGATGCAGGTGGAGTGGACGCTGAACCCGGGTGAAGGCGCCTTCTACGGGCCGAAGCTGGAGTTCGTGCTGCGCGATGCCATCGGCAGGGACTGGCAGTGCGGCACCGTCCAGGTGGATCTCAACATGCCCGAGCGTCTGGGCGCCACCTACGTGGACGCCGACGGTGAGCGCAAGCACCCGGTGATGATCCATCGCGCGCTGTTCGGCTCCCTCGAGCGGTTCTGCGGCATTCTCATCGAGCACTTTGCCGGCCACTTCCCGCTCTGGCTGGCGCCGCTGCAGATCGTGGTGGCGACCATCACCGACGAGGCTGACGAATACGCCCGTGAAGTGCACGCGGCCGCGACTCGCAAGGGCTTGCGGGTCGAGCTGGACCTGCGCAACGAGAAGATCTCCTACAAGGTCCGGGAGCACAGCGTCACCAAGGTTCCCGTGATGCTGGTGGTGGGTAAGCGTGAGGCGGACGAGCGCACCGTCGCCATTCGTCGCCTTGGCGGCAAGGCGCAGGAGGTGCTGGGCCTGGACGACGCGCTGGCAGCGCTGGCGAACGAGGCCCGCTCGCCGCTGGAACGCGAAGCCGGCTAGATCGCGGCGTCAATCTTGAACAGACTCGGCCAGCCGGAGAGCACGGCTGGCCAAGACAACGGCTGGCAAAAAAAGAGCAGCAACCATGGCGGATCAGTTCCAGGCGCTCAGCGAGGCGCACATGGCCTTCATCAGGGCGCAGAAGATCTTTTTCGTGGGCAGCGCGGCCCGCGACGGCCGGGTGAACGTCTCGCCCAAAGGCCAGGACAGCCTGGCCGTTCTGGGGCCCAGCGAGATTCTGTGGCTGAATCTCACCGGCAGCGGCAACGAGACCGCGGCTCATCTGCTGGAGGTGAATCGCCTCACTTTGATGTGGTGCGCCTTCGAAGGCCCGCCGCTGATCCTCCGTGTCTACGGCTCTGCGAAGGCGGTCCATCCCCGTGATGAGGACTGGCAGCGATGCGTGGCCACGCTGCCGCCGGGCCTGGGCGCCAGGCAGTATTTTCGGGTGCAGGTGGATCTCGTGCAGACGTCCTGCGGATACGCGGTGCCTTTTTTCGACTACCGGGAAGACCGGGTCGCGTTGACCCGCTGGGCGGACAAGAAGGGCGAGGCCGGAATCGCCGAGTACTGGGCAGGCACAAACCAGCGCAGCCTGGACGGCTACCCTACAGGAATCCTCGACTAAGCGGGGTCGGCCTCGATGGGGACGAGTCGGAACACCACCCGGTTGTTCCGCTCCGCGATCAGATTCCACTCGCCGGCGGTATTGATGGAGGCCGGATACCCGTAGGGCACGTCGGAATCCAGCCGGTCCCGGGCTACCAGACGAATCTCGATGCCGGGGTTCTGGAGGAATGGGGAGCTCTCCAGGAAGGTGGCAAAAGCCGCTGTCTGACGGTCGCTGGCGAAGGACGAGTCCTCCAGAGGATGTCCGAACAGGGCGCACTCATCAACGGGCATGTCCGGGTCGGGGAGACGATAGACGCCCGTTGCGTCAGTCACCAGGCAGAATTCGCCCAGATGAGACTCTACGGATACCATGCCCTGAAAATTCAGTGACGACAGGTGCGTCAGCAGTTCTCCCAGCTGCAGCGCGCGGGCGTCGTTGAACGGTATGGCGTCGAAAGGCAGCCCCGGGTTCTGGTTCATGGCCCACTCGAGGGTGTCCAGCGACTGGGTAAGGCGGGCCTGGGTTTCATTCAGCGCCTCTTCCCGCTCCCTGACCAGGCCTCCAGACTGCATGCGCACCGCTTTGACATGCGCTTCGTTGGCAGCGGTCACCTCGCCGAGCTGTGCCAGCAGGTCGTCGCGCTCAACCTTGATCTGTGCGAACAGGATGCCGAACACCAGCGCCACCAGCGCCACCAGCATCGTCAGGCCCGAAGTCAAGCGGTCTGCTGATGGTGGCGCGCTGGTAACTGGCTCGGCAACGGCTTCTTCCGCGTCCTGCTTGGCCTGCTTGCGCAACATTTCGTCGGCGACCTGCTTGGCGAAGTCCCGATGGCCGCGCAGGATGTCCGCGCGCAGGGTCAGATGCTGGTCCTCCAGAATGCGGGTCACCAGCGCCTGTACAGACATGCCTATGGCTTGCTGCTCGTAGAGTCGGTCCGGGTCGTCTTCGGCTGGCTCGGGTTCTGCGGGAACCTGATCGTCAGCGTCAGTGTCAGTGCCAGCGGCATCGTTGGCCGTGGCGATGACGGACGCGGAAGGTTCTCCGCGCCGATCGGCCACCAGGCCCAGATCCAGCAGGCTCTGGAACAGCACCCCGGGATGCACTTCCTTCGGCAGAACGCCGACAGCGCCCAGTGCCCGTGCCTGACTGACGTAAACCTCGCCTTCCTTGGTGGTGTACATCATCACCGGGATGGTGGCAGTGCGCGGGTTGCTCTTGATGGTGGTGACCGCCTCCAGCCCGTCCATTCCGGGCATGGTGTGATCCATGAAGATCACGTCCACCAGCTGGTGCTTGAGAAAATCGATGGCGTCTTCGCCGGATTCCGCGAACTCCACGATCAGATTGTGCGTCTCGAGCAGACGCTGCAGGGCCAAGCGGGCGGATTTTGAATCGTCCACCACCAGGGCGCGTTTGAGGGTCATCAAGCCTCTCTCCAGGGCATTCCGGTGTGCCCCGCTTTGACTGGAACCTATGGATAGTCTAGACCAGGGTTCAGGGTCCGCGTCTGTGAACCCCGTCTCCCGTAAGCACGGTGCCGTTCGTTAACCTTTAACTTTTTCGAGACCTCGAAAAAGTTAAAGGTTAACGAACGGCACCATCTATCCGAACGGCACCATGAATCAAGCCGCCAGGGTGGGATCCAGCGTGTCCCGCAGCTCGCGCTTCATAAACTTGCCGTTGGCGTTGCGAGGCAGCGGCTCGGTGGTGAACCACAGGTAGCGGGGCACCTTGTGAGCGGAGATCCTCTCCCGACAGTGCGCGCGCACCGTGTCGGCGTCGGCCTGCTCGCCGGCTTGGAGAAAGATCGCGGCACCGACCTCTTCCCCCAGGCGATCGTCCGGGACTCCGAACACGATGCACTCGGCGATTGCCGGGTGCTCGTACAGGGCGCTTTCCACCTCCGCGCAGTAAACGTTCTCGCCGCCGCGCAGCACCATGTCCTTCGCTCTGTCGACGATGTAGATGAAGCCGTCTTCGTCAATGCGCGCGATGTCGCCGGTATGCAGCCAGCCGTCGGTGATGGTCTCTGCGGTTGCCTCTGGTCGATTGAGGTAGCCCCGGATCACGGCCGCGCCTCGCACCCACAGCTCGCCGATCTCGCCTGGGGGCAGAGCGTTGCCCTCGGCGTCCACGGTCTTGACCTCGTAGGAGGGCATGGCCGGCCCGCAGCTTTCCGGCTTGTCGATGAAGAAATCGGCGGAGATCGATGTGATGATGCCGCAGGTTTCGGTCATGCCGTAGCCGGTGTTGGGTCTTGCGGTCGCCACAGCCTGATCGATTTTGCTGACCAGATCAGGCTGCAGCTGAGCACCGCCGCCACCCAGGCTCAACAGCGAGGAAGTGTCGTATTTGGCGAAATCGGGATGAGATATGAGCTCCCGGGACATTACCGGCACCCCGGAGAGCGCGGTAATTCGCTCCCGCTCGACCAGCTCGAGCGCCTTGGTGGCATCCCACTTGTACATGAACACCAGCTTGCCGCCGCCTGCCGTGATCGAGTAAGCGATGCAGTTGTTTGCGGTGACGTGGAACAGCGGGGTCGTCACCAGAGCGGCGGTATCTGGCGGTGGCGCGCCTTCTTCCGGTATCGGTACCGTTCCGTTGCGTTGCCCGATGGTGGTCAGGCAGGTGGCCCAGAACCCCATGTTCATCAGGTTGGTGACGCATCCGCGGTGGGTCAGCTCGGCACCTTTGGGGTGTCCGGTAGTGCCCGATGTGTAGAAGATGCAGGCGTCGCTGTCGGGATCGATATCCACCGCCGGAAGCTCACCGCCGGCCGTCAGCAGTTCCTGCCATGGCGTCACGCCCGCCGGGCTGGTGCCTGACAGGCGCACGCCCACCAGCTGCATCTCGGGCATCTCATCGAGATGCTCCAGCGTCTGATCCAGGCGCCGCTGATCGCAGATCAGCACTTTCGGGCAGGCATCGTTCAGCCCGTAAACCAGCTCCGGACCTACCCACCAGGCGTTGACGCCCACCACCACCGCGCCCATGGCGACGGTAGCCCAGTAGGCCAGCAACCACTCCGGATAGTTGCGCATGGCGATGGCCACCCGGTCCCCTGGTTCAACGCCCTGGGCGCGTAGCCAGTTGGCGATGGCGGCCACCTGGCGTTGGGCTTCGGCGTAGGTGATGCGCTCGTCTTCGTAGATCAGATAGTCGCGATCTCCATAGGCCGCGGAGGCGAGCCACAGGTCGCGGACCGTTTGCGGAGCCGTTGCGAAAGCTCGGCTGGGATTGCCGCGGATATCTTCTGTCTTGATCTCGAACGGCGCGCCCGGCGCGGTCAGCTCCCCCCACACTTCCCTCAGCTGGTCGTACATCGACATCGTTTTCCCCCTGGTTCGGTATTTCCCCTAAAATGCCGGTTCGGGTGGGCTACAACGCGCTGCCACGGAACCGGGCTGCGGATGTTAAACCACCTGACGCGGAGAGTGGAGACGCGGTGCGGTTGGATGCTGGTCAGCCTCTGGCTATAGTGCGCTTCGATATAGTTTTTAATGTGCGGCCATCAGGGGGAACCACGCATGGATTTTGATATTCCGGAAGACATTCAGACGCTGCTGAATCAGCTCGATGAGTTTATCGACGAAGTGATCAAGCCGCTGGAGCAGCAGGATGACAACATCCGCTTTTTCGACCACCGTCGCGAGGACGCGCGGACCGACTGGGATCGGGGCGGCTTGCCCAACGAAGAGTGGGAGCAACTGCTGCACAAGGCCAAGCGCCTGGCCGACGACGCCGGCTTCTACCGCTATCCGTTGGCCAAGGAATACGGCGGTATGGACGGGACCAACCTGGGCATGGCGATCATTCGTGAGCATCTGGCGGTGAAGGGGCTCGGCCTGCACAACGATCTGCAGAACGAGCACTCAATCGTCGGCAACAACGTCGGCCTGCTGCTCATGCTGCAGTACGGCACCGACGAGCAGAAGGCCGAGTGGGTCGATGACCTGGCCGAGGGCCGGCGCGGGTTCGCCTTTGGGATTACCGAGCCCAACCACGGTTCCGATGCCACCCATATGGAAACCCACGCGAAGCGCGATGGGGACGAATGGGTGATCAACGGCGAAAAAACCTGGAATACGGGCATTCACAAGGCGCAGTACGACATGGTGATGGCCCGAACCAAGGGCAATCCCGGAGACGGCGAGGGCATTACCGCATTCCTCACCCCGATGAAATCCGACGGGGTGAAGATCGAAGAAATGCTCTGGACCTTCAATATGCCTACAGATCACGGCCGGGTTTCCTTCACGAACGTCCGGGTTCCTCATGCCAGCATCTTCGGCGGCGAAGGCCGGGGGCTGCAGATCGTCCAGCATTTCTTCAACGAAAACCGTATCCGTCAGGCGGCCTCCAGTCTCGGTGCGGCACAGTTCTGCATCAACGAGGCGGTAAAATACGCCATGGAACGCAAGCCCTTCGGCAAGCCGCTGTCGTCCAATCAGGGTATTCAGTTTCCGCTGGTGGAGCTGCAGACCCAGTGTGAGATGCTGCGAGCGCTCATCCACAAGACGGCCTGGCTCATGGACCGGGACGGCGCTTTCTCAGTCTCTGACAAAGTGTCCATGTGCAACTACTGGTCAAACCGGCTGTGCTGTCAGGCGGCGGATCAGTCGATGCAGGTGCACGGTGGCATGGGTTACTCCAGACACAAGCCGTTCGAGCACATCTATCGGCATCACCGTCGATACCGCATAACCGAAGGTGCGGAAGAGATTCAGATGCGCCGGGTGGCTGGCTACATGTTCGGCTACATGAAGCAGCGGGCACCCAAGGGGGTCAAGGAAGTCTAAATGGCCGAGGATCAGCAGGCGTTCGATGACCTGCTCGCCAGCGTTCTGACTCGCGAGATATCTGATTGTCGGCGCCTCAAATCGGTGGAACGGCTCTCTGGTGGTGCCAGCCAGGAAACCTATCGCATTACCATTGACGCGGACAATGGGGAAAGGGTCCTGGCTATGCGTCGGGCGCCTGGCGGCATCTCGGTCGCGGAAGAAGAGCGCATCAACCCGGGACTCGCCACCGAAGCGCTGTTGATGCGCTGCGCTCGGGACGTCGGCGTTCCCGAGCCGGAGGTTTACTACGTCCTGCAGCCGCAGGACGGACTGGGCGAAGGCTTCATCATGCAGTGGCTGGACGGCGAGGCGCTGGGCGCGCGTATCGTCCGCTCGCCCGATCTGGCGAAGGTGCGCGCTGGGCTGGCCTTCGAATGTGGGGAGATCCTGGCCCGTATCCACGCCATCGACCTGACGGCAACGGGTCTTGACGGGAAGCTGCAGGTCATTACGCCGGCGGAGTTTGTGCAGAACACCTGGGAGCGCTACCAGCTCTACGAAACACCTCAGCCGATGATCGATTACGCGGCTCGGTGGCTCATGGACAACCTGCCGGACAACCCCCCGGTGGCTCTGGTGCACAACGATTTCCGCAACGGCAACTTCATGGTCAACGAGCAGGGGGTCAACGCGGTCCTCGACTGGGAAGTGGCCCACATCGGCGATCCCATGCGCGATCTGGGCTGGATATGCACGAACTCCTGGCGATTCGGCCGAAGCGATCTGCCGGTCGGCGGTTTCGGTACTTATGAGGACCTGTTTCGAGGCTACGAATCCGTAGCCGGCCACCGCGTTGATCCGGACAGGGTCAAATTCTGGGAAGTTTTCGGGTCTTTCTGGTGGGCGGTGGGCTGTCTCGGCATGGCGGAGCACTACCGTACCGGTCCCGATCAGACCGTCGAACGCCCGGCTATCGGGCGCCGCACGTCGGAATGCCAGGTGGACTGCGTCAATCTCCTGATTCCCGGCCCGGTATCTCTGGTGGAACCGACAGATCTCAAAGCCAGCGAGGACATGCCTCGAGTGGATGAGCTGCTGATTTCAGTTCGGAACTTCCTTCGCGAAGACGTCATGTCCCAGACTCAGGGTCGAACCAACTTCCTCGCTCGAGTAGCCGGCAACAGCCTGGATATTGTGCTTCGAGAGCTGGCGCTGGGTGAGCGGCAGCGAGCCGACGAGCTGGCTCGACTGCGGCAGTTGTTTGACAGCCCGCAAGACCTCACCAGCCTGCGCTGGCAGCTGGTGCACGGGCTGCGGGACGGAACCATGCCGCTGGATATGCCCGGTCTTGCCGACCACCTGCGTGCCACGGTGGTCAACCAGATCGCCATCGACCAGCCGAGGTATTCGGGCTACCAGACCGCGCTCGGCGTTTCCACGCCGGGCTCCTCCACGCCGGGCTCCTCCGCGCCGGGCAAAACTGCGTGACTACCCGGGTTCAGCTTCCGTTGCGAGGTCGCCAGGCGGAACGGCGTCGGGTCCGTAGCAGTTCCGAAACCGGCCTCAGCCTGTCCTCTGCGGTGCTGAACGTGCCCGAAGTTTCTCCAGGGGCCTGGCGACGCAGCGGCTGGGTTTTACGTTGGCTGGTGGCAACCCGGGCGTCGGTTCTGCCGTTGACGCTGTTTGCCTGCCTGTTCGCCGGCCTGCTGGCGCTTCCGTGGTCGGTGGGAGAGGCGACCCGCCTGGCCCTGGTTACCCTGGCGCTGCTGCTGGCCCACGCTACCAACAACCTGCTCAACGACCATGTGGACTACCGGACAGGCCTGGATCGGGACAACTACTTTCGGGCCCTTTACGGAACCCACCCGCTGACCCGCGGGCTCATGAGCCTTGCCGCTCATCGGCTGATGATACTGGTGACCGGCGTTCTGGCCTTGCTGCTGTGTCTGTATCTGGTTCGTATGCTGGGTACCACCGCCCTCTGGCTTGCGGTTGCGGGCGGGTTTTTTCTGCTGTTCTACACCTACCCGCTGAAACGCTGGGCGTTGGGGGAGCTTGCGGTGTTTCTGGTGTGGGGGCCGCTGATGGTTGGCGGCACATACTGGGCGGTCAGCGACGACTGGGGTGCAGAGATCATGCTGCTTTCGGTGATATACGGCCTGGGCCCGACGGTGGTCATATTCGCCAAGCATAGCGACAAGCGAACCGACGATGCTCGGCGCGGTGTCCGCACGCTGCCGGTGGTGCTCGGTGCGCGCTGGTCGGCGGCGGTCATCGCTCTGCTCGCGCTGCTGCAGGTGGGCCTGGTCATCGGTTGGGCCTTGGCCGAGCAGACTTGGCCCTACCTCGTCATCCTCGGGGCGCTACCGGCGCTTGCAGCCTGCGTCTACCGCGCAACCCGGCCGCGTCCTCGGAGTCGCCCTCGTGATTATCCTGAGAATCTCTGGCCGTTGTGGTACACGGTGCCCGCGTTCCAGTTTGCCAGAACGAGCGGGGGCCTGCTGGTGCTGGGCGCGCTGGTCAATGGCCTGCTCTGACGGTTCCTTCTAACCCGCTCCGTCCTGCTCCACCCCGTCGCCGTCGGGCATCAGCTCAAAGAACCACAGTGCCTGTTGCTCCACGTCTTCCACGCCCATGCCGGCCGCATATTTCCGGTTCAGCTCCGCCACCAGCACCGGCACCAGCGGACCTTCCTTTACGCGCGTCAGGCGCCGAGGGTAACGTCTGTCGGCCACGCGGAGAATCGCCCGTCCATCGCGCTCTGCCTCCACGGGCCACTGTTTCCATAGTCGTCCCCAGATGGAATCCATATAACCGCTGGGTATGAAGATGCGGCCCTCATGCTCCAGAATCCAGGTGGTTCGAGAGCGGGGTGGATTCAGCAGCTGGAACTCCACGGTGGGCGTGTCGTGCACGAAGGTCCAGTCGATCGCCTCGTCCCTGACCAGCTCGCCGCGGACCAGCGGGCCGCCGGCGATGATCGCCAGCGGTCCATCGGAGAATCGAGCCACGATGAGCAGCGCGCCGAAGCCCAGCAGGATCATCACCAGCAATCCCAGCGCGAACTTGAGTAGTTTCATCTTCCTTTCCCCAGCGGCGCTTTAGCGTAAGTCCGTTTCGTGGCTATGATCAACCTATGCGTGCACAACCGAGAGAGCATTCATCGTGAACAGGGTGAAATCGACATTGATTCTGGTAATCGCCGCCGCCGCGCTTGGCGTCGCCCCGGTGCGCGGTCACGATGTCCCTCCTCAGCCCGGCTGCCAGGCGCCCACGCGGCCGGCGGACGACCAGAATGATCTGCTCTGGCAGGCCTATCTGGAGGACGTGGACAACTTCCGCCAGTGCATCAGCGACTTTGTCGATGCCAACCAGGCTGCGGCGGTCACCCACAACGAGGCGGCTCGCCAGGCCACGGAGGCGTGGAACGAGTTCGTGCGGACGTCGTTGAACGTGCCTGAGGATTTTCCCTGGCCGCCGGAATAGCGCCAAAGGGAGGGGTCGGTGTTTGGTATTCGCCGTGATATAGGCGGATAATCCTCACAAGGACACTGGAGACCCCGTCATGCAGCAACTTACCGGACTGGATGCGTCGTTTTTCTATCTCGAGACGCCGCGCACGCCGATGCACATCGGCGGCATCATGATCTATGACCCCGCCACCACGAAGACAGGCAAGCAGGGCTTCAAGGACATCCTGAACTCCATCGAGGAACGCCTGCATCTTGCGCGAACCTTTCGCCAGAAGCTGGTGGAAGTACCGTTCAGCATGGACCACCCGTACTGGATAGAGGACAAAGACTTCGATCTGGAGTACCACGTTCGGCACATTCGCCTGCCGGAGCCCGGCGACTGGCGCCAGCTTTGCATCCAGACGGCGCGATTGCACTCCAGGCCCCTCGATATGAGCCGGCCCCTGTGGGAGTTCACGGTGATCGAAGGTCTGGACGCCATTCCCGGGCTGCCCAAAGGCTGTTACGCCATCGTCACCAAGGTGCATCACGCGGGAATCGATGGCGTGTCCGGCGTCGATCTGGTCGAAGCGATCCACGATCTGGAACCCTATCCCGAAGCCGTTCGTGCCGCGCAGCGGCCCTGGACCGGCGAGCGGGAGCCCAATCCGGTGGAGCTGATCGTCCGCGCTCAGCTCAACAACTTCACGCAGCCGTTCCGGTTTGCCGAGGTGCTGGCCCGGTCCGTGCCCGCCGTTGGCCGGCTCACCCAGGGGCTGGCGCGCAAGGAGTTCGAAAGTGCCAGCGTGCGGCCGCCGAGAACGCGATTCAGCAGGCCGGTATCCGCGCATCGCGTCATCGAGAGCCGCCAGTTCGATCTGCAGGAGGTTCGAGCGATGAAGAAACACGTGTCCGGCGCCACGGTCAACGACGTGGTTCTGACTGTCTGCGGGGGCGCGTTGCGCAGGTATCTCGAATCGAAGCACGAGCTCCCGGACGATCCGCTGGTTGCCATGGCGCCCATCTCGGTCCGCTCGGCAGAAGGCAAGGGCGCCATGGGCAATCAGGTATCAGCCATGACCGTGGCGCTGGGCACGCACATTGCGGATCCCCTCGAGCGCCTCGACGCCGTGCATCATTCCGCTGCGGCATCCAAAGAGATGAACAATGCCATCGGCGCCAGGCTGCTCACCGACTACTCGCAGTTCATACCGTCCACGACGGCCGCGCTGGCTGCCCGCACCTATACGCAGATGGGTCTAGCTAACCAGATGAACGTGCCGTTCAACTGTGTCATCACCAACGTTCCGGGCCCTCAGGTTCCCCTCTACTCGGCGGGCGCTCGGATGGTTACCCAGCATGGGCTCGGCCCCATCTTCGATGGGATGGGCCTGATCATGCCGGTGTTCAGCTACTGTGGGCACATCAACATTTCGTTCACGTCCTGCCGCGAGATGGTGCCGGATCCGGAATTCTTCGCCCAATGCCTGCAGGACAGTTTTGACGAGTTGAAGCGCGCCTGTGGCTTGGAGACAGACCCGGAAGCCGACTCTTCGGGCGATTCCGCAGGCGCAGCGGAAGCATCCTGAGCGGGATTTTCAGCCGGCTTCGGGGGCGTCTTTGGTTCGCTGGCTGAACATGCCGCCGAACGGCGACGACAGGGTGGGCAACAGGCGGGACTGCAGGCGACTCAGCAGCCCCGGGGTTACCTGCTCCTCGAAGTCGTCCAACCCGAATGTGGCGCGAAGCTGGCCCGTCTGATGTTCCACGCCGATCAGTCGTGTGTCGCCGGACAGCGGCGGCAGCGGCAGGTAGGTGCGGAACAGGCTGGCAACGTAGTTGGGCACGCCCAGTATCGTGGCCCGCTTCGGCTGCAGGACGAACCAGCCGTTTACGACTTCGATCCGAGTCTCGAACTCGCCCACGGGCAGGCCGGCTATTTCGGCGTGCACGACCAGCGCCTCTTCTTCCAAGACCAGGCGGTAGGGCAGCTGAAAGCGGCTGAGCCAGCGATCTAGCTCGGCCTGACCGACGGCAATCTCCACCCGCGGTCCCTTTACCTGAACCTGGGCGGGAAAGCCGGCGATGAATCGGACCTGATCCGCGTGCCAGATCACCTGTTTGAGATCCAGCCAGGCGGTTGCCAGGCCGCCGAACTCCAGCCGCGCCCCCTCGAAGGTGTCAGGAAACGGCAACCCGGCGGCTTTTTCCCAATGTATGGAGACCGGTAGCTCGAAGTAGGAACTGACCAGCTCGCTGATTACGTTGGAACCGGGGGCTTTGCTCATGCACCGAGTTTACCCCCTAAACCGCAGCGACACATGACTTGCGGGTCGAAATATCGCCGCGGGTCAGAACCTCCGGCCGACGTTCACTCCGAACGCCCAGGGGTCGATCTCTACGCTGCCCAGATCCAGCTTGCTGTTGTCGCTGAATTTGACTTCGCCATCGGTGTCGATGTCGAACCAGCGGACCACGGCGTTCAGGAACCACTCGTTACCGAGATCCACGTCGACGCCTACCACGGCGGCCACGCCGGTGGAGTTGTCGAGGCTCAGGTCAGCGCCGGGGTCGCCCAGGGCGCCGCCGTCCAGGTCTTCGTCGAAAAATATCGTGAAGTTCAAGCCCAGGCCTACGTAGGGTTGGAACTTGGCCTCTGGCAGGAAGCTGTAGATCGCGCTGACGGTCGGTGGCAGGTGCTTGGTAGAAGCAATCTCCGCACCGCCCACTGAGATGTCGTGTTCGAATGGCACTGCAGCCAGCAGCTCGACGCCCCAGTTCTGGGTGAACATGTAGGTGACATCGAAGGTGAACATGGTGTCGTCGTCCACTTCGATCTCGATGGCACCTGGTCCGCTGCCGATTTCCCCGTTGTCTGATTTGGGGTCGATGAGCAGAGCGCCGCCTCTTACCAGCCAGTCGCCGGCTTCATGGGCGGAAACCGAACCGGCAAACAACGCGGCGAACAGCCCGGAGGCGAGCAGGCAGCTTCTTTTCGAATTCATCGGGCTTTTTCCTTGTTTTGGCCGCGCGTTTTATATGCAAAGCCGGTTACAGTAAAAATACGGGATTACCGAAGCGTGACGCAGACGGAAAAGAGGATGTGTCGATGAAGGATGGCCCCGCGCGGCCCGATACGGTCCGGCTGCAGGCTGTGGTCAAAGGGTTCTGGGAGTCGGCGGCGCTCATGAGCGCGGTGGAGCTGGACGTCTTTACCGCCATTGACGGCGGCAGCGACAGCATATTGACGCTGGCGGAGTCGGTGGGCATCGAGCCGGTGAATGCTGAGCGGTTGCTGGTGGCGCTCACTGCCATGCAGCTGCTTCACCGCGAGGGCGACAGATTCACCAACGCCGAAGATGTCGACCGCTTCCTCGTCAGGGGCAAACCCGGGTACGTCGGCCCATGGATGCTCTTCGGCAAGCCGCGCTGGGATGCCTGGGGCCATCTGACCGAGCACCTGCGGCGGCCGGCTGGGGAAATGCGTCTCCTCGGCATGTATGACGACAGCTTCACCGTGGAGCGCGCCAGATCCTACCACGAGGCGACCTATGCCATCGGTATGGGCGCCGCGCGGCGTTTTCACCGCCAGGTGGACTTGTCCGGCCGGCGTCGAATCATGGATCTGGGCGGCGGGTCGGGCTGTTACTGCATCGTCGCGGCCAGGAACTACCCGGACATCTCGGCCGTCGTGCTGGACCTCGAGCCGGTGGTAATAGTCACCGGAGAGTACATCGAGCGCAACGGCGTGGCGGATCAGGTGGTTGCGAAGGCGTGTGATTTTACCGCCGACGCGCTGCCAGAGGACGCCGATGTGGCTATCATGGCGTCGAACCTGCCCCAGTACGAGCGGGACGTCATCGCCGGCGTCGTGCGCAGGGTATACGACGCGCTGCTCCCGGGTGGCGAGTTCCACCTGCTTGGCGAAATGCTGGACGACGATGGTTGCGGGCCTCTGGCGCCGGCCCTTTGGGGGCTCTCCGAGGCGGTCAACGGCTCCATGGGGCTTGCGCACTCGGTTACCGACTGCCTTGGCTATCTTGAAGATGCCGGCTTCGTTGCGGTTGCCGCTCACGAGTTCATCCCGCAGACGCTGACGCGGGTGACCGGCAGGAAGCCGGTCTGATGCACGCGGGCACTGAAGCCGGCTGTAAACGACAACGTTCTGGAGAGTGTCCGATGTATCCCTCAGACCGCGCTGGACCATGAATCTGTATACGCCGCGGACCATGCTGGAAGCACTGGTGGGGCTGCCAACCGTATCCAGAGATTCCAACCTGGCGCTGATCGAATTCGTCAGCGCCTACCTGGCCGACCATGGCGTGGTGGTCAACCTGGTAGAAAGCGATTGCGGCCGCAAGGCCAACCTCTATGCCACCATCGGGCCCCAGGCCCCGGGCGGCGTGGTGCTGTCCGGGCATACGGACGTGGTTCCCGTGGACGACCAGGACTGGCACAGCGATCCGTTCCAGATTGTCGAGCGGGACGGCCGACTCTATGGCCGGGGTACCTGCGACATGAAGGCCTTCATTGCCATCGCGCTCGCCCTGGTACCCGAGATGAACCGGCTCAAGCGCCCCATCCATCTGGCCCTGTCCTACGACGAGGAAGTGGGCTGCCTCGGCGCCCCTCGGCTGATTGAGGCTCTGCTGGGCGCCTTGCCGGAGCCCAGCGCGGTCATCGTGGGCGAGCCTACGGAAATGCGCGTGGTCACGGCGCACAAGAGCATGTTCATCTTCGAAACGCGAGTGCTGGGGCACGAAGCGCATTCCAGCAAGCAGGATCAGGGCGTGCCGGCGGTGATGGTTGCAGGGCGGCTCATCAACTGGTTGGCTGAGCGGCAGCAGCAGAATCGTGATCGGGCCTTACCCGACTGCGAGTTCGAGCCGGCTTACTCGACGCTGCATTGCGGCGTGGTGCAGGGTGGAACCGCCCAGAACATCACGGCTCGACACTGCCGGTTCATTACCGATATCCGAACGTTGCCCGGCGAGCAGCCCCTGGACTTTTTCCGCGAGCTGGAACGCTATGCCCGGGAAGAACTGGAGCCTGAGATGCACGCGGTCCATCCCGACACCGGTATCAGCTTCGACATCAAAGCCGACGTGCCGGGATTCACCGCCGGCGAGGATGAGCCGGCCGTACGGCTGGCAAAACAGCTGACGGGTCAGAATGCCACCGAATCGGTCGCCTACGGCGCTGAGGCGGGCCAGTTCCAGACGGCGGGGCTGTCGGTTGCCATCTGCGGGCCGGGCAGCATAGCGCAGGCACATCAGCCCGATGAGTACATCAGCCTGGATCAGCTGGAGCAGGGCACCGGGTTCGTTCGCAGGCTCATCGACAAGCTGTCCTGATTTGGTGGGCCCCGCCCGTCGGAAAACCGCGGTTACTGCCGACAGCGGGGCGGGTAGCCGGCCTGTACCGCGTAGGCTTCCACTTCCCCCCACACCCGCATCAGGTTGCCGGACAGAATCTTGGTGATGTCCGTTTCGCTGTAGCCGCGATCCAGCAGCCCGGCGATCAGGTTGGGGTATTCGCTCACGTCTTTAAGGCCCGAAGGCAGAGAGTCTCCAACGCCGTCGTAGTCCGACCCGATCCCGACGTGCTCGATTCCCGCCAGGTCAACGGCCCGGTCGATGTGGTCCAGGACGTCGTCCAGGTCGGCAAATGGGTAGGGGTTTTTCTGGGTGTAGGTGCGGGCGAACGCCAGCAGTCGGGGGTCGCCGTTGGCCAGCCCCTCGCTTGCCCGGAACCGCAGGGTCGCCTGCTCCCGGGCATTGCTGTACTCGCGCGCGGCCGCGGTCAGAAAACCGGATCCAAAATTGATCTGAATGACGCCGCCGTTGTCACCCAGAGCCTTCACCATGGCGTCGTTCATGTTGCGCTGAAACCCCGGCGTGTAGTGGCGCAGGGAGGAATGGCTGGCTATGACCGGCACGTCGGAAAGATCCAGTATCTGCCAGAAGGCCCGATCCGAAACGTGGGAGACGTCGATCATCGCGCCGCGCTGATTCATCGCCGGAACCAGCGTTTTCCCGAACGGCGACAGCCCGCCCCAGCGCTCGTTCAGATCGTAGGAGGAATCCGCGATGTGGTTCGATCGCGAATGGGTCAGGGTGACGTAGCGGATGCCCCGCGCCAGGAAATGATCCAGGTTGTCCAGGCTGCCCTCGATGGGGCCGCCGTTCTCCATGCCCATGGCGAAAGCGAGCTTGCCGGTACCTTTGAGCGTGGCGATGTCGCCGGTGCAGGTAGCGATGGCAAATTTCCCGGGATGGTCAATGGCCAGGGTCTCCACCGCGTCGATCAGGCCGTCGGCAAACGGCCGTGCCTCCCCGGCGGCGTCCACGTCGGCGGGGATGTAGATGGACATGAACAGCGCGTCCAGGCCACCGGCAGCGGCCCGGGGGTAGTCGAAATCACCGTCCGGCGTGGCGATGCTCACGTCCTCCGGGTTGCGGTACAGGCGGAAGGGAACATCGATGTGGGTGTCGACGAGAAGCGTGCTGCGTGCCAGTGCAGCTGCGCGAGCCTGATTATCCATCGGTGACGGGGTCGGGCCCGCACAGGCTGCAAGCATCAGCAACGTCGGCGCCAGCGCGCCGAGCAGACGAAGAGTGGACATCGGAACCTCAGGCCATCTGATTGATGAGTGTCATGGACGAAAGCAATTCAGGAGACGGGTTCAGGACCCGTCGGCACAGACGCCGCACAGCCCGCGGATCTCGATGAGATCCTCCGAGGCGTGGAACGCGTGCTGCAGCGCGGTTTGCGCGATCTGCTGCTCCAGGCCGGGGTTTTCGAACTCGGTCACCGTCTTGCAGCGGTTACATACCAGCATCAAGCCGCCGTGCAGGCCGCCGTGCAAGCCGCTATGGTCGGCGCTTTCCACCTCACAGGCAGCGTAGGCATGGAGCGCGTCGATGCGGTGCACCAGGCCCGCCTCCTGCAGGAAATCCAGTGCCCGATAGACGGTCACCGGCGCCGCGTTGGCGCGCTGCTTTTTCAACCGGTCCAGAAGCTCGTAGGCGCCCACGGGCGTGCGGTCGGCGGAAATGAGCCCGTAAACCTGGCGACGCAGCGGGGTGAAGGTCAAACCCTTTTCCTTGCACAGTCGTTCGGCGGATTGCAGGGAGCGTGCAGTCATCCGGGTATGTTCACATGGGCTCTGGCTGCTGACAAGGCACCGGCGAGCGGTGGAATTCCGCCGGCGAATTTCTCCGGGCATTGTCGGAATCGCGCCTGCTCCGTGGGGTAAACTACCGCCTTCTCAGAACCGACGGATTCAGGGTTATGGCAGTTATCAGGCAGGACGACGTGATCCGCAGCGTGGCGGACGCGCTGCAGTTCATTTCTTACTATCACCCGGTGGACTTCATCCGCGCGATGCGTGAAGCCTGGGAGAAAGAGGAGTCACCGGCGGCCAAGGCGGCGTTGACCCAGGTGCTGGTGAATTCCCGCATGTGCGCCCTGGGCAAGCGTCCCATCTGCCAGGATACGGGCATCGTAATCGCCTTTGTCGAGGTTGGCATGGACGTGCAGTGGCAGGCAGACATGAGCCTCGATGACATGATCAACGAGGGCGTGCGTCAGGGTTACCAGCAGCCGGACAACGTTCTGCGGGCATCCGTGCTCGACGACCCGGACGGCAGTCGGGCAAACACCAAAGACAACACCCCGGCGGTCATCCACTACAAGGTGGTGCCCGGCGACGGCGTCAGCATCGAGATCGCGGCGAAAGGGGGCGGCAGCGAGGCCAAGGCCAAATTCGCCATGCTCAACCCGTCGGACTCCATCGTCGACTGGGTGCTTTCCGTCGTGCCCACCATGGGCGCTGGCTGGTGCCCGCCGGGCATTCTCGGTGTCGGCATCGGGGGCACCCCGGAAAAAGCCATGCTGCTGGCGAAGGAATCCATGATGGAGCCGATCAACATCCACGAGCTGCAGGCCCGCGGGGCCGGCAACCATCTCGAGGAGCTGCGGCTCGAGCTGTTCGACAAGGTCAACGCGCTGGGCATTGGCGCTCAGGGCCTGGGCGGCCTGACCACGGTGATGGACGTCAAGGTGAAGGAGTATCCAACCCACGCGGCGAACAAGCCGGTAGCCGTCATTCCCAACTGCAGCGCTACCCGGCACGTGCACTTCACGCTGGACGGCAGCGGGCCGGCGGAGTTTCGGGCCCCGGACCTTTCCGAGTGGCCGGACATCGAGTTCGAGTTGGGTGACGATGTACGGCGGGTCAATCTGGACACGCTGACGCCGGAAGAGATTGCCACCTGGAACGCGGGCGACACCCTGCTGCTGTCCGGCAAGCTGCTGACGGGTCGGGATGCTGCCCACAAGCAGCTGGTTGATCTCATCGACCGCGGTGAGGAGCTGCCTGTGGACTTCCGCAACCGGGTCATCTATTACGTCGGCCCCGTGGACCCGGTCCGCGACGAGGTGGTTGGCCCTGCCGGTCCCACCACGGCGACGCGGATGGATAAGTTTACCCGCACCATGCTGGAGAAGACCGGCCTCATTGGCATGGTGGGCAAAGCGGAGCGGGGACCAGCCGCCATCGAGGCGATTCGGGACAACAAAGCCGTCTACATGATCGCCGTGGGCGGGGCTGCCTATCTCGTGGCCAAGGCCATCACCCGTTCGACCCTGCTGGCATTCCCGGAGCTGGGCATGGAGGCCATCTACGAGTTCGAGGTGAAGGATATGCCCGTTACCCTGGCGGTAGACACCCGCGGGGAGTCGGTGCACCGGGAGGGTCCGAAGATCTGGTCGGCGAAGATTGCCGAGCGGATTTCGGCGGTTAATGTGTGACCGGCTAGATGACGGTGGAGAAAGTGAGATGCTGACACGAAGAAAGATTTTGAGCAGCGGGCTGGCGGTCGGCCTGCTTGGGTTTCTGCGTCCCTCTGCTGGCCACGCCGCAGCGCCGGATGAGTCGCTGCAAGAAGGGCTGATGGAGTCGGACCTGGTCTACCTGACGCCGCTGCGGAGCGACGGCACGGAGAGCCGCTGCCAGGCGGAGATCTGGTTCACCTACGACGGCGCCGATCTGTACGTCGTCACTGCCAGCGACGCGTGGCGCGCCGAGGCGGTCCGCCTCGGTCTGGTGGATGCCCGCGTCTGGGTGGGTGATCTGGGCAACTGGAAGCGCACCGACGGCCGCTATCGCGAGTTTCCCGTGCTGCAAACCCGCGCGACGTTTGTAAACGACGCTGAGGCGCAGAAGACGGTTCTGGAGCTCTTTGGTGACAAGTACCCGCTGTCCTGGATCCGCTGGGGACCGAAATTCCGCAACGGGCTGGCGGACGGCTCCAGAGTGATGCTGCGCTATCGGCCCACGCTGGCGTCAGCGCAGATCGTAGCGCAGGCCCACGTGCAGGGTATGGACGATCTGCTCGGTCCTCAGCGGTCGGCCGTCCGGTTGCTGCATCTTGAACTGACCACCCATCCAGGCCCGGTAGCCCACGGTCACGGCAGCATGGTCCGTGATGTGGCTTGTTGCCCCGACCATGACCTGCCCGGCCCATGCCGTGTCCTCGTCATCGACGAAGGTGCTGTCCCGCACTCTGACGTCGTAGGTTCCCCGGGACACGCCGAAGCCGGCGCCGAAATGGGGCTGAAAGCCCTGGACCCCGGAGAAATCGTAGTACAGGTTGGCGATCAGGCTGCGCATCTTGATGTCGCCGCCTGCCCGAGCCTCACCAAACTCAGGATTGAAATCGATCAGATCTACGTCGTTGCGACGCGTTGACGCTTCCAGCTCCACGCGCCAGTTGCTTCGGAAATCGTAGCCGAAAGCAACGGCGGCGAATGGGCCGGGGCTGAAAGCGTCGAAGTTGGCCAGGTTGTCTTCGATTTCAGCGTCCTTGGCAAAGCCGGCGCCGGCGGTTGCGGAAAGATAGGGGCCTCGACGAGGTTGCCGCTTTGCAGCCCCGCTTCGGAGCCCGGATACCCGCGGGGCCGGGGTGTAACGCAGGCCGAGCAGCGTCGAGTGTACCGTCTGCTGCGACCGCTCCCTGCCGTCGCTCTCGGTCTCGAGGTTGAACTCCTCTGTGCGCCAGTGGTGGTAGCTCACAGTGAGATCGAGCCGCGGCGAGATCTCCAGCGTAAATCCGGCGATGATCTGATAAGCGAGCGCGTCCGTCCGGTCATCGATGAGATCGACATCGGCCGTGTCGTCGCTCACCTGATAGTCGATGCGGGCCCAGCCCAGCCCGGCGCCCAGGAAGGGCCGCATGGTCGACTCCGGCCGGAATTCGTACCGCAGGTTCGCCATCACGCTGGTCGAAGCCACCTTGTCGTCCGGATCAGGATTGATCTCGATGGGTGCGCTTCTGGAGTACAGCAATTCGAAGTCGTTGACCCGCCGCATCACTTCCAGCTCCGCGTAGAGACCGTCGATCACTCTGGCGCCGATCGCTCCGCCGCCAACCGGCCAGCCGCGGTCGAAGTCCGCACGCAGGCCGCTTTTTTCGAGCTTTGCCTTGTTGGCGTAGTCGGTACCGATCGCGAACGACGCATACCAGTCGCTGACGGCCGCCGCGGGGCCGCAATGCAGCAACCCGAGCAGCGCAACGACAGCGATGCGGCACCGTAAACGCCTGTCTGAGCCCGGCGTTGCGCGGTGGTGAAAACTGGTGCTCGAATCAGAAGTCTGCCGCGCTATCGGCTCGACCATAGAGGGACTGTCCTTTGCCCGTATATCCGGAAGAGATACACTTGTCAGTCCATTATAAGCGAGTGGCCACTGCAAGCTGTGCAATCAGGCAGGCCAAAATCTCTTGCGGACATCAGAGGATTCGGTTATGCGGCGAGCGCCAGCAAGGCGCGGGATTCGCTGTGCAATCTCCCGCCGAGCTTTTTTGTCATTGGCGCCCCACGCTGTGGCAGCACGGCGGTCAGCGATACCCTCAAAGCCAATCCGAACGTCAGCTTTTCGGTGCCGAAAGAATCCCACTATCTTCTGCAGGCCCGCGATTCTCTGAACGTCGACGAGTGGCGGCACACGTACGTAGAGCGTTATCACCCGGATCTCAATGGCGCCCATCAGGCCATGGGAGACGGTTCTGTCTCCTATCTCTTTGCTCCCGAATCCATAGAGCGCGCCCTGGCGTTCGATAGCCGGTCGAAATTCATCGCGGTCCTGAGGCATCCGGTGGAGATGATCCAGTCCTTTCACCTCAGGCTGCTTTACCTGCTGGATGAAAACGAGGATGACCTCGCAACCGCCTGGGCGATGCAGGACAGGCGCGCCCGTGGCCAGAACATCCCGCCGCTGTGCCGGGACCCCAGGATGCTGCAGTACGGGGAGGTCGGTCAGTTCAGCATGCACCTGCAAAGAGTCTTCGACATCGTCGGCCGGGACCGTTGCCTTGTGCTGCTGTTTGAAGACCTGCTGGACGCGCCCCGCGAAACCTACCTGAACCTGCTCGACTTCATTGGCGTGGACGATGACGGCCAGACGGAGTTCTCTCGCAAACGCGAGTCCGTCACTTTCAAATCGCGATGGCTGCAGAGATTGCTGATGAACCCTCCGGATTGGGTGCTGGGCAGGGTGCAGTCCATGAGCATCAAAAACGTCCCGCGCCTGAAACGTCTTCGCAAGAAGTTGAAGCGGCTGAACAATCAACCCACGGTGCATCCGCCATTGAGCCTAGAAACCGAGCGGATGCTGCAGCGATACTTCGCGCCGGAGATCGAACGCCTGGCACTGCTGCTGGGCAGAGATCTCAGCCACTGGCGCTGAGCGATTCACAGGTGTCCCCTACCCATGCCATCAAGGGTCGCGGAATGCAGCGCGGCTTCCATCTTCGTGCCCGCTGACGCCGAGGTGGCCGCCTTCTGGCGCGATCCCCCCTGGCAGGGCGGCAGAACGCCATTTCGTATGGGTCTGCAGCGCGTTCCATCTTCGGCCTGGCTGGCTGACCCCATCGACGGGGAGGCGCGTGAGCGCAAGGTCCGGCTCGTGGCCGAGCGGGGCAGGGAAGTCGCAGACCAGGAAGCGGACGCGGAAGATGCGCAGCGCCAGGTGGTGGCCGCGATGGCGTCCGAGCTTCTCCGGCGGCCTGCTTTTGCGCGGGTGCGTCCGCGGGCCCCGGAGCGTCTGGCGGAGATTGCTCTCTGGGTGCCCGATGACCTGTGCCTGCTGGTGCCCTCGCCCGATGGCTACCGTCTGGTGGCCGCCAGCCTGTGCTCACCCTCTTATTGGCGGTTACAGGAGAAGCTGGGTCGGACCATTCATGGCGTGCATGGGGCGGTTCCTGGCCTGAACGAGGCGGTGGGCGATGGTGTCACCCGGTTCTTGGAGCGTCTGCCGGTGGCTGAGGTGTTTCAGCGCCGGAACTGGAACATCCATCGCGGGAATCATCTGTTTCACCCGCAGAATGAAGACTGGAGCGCGCCGCTTGCGGTGGCCGACTGCGAATCGCTCTTCATGCGCTCGGAAACCCAGACCCTTCGCAAGTATGCGAACGGGCCGCTGCTGTTCACCATCCGCGTGCGCTGCTTTCCGCTGGCGCAGATTGCCGACTATCCCAGTGCAGCCGCGGACCTGCTCATGGCGATGGGCCGGCTGTCGCCGGAAGAGCGCCACGCCTCGGTGTTTGCGCACCATGGCGAAGCCCTTGCCCGGTATCTGCGCGCCTTTGCATCCACGGTGTAAACCTGAGTTGCGGAGACCGGCCTGAGCACGCACCCTATGGAGGTCTTCCCTCGCCAGAGGGCGCCCGGGCCCAGTGGCCCATCGACGAGAGAGCACGTTATGAAGAATAAAGTCTGCCTGGTGACCGGCGTCGGGCCGGGCACCGGTCGAGCCCTGGTGGAGCGGTTTGCCAGTGACTATCAGGTGGCGATGCTGGCCCGGGACGAACAGCGGCTCGCCACCGTCGAGAAGGTCGTCGAGAACACGCACGCCTTCCCCTGCGACGTCACCGATCAAGCGCAGCTTGCGAGCGTGCTGGACGCGGTCAGCACGCGCCTGGGCGCACCCACGGTGGTCATCCACAATGCGGTGGGGGGCGCCCGGGGAGATTTTCTAAGCATCGAGCCCGAGGTCCTGCAGCGGAACTTCGACGTCAACGTGATGGCTTTTCTGCACCTGGCCCGCGCGGTGGCGCCGGCCATGATCGAGCGGGGCGAAGGCGCCATTCTGGCGACGGGCAACACCGCCGCCTATCGAGGGGTTGCCAGGTTTGCCGGCTTTGCGCCCACCAAAGCAGCGCAGCGAGTGCTGGCGGAATCCATGGCCCGACATCTGGGCCCCCAGGGCGTGCACGTGGCCTATGTGGCCATCGACGCCGTCATCGACCTGCCCTGGACGCGCCGGCTCTGGCCTGACGAGCCGGATGGCTTTTTCTGCAAGCCGGCGGATATTGCCGGCGAATGCTGGCACCTTGCCCATCAGCCCCAATCGGCCTGGACCTTCGATGTGAAGATTCGCCCCTATGGGGAAAAGTGGTAGCCGCGGCTTACCGTTTCAGAAGAAGGATCAGAACAGCTCGGCGAGAGCGTAGAGGTTGTCCCACACCGGAGCAATGTGATCCGCGTCGGTTCGCCCGCAGCGGACCACGATGAGATCCTTGTCGGGCACCAGCAGCAACCGCTGACCGTCATAGCCGCTGGCGTAGAACCAGTCCGGCCGGTCCGGTCGCAGCCACCAGTGCGCGCCGTAGCCTTCTTCGTCGCTCAGATACGAACAGCTGCGCGCGTAGTCCACCCAGCCGGCGGGCAGTATCCGGCGATCCTCCCAGAGGCCGTCGCGCAGGTAGAGGTGGCCGAACCGGGCGAAGTCCTGGGGCGTTGCGAACAGAAACGATGAGCCGATGAAGGTGCCGGAAGTGTCGAACCTCGGCGTTGGCGTGCGCATGCCCAGCGTTTCAAACAGTTCCTGCTGCATGAACCGCAGCATGCCCGAGGCCCCGTCGCCAACGACGTCCCGCAGGATCCGGCAGATGATGTTGGTGCTGCCGCTGGAGTAGGAAAAATGCGTGCCCGGCTCGTGCGCCAGAGGCTTGGCTGCCGCGTAGGCGCCGGTGTCGTGGCGACCGTCGAACTGCAGCATGCGGATCACGTCGGATGCGCCGCCGTCGACATAGTCTTCGTTGAAGGCGAGGCCGCTGCGCATGCGCAGCAGCTGGTCCAGCGTGATCCCGGCGCGGGGGTCGCCCGGCTGCTGCCATTCCGGTACCTCGGCCGGTGCGTAAAGATCCAGCCTGCCGTCTCGGACCAGAATACCCACCAGGGCCTGAGTCACGCTCTTGGCCATGGACCATGAGTACTGCAGATAGAACGCGCTCGCGCCGGCGGCGTAGCGTTGGTAAACCTGTTGCCCGTTCCTGAAGATCAGCAGGGCATAGGTAACGCCGCTGCCGTCCGGCAGCTCGAAGAGCGCCTGGGTCAGGCTGTCGAAGCGTTGAGGGTCGATGGGGTCCGGATCCGCATCTGGCCAGTGCTCGGTAGGCCAGGCAACGCCTGCATCCTGCCTGGGTAGCGGGGTCAGATCTTCGGCGAGGGATTCTGGTCGTAGCGGGCCCATGAGCGGACGTCAGTTTAGCACCGCGTAACCCCGGTTGCGCAGGCAGTTGCCAACGACCTGGTGGCGTTCCTCGACGCCCCGGTAGGTGCCTTTGGCGCCACCGACGACGGCGCCGACGCCGGCACCACGTCCCGCCGAGGCGTCTTTAGCGATCGCGCCCACCAGTCCGCCCACCACGGCACCGCCCGCGGCACCGGTGGCTGCCTGACCGCCAACGTCTACCTGATCGGCGTACTCTTCGCACTCGGCGAGGTCGATCTGGTACTGGTAGGGATCCACGCCCTTCATATCCACGATGGTGCCAGCCCCCGGTTTGCGGCCAGCGCAGCCGGTGACCAGGAAAATGGTCACAACCGCGGCACAGAAAACCCTGAACATTCAACCCTCCTGTTCAACCTCGGGATAGTCCCACCCGGATAGTAGAACCAGCCGTTCCTGAATCATCCCTGAACCTGCGCGCCCGCCATGCGCTCGATACGCGGATACTGCCACGCCAGGAGCACGCTGCGCACCACCATGAACAGGGTCATGGACATCCACAATCCGTGGTTTCCCAGAGGGTCGAGGGATGCCCAGAGTGACGCGGCGAAGCAGACGGCGGCCAGGAACATGCTGTTGCGCAGCTCTGCGGTGCGGGTGGTGCCGATGAATACGCCGTCGAGATGAAACGCGACCACCGCGGCCAGGGGTATCACGGCTACCCAGGGCAGGTAGGCGCGCGCCGTCTCCCGGACTTCCGGCAGCGTCGTCAACGTGTCGATGAGCAGGCCGCCCAGCAAGGCGTAGCCCACCGCGGTAGCCAGCGCGATGGCGATGGACCACAGCAGCGTGTATCGGGCAGCGGCGCGAAGTTGCGGACGATCCCGGGCGCCGAAGGCGTGGCCGGTAAGGCTCTCTGCGCTGTGGGCCAGGCTGTCCAGGCCGTAGCTCATGATGAAAAACAGCTGCATCAGCACCGCGTTGGCGGCCAGAATGCGATCGCCGAAACCGGCGCTCAGGACGGTGAAGGTGAAGAACGGCAGCTGCACGAAGAACGAGCGGATGATGAGGTTGGCGCTGACGTGGAAAAGCGCCATCAGCCTGTCTGGCCTTGCCAGCCGAGCCCTGGAAGGTTTCAACGCGCCGGCGTCACGCAGGGCCCGCGTCATCAGCGCCAGGCCGGTGATCGCCGCCAGCCACTCGCTGATGACGGTCGCCGCAGCCACCCCCTCAACGCCCCAACCGAAGCCGACGACGAACAGCAGGTCCAGGCACACGTTGCACAGGTTGAGCAATACGCTCACCGCCAGCGCCCAGCGCATCTGCTGCAAGCCGAACAGAGTTCCCAGCACCACGAAGTGAAGCAGCAGCGCCGGCGCGCCCCAGATGCGGATGCTGAAGTAGATCAACGCCAGCTCTTCCACCTGCTCGCTGGCGGGCATGATCCACAGCACCAGCGTTTTCATCGGCGACTGCAGCATCAGCATGGCCATGCCCAGGATCAGCGCCATGCAGATCGCCCGCAGTGGGGTCGAGCTCAGCTCCGCTCCGTCGCGGGCGCCGAAGGCCTGCGCCATGAGGCCCGTGGTGCCCATGCGCAGGAACCCGAATATCCAGTAAAGAATGTTGAAGACGGTAGCGCCAACCGCCACGGCGCCGATGAACGCCGGGTCGGGCATCCGCCCCATGACGGCGGTGTCGACGGCGCCTACCAGGGGGGTAGTGATATTGGCCACGAAGATCGGCCAGGACAGCGACCACACACGGCGGTGCCACTGGCGGGGAGTTTGAGGCAGGTTTACGGCCACCGACAGGCTGCTGAGGTGTCTGGAACGCGTGAGATTTCAGCGATCGAAGTCGATCCAGAGCTCGCGTAACGCTCCAAGACCGATGGGAACCGGCGATTCGCCATCGACGTCCTTCGCCATGCGTTCGGTGTTGAGCCGGGGATTGCCCATGGAGCGCATCAGGATTTGCGAGCAGGCGGTAGCTTCCTGGTGGGAGATGAAGGCCCCAGGACAGAAGTGGGCACCGGCACCGAATGAGAGATGGCTGGACTTGCCGTCCCGCATGTACCCGCTGCGCAGCATTTTCCCGTGATACAGATCGTCGCGGAATATGTTGAAGCTGTCCGGAGCGTTGAAGTAGCGCTCGTCGCGGTTCGCCGAATGATTGACGATGTGAACCAGCGACCCCGCGGGAATGGGCACGCCACAGACTTCCAGATCGACGGTGGTGTGCCGGGGCTGCAACCCGCCGGTGGGAATCGCGTAGCGCAGGGTTTCCTGAAACGCGGCGTCCCACAGCGTGTCATCGACGGCCACCGCTGCCAGCTGTTCCGGGTGGGTAAGCAGCAGGTACCACATGTTCATGATGGCGCCCCGGGTGGTTTCACCGCCACCCCCGACCAGCAGGGCGATGTAGGAGGTGATCTCCTCGGTGGACAGATAGTCGCCATCGACGCGCGTCCGGCTGAGGGTGGAAATGAGATCCTCCCGGACAGGGTTTCCCGCGGCGTCGTACAGATAGGTGGGTTCGGAGCGTCGCGCCTGAACCAGACCGACGACGAAGTCTTCCAGATCCTGCCGGGCTTCCAGCCCCTGCCGCGCGGTTGCGGAGCCGCCGAACCCGTCCATCATGGTCTGGTACCAGTAGTGAAACTGATCCTGTGACTCCTCGGGAAATCCGAGCACCTCGCAGACCACGCGCACCGGGAACTCGTTGCAGAAGGCGGCACCGAGCTCGATGGTTCTGCAGGTATCCTGATCGGTTACGCCTCGCGCGTGGGGCTTGGCCCAGGCGCCGATCATGCTTGCGGCCAGCCGCTCGATGGCGTGAATCCGATCCTGCAGCGCTCTGCCTGCCAGGTGCCGGTCGAACACGCCGCGTCTTCGCCGGTGCTCGACCCCGCTGAGCTCAAGCTGGGTATTACCCAGCACGGTGCTCGCGATGCCCTTCGGAATGGTATTGAAGCGCAGATCGTCTGCCGCGCAGGCGCGGGCGTCGTCGTAGCGGGTGACGTAGTAGCAGTTGTGCAGCTTGTCACGAAAAACCGGGTAGTGCTGGCGCATCAGGCGAAAGTAGGGGTGCGGGTTGCGCTGATACTCCAAGCTGTCGAACAGGCGTGGATTGATCAGCGGGCGGCCGTCCGACGCGGTGCCCATGTCCGCGGCTTCACCGATGGGCATGAGGGGTATGCGCTCGCCCGGTGCCCCATCAGCGTCGGTAGACCAGTCCAGATCCGCGATATCCGCCATCCTATCCCTTATACGCCAGCCGTTGTGCTCGCCAACCCCATCGCCGGATCATGACTTTACGGCAAACGGGTAGCGCTGACCATTTGCGGCGGACCCGGCTGGTTGCCCTGTAACAGCGTGCCCCGCTTCGTGACAAGATGTCGATGGACGGCGAGTTGCGCGGATGTGGATAAACCCGCCGCTCCCGGTGGTCCATCGGTTGCG
>CAMYJX010000042.1:0-7407 GCA_947258825.1 uncultured Pseudomonadales bacterium
GCTGCGCTTCATCTATTGCCTTGAATACGCGCTGATTCATGCCCTCCACCCTGGACAGAACGGCGCCGGGCAGGCAGAGCATCAACAGCAAGAGAAGCGGACGCGTCATTTGTTTTCCTCGCCTTCAGCCCATTCCCAGTCGAAGAAGAAGCGATTGCGCACTCCGTGCACCTCTACCGGAGCGCCGTCGATCACCCGTGGCTTGTACTTGAAACGCTTTGCCGCCTCGACGGAGGCGGTGCGAAAGACCGTCTGCTCGCACTCTTCGGTGACCACCTCTACGTCTTTCACGGTTCCCGCGGTGGTGACCGTGTAACGCACCATGCACTCTCCCTTGAGGCCGCGAGACAACGCCGCACGGGGATAGATCGGTGCCACTTTGACAATCGGCAGGTAATCGCCATCTCCGGTGCCGATGCCACCCTGCAGGTTAAGGTCCGCGTCCAGGTCGGTGGGAGACGTCACGTTCAGCGCCAGTTGGGGCCCGCTGTCGGACGACTGATCGGTGGGAGGAACATCGGGCACTTCGCTTTCCTTCGGGCGCTCGGGCTTGCGGTTTTTGCGGGCCGCCGTCTCGTCGCGTTTGATGCGCACGAAGTCCAGCACCCGGGCGCGGTCGGATTCTTCCAGGCGCATCTCGCTGGACTGAATCAGAACATACATCATCCAGGCCAGCCCCAGCGCGGCGCAGAGGCCGGCCCCGAGACAGGCTGTCACCAGAAGCAGCCCCGCCAGCGGACGGGCGTTGGCATGCCGGGTCGAGGCCTCGGGGGCGTGCGCCATCGGATCAATCCGCCACGGCGGCGAGCGCGATTTCGTACACGCCGGCCCGGCGCGATGCGTCCATCACCTGCACCAGCATGTCGTTGCGCGAATCGCGGTCTGCCTGGATGACCACCGTGCCCTTGGGGTTCTCCGCGTGCAGGCGCTCGATGATGGAGCGTACCGAGCGGATATCCACCTGCCGGCGGTTGATCCAGATGTTGTCTGAGGCATCGATGGCCACCAGAATGTTCGCTTTTTCCTGCACGATGGCGGTAGCAGCAGCGGGTTTATCCACGTCGATGCCCGCCTCTTTGATGAAGGTGGCGGTTACGATGAAGAAGATCAGCATGATGAACACCACATCCAGCATAGGGGTGATGTCGACGCTGGCTTCCTCGTCATCGGACTGAATGGTTCTCAGAAAATCCCGCATGGCTAGCTCTCCGGAGTCGATTCAAAGTAGCCGTCAAGACGGCCTTTTTCCTGGCTGGCGCGGCGCTCGAGCAGCGTGTAGAAAAGCAGTCCCACGATGGCGACCACCATTCCGGCCAAGGTTGAAACCGTTGCTTTGGACACGCCCGCGGCCATGGAGCGGGGGTTGTTGGAGCCCGTGGCCGCCAGAGCGTCGAACACTTCGAGCATTCCCAGCACGGTGCCCAGCAGCCCCAGCAGCGGACACACTTTGATCAGGGTGCTGATAAAGGAGAACCTGCCGAGCAGCCCGCTGCCCAGCGTCGACAGCAGATCGTTGCGATGCTGCTGCGCAAACCAGGAGGTCCGGTTGCGCCGGCGACGCCAGGCATCCCTGGCTACGATGAGCTGCTGCGGATATACGAGCAGCAGAAAGTACAGACGCTCGAAAAGCAGCGACCAGATAACCGACGCGATGAGCAGGATCATGACCAGAATGGGTCCGCCCAGATCGAGCAGGTCCGCAAACCAGGGCAACCAGGTGTCCAGGAAGCGACTCACCTTGCTGCGCCTGCGGTTTCGATGTCCGCCTCCGCCCGTTGGGCCACCATGGCGACGGCTTTCTGCTGGAGAATTTCCGTCAGGCTGCGTGCCCGCATGTGCACGAGGTTGTGCAGCAACAGCATTGGCACGGCGACGCACAGGCCCAGAACGGTGGTTACCAGTGCCTGAGAAATGCCACCGGCCATCAACCGTGGGTCGCCGGCACCGAACAGGGTGATGGCCTGAAAGGTGACGATCATCCCGGTGACGGTGCCAAGCAGCCCCATGAGGGGCGCCACCGCGGCAATGATCTTCAGAAGCGGAATGTAAGCGTTGATCCGCGGCGTCTCACGCATCACCGCCTCACCCATGCGAAGCTCCAGCGTGTCCACGTCCGTAATGCCATGGGTCCTGGCTGCCAGCAGAATTCGTCCGAGGGCGTTGTCGTCGCGAGGCTCATCCAGGCGGTTCAGCTGGCCGTTGATGGCCCGTCCCTGCCAAAGCAGCATGGCCATGCGCGCCAGCGCGAACAGAACGCCGAAGCCGCCGAGGGCAATGATCGTATAGCCGATCGCGCCCCCCTGACCGATGCGCTCGAACAGATCCGGCGCCTGGGTGAGGACATCCAGCAGCTGACCCCGTACCGGATCGATGGCGAGAGGCACCGTTTCCGCGTCGCCATTGGCCATGGCTCTGATACCCACCAGATATCGGCCCGCCGGTTGCCGGGCGTATTCCACCAGCCTTCCGGTTTCCGGAATGAATTTCAGGTATTTGCCGTCGGCTACCGCGTTGAACAAGCCCAGCCGGGTAACCCGTTGCTCCACCTCCGCACCCTCGCTGGTTACGACGAGGTGGTTTCCTGAGACGACCCGGCCGGATTCCGTCATTTCACGCTGCAGCTCGAACCACAATCGCTCGATCTCGGGGATTGCGGGCAGCCGATTGGCCTGGCCCATGCGCCCGGCAAAGTCCACCAGAAAATCCGTGCGGTCCGCGTGTTCCAGCTGGGTCAGCGAGCCGTGGAATTGAGCCTGGGCGTCGCCCGCCGCCTGCTGCAGAACGCCAAACAGCTCTTTGAGGGAACCCATTCGTTCCTGCAGCCGGGTTTCCAGATCGCTGAGCAGGAGATCGTTTTCCTCGAACAGCGTCTCCCGGTTGGCGCTCAGCGCCTCCAGCGCTTCGCGCCTGGCGGTAATTTCCGCAAGCATCGATTCGCGCTCGCTGCGCTGGGCGTTGAACCGGGCCAGGCGTTCGTCTCTCGTATGTCGATCCTCGGTGCGCCCTTCGCGCACCGCTTCCAGTAGCCCTTCGAGGGTCATCGAGGTTTCGGCGGCCTGCGCTGCCATCCCCCAGCCCAGGCCGAATGCCAGCAGAACCGACAGCAGCGTCATTGGTTGAATGTTGGCTTTCATTGTGAAGCCACCTTCGACGGGTTCACCGCAACATGAACCAGTTCCGGAGCGATCTCCTGCCGCGCGACCTTCAGGCTCTGGTTGATCAGCCGGACCCAGGGCGTACGTTCCAGCGGTTGCCAGCTGGCCGTATGATTGTCCCAGTAGCCGACCTGGTTCGAGCCGACGGTTTTGTACAGCAGGCCCAGGCGGCCTACGCGGAGAAACGCCGCGTCATAGCTGGCTCCTTCGAGGTCGAGCTTGGCCGTGTAACTCTCAATGGTACGGCCGTACTCGTTCTCTATCTGGAACGCCTCGAACACGCGGCGGCATTTTTCCGCCACAGTCACGTCGGACCGTCCCAGCAGAGACCGCAGCTTGTCGATGCGCTCGCTGCGCTCCGCCCGGAGAAACGGCACGTCCAGCGCGATGAACGCTTCGAGCGAGTTGATCATCTTCAGCATCAGCGGTAGTACCTGGCGCTCGAGAACCGCCACATCGGTGATCGAGCGCCTGAGGAGATCCACTTCCTCGACCTGCCCCTCGATCTGCTGGTTCAGCAGCTCAATATAGGTTTCCAGGCCCTGGACGAGCTTCAGCTGAGACTCGTAGGCGTCGCGCAGCTCGCGGTTCCGGTCGTTGATGGTCCCCAGACGCTCTTCCACCGCCTGACCTTCGACGGTGCGCTCGATACCCTCTTTCTCGAGCTGATCCAGCGTTTCCTCTGGGTAGCAGTTGGCAGCTAAGACCGTAGCCAACAGCCCGGCGAACACGGTGAATACACGCATTGCCATTCTCTTTCCCCTCTGTTTCCCTCGTTAGATTGTCTGATAAGTGTCCCGCGAACGCTAGGGGATTGCCGTTCCCGAGTAAGGGCGATCACCTAAAGGGGTTGCCGTCGACCTGGGACGGTCCGGCATGGAGAAGGCGCCGCGTTGCGCAACCCCGATGCATGGCGTTAGATTCATGGCGTTAGAGTAAAGCGGGCCGCCCGTGCTGGGGGCTGTAGAGAAGAGGGGGACTCATGTCGAACGAAGAAGTTGCGCAGGAAGATCAACTGGACGCCATCGTCATCGGTGCGGGGTTCGGGGGCCTGTACATGCTCTACAAGCTGCGTGGGCTCGGCCTGAATGCGCGCATTCTCGAAGCCGGCGACGGCGTCGGCGGAACCTGGTACTGGAATCGCTATCCGGGGGCACGCTGCGATGTGCCGAGCCTGCAGTACTCCTACCAGTTCTCCAGGCAGCTGGAGCAGGAATGGGACTGGAAGGAGCGGTACGCACCCCAGGCCGAGATCATGGCCTACGCAAACCACGTTGCGGACCGGTTCGAGCTGCGGCCGCACATTCAGTTCGGCACGCGGGTTGCTGCGGCGCATTTCAACGACGCCGCTGGCCGCTGGCTGGTGAGTACCGAGGCCGGCCAGCAGCTGAGTGCCGACTACTGCGTGATGGCGACGGGGTGCCTGTCCGCCGCCAACGATCCCCAGTTCCCGGGTCGGGACAGCTTTGCCGGGGGCTGGTATCACACGGGTCGCTGGCCCCACGAAGGCGTCGACTTCAGCGGTAAGCGGGTGGGCGTCATCGGCACCGGGTCGTCGGCGATCCAGTCGATTCCCATCATCGCTGAGCAGGCGGAGCATCTTTACGTGTTCCAGCGCACGCCGAACTACTCGATTCCCGCCCACAACGGCCCCCAGGACTCGGAGGAGGAACGGGACATCCGGGCCCGTTATCCCGAGTACCGCAAGTACCTGCGCGAGCAGCAGATCGGCTGGGACGTGCACGCCAACGAGAGGACGGCCGAGGAGTGCAGCGCTGACGAGATCCGCGCAGAGTGCGAGCGCCGTTGGAGGCTCGGCGGGCTGTACTTTTACGGCAGCTTCGCGGACCTGCTCAGCAATCAGCAGGCCAACGATATTGTTGCCGATTTCGTGCGCGAGAAGATCCGCGGCAGGGTCGACGACCCGGCGGTGGCCGAGCTGCTGTCACCCAAGTCGGTGATCGGCTGCAAGCGCATCTGCGCCGACACCGGGTATTTCGAAACCTACAACCGTGACAACGTCACGCTGGTAGACATCAGCGGCACGCCCATCGACGAGATCACGCCGGCCGGCGTGCGGGTTGGCGAGCTGACGTACCAGGTGGACGCCATCGTCTCGGCGACGGGTTTCGACGCCATGACCGGGTCGCTGCAGCGCATCGATATCCGCGGGGTCGGCGGCCTGCCGCTTGCGGAAAAGTGGTCCGCAGGGCCGCGCACCTTCCTGGGCCTTACCACTGCCGGGTTCCCGAACCTGTTTGTCATCTGCGGGCCGGGTAGCCCATCGGTATTCACCAACATGATCAACGCCATCGAACAGCATGGCGACTTCGTGGCCGACAGCATCGAGTACCTGCGCGACCATGATCTTCGTCGTATCGAGGCGACCGTGGAGGCCGAGGACGCGTGGGTGGATCAGGTGAACGAGGTGGCCGGCGAGACGCTGCTGCTGGGCTGCAACTCCTGGTATCTGGGGGCGAACGTGCCCGGCAAGCCGCGGGTATTCATGCCGTATGTGGGCTTCCCGGACTACATCGAGAAGTGTGAGTCCGTTGCTGCCAACGGCTACGAAGGGTTCCAGCTCAGCTAGTAGACGACGCCGGCCAGCGACTGACGCAGGCTGTCCAGCTCTGCCTGCTTGTCATCCAGCTCGTCCATAAGGGCGGGAATATCGTGCAGCAGGCGGTGTCGTTCCTCGGTCAACCGATGGGTGTGCGCTGCCAGTTCAACCCGATCTGCAGGAGTGAGCAGCGGGTCCAGCTGACGGGTCGCGCTGGAGACGATTTCGGCTTTCACTGTTTCCAGACGCTGCTCGCTCTGGGCAATGGCTTGCTCGATGTTCGCGACTTCCCTCCGCAGCAGGTACAGCTTCCGTCCTTCGCGGTAGGCCCGGGTGAACGGCGTCTGCATTTCGCCCGGGCACACGTTGTTGTGACCTCGGCCGAGCTCGCCGATTTCGAACGCGTTGTTGGGTTGGCAGTACTCGCGCACGCCCTGATTCCAACCCATCATGTACCCCGTGCGATCGGGGATGATGTCGTGCTTCACGCAGGCGTCCTGATGCTTGAGCAGCTGGCTGCTGCGCACGCCACTTACGCCGTCGCGATAACCGAGGGTCTGCCAGTCGCTGGCGATGCACTGGTTCTTGCTGACTGACGCGCCGCCACCACAGCCTGAGAGGATGATCAGGCTCGAGAGGACGAGCGGGGCTAAAAGGATGCGCATGGGGATCTCCGTTATCCGTGCGGGACCTGGCTGGGTACGACCTTAGGCTATTGCGGTCCTGCAGATCGGAACCGGTTCACAAAACGCTCGATAGGATGGCCGGGTTGGGGTTATTGTCGCTGGGTCCTGTGTTTGAGGTTTTTGCGCCATGGGAGAGTATGCATATCCCGGTATCGTCAGCAGCCTGGCGCTGTTGGTTTACTACTACACCTTGTTCAAGGCAGGGATGGCGCGAGGCAGGTTTAACGTGCCAGCCCCTTCCCATGACGGACCGGAGGACTACCAGCGGTACGTGCGTGCGCACGTCAACACGCTGGAGCATCTCGTGTTGTTTCTTCCTGGCTTGTGGCTTTTTGCGATCGCCGTGCACCCGTTGTGGGCTGCAGGTATCGGCCTCATCTGGCCGGTCGGGCGGTTGATGTATGCGCAGGGCTACTACCAGGAGGCGGACAAGCGGCGCATCGGGCTATACATCAGCATGCCCCCCATCTACATTTTCGTATTGGGCTCGCTCATCGGTTTTGTCTACTCAGCCATCGCTTGAGCTCGACTGAAAAGCGAGGCGGCTGTCCTCCGGCGCCCAACGGCGTCAGGAATACAGCTCCGGCAGCGGGTCGTCCGCGGTGCGGCGGGCGTTGGCGTCGAGGGCTTCAACCGCGGCTAGCAGCTCGCCGCCGAGGACGGTGCTGGCTTTACCACGGTCTGACCTGCCGTACAGGCTGGCACTAAGCGCGTCCAGCAGCGCACCGTGGCCTGCGTCCCGGAAATGCGCCGCTGCCTGACCGGCTGGCAAGTCGTACGCGCTGCACAGATAAGCCAGCAGCTCGCGATGCATGGCGCTGGCATCGTCGCTTCGGCAAGCGGTCCGCAGCGCTCGGCGCCGCGCCCTCAAGCCCGTCCGTCCATCTGCGGAAGGTCGTCCGGAAAGCAGTCCTGGAAGGGTGTCGTTGCCCGTCGGATGTGCCAGGCCCGGGGCGTTCCTCAAGTGCCGGGCGGTTAAGAACCAGCCCGCAAAGCCGATCACGGC
>CAMYJX010000042.1:7427-105664 GCA_947258825.1 uncultured Pseudomonadales bacterium
GGGCTGCGCACGACCGCCGGGCGCGCCGCTCAGACGCAGCAACCGGCCCGGCGCCTCGGCGGTCTTCACCTGTTGCGCGGCGACGTCCCACCAGATGATCGAGACTTTCGGTATCTGCACGCTACCGGGCTGAGTCGCTACCAGCGCATAGCTCTGGCGTCTCAGTCCAACCACGCTGTTGCCCGAAGCGTCGTCCTGCAGATACGGCGGTTCTGGATACTCGCGCAGCGAGGCGTCCGTCAGCGCCGATTCAAGGACGGGAATCGCCGAAGCCACATTGCCCGTTACCCGGACTTCCATGTCCCTGGAAAGCGGTTCGCCGACTGCCAAACGGCCACTGTCCGGGCTCCACTGGTCCGTTACGGTTACGGCCGTTGCAGGCAGCCAGGGCTGATCGGCCGGGTATTCCGCGGGTACGGGCAGCACTTCCAGCCTCAGCTCTTCGGTGCTGACCCGAACGCCGGAACGGCGCATCCGGCCGTTGCTTTCCAGACGTACGCTGCTGGTAACTGCGATGCTGGGTATGATGAGGGTGCCGCTCTGCTCAGGCAGAATGGCAAACTTCTGCTCGATTACGCCGTAACGCTGGCCGTCCAGAAAGGTGGTGGAAGAACGCGTGTCTCCCAACGCGGTCACTACCGCGTTCGCTACTTCGGGTAAGCCCGGCAGATCGCTGTAGATCTGCGCGCCGCTGGAATAGAAAAGCCGGCGGGTGAGCACGGTTTCCGCCTGCACGTAGACGGGATTTGCGGAGAGCTCCGTCTCGAAGTACACCATGCGGTCGATGGCGTCCCGTACCTGGGAATCCACTGGCCGCACCGTCAGCTGCAAAGGTCTCGTGGATTCGCTGCCGACGTTCACCGGGGGGATGGTCAGCGTGCCCGCCCGCCGGGGTCGCAGGCTGATCTGGTACTCGACCCAGGCCTCCACCTGACCGTTGACGGCCCGGTACTGGCTGGCGCTCTGGGTACCGAGCACGTCGAAGTCTTCTTCCAGCGCGGACAGCTCCAGCGCCTGGGTCTGGTTCGAATCGGTGGCCCTGATGGTCAGGCGCGTATTGCCCAGCTCGTCAATCACCTGCGGTTCCACCCTCGCGCTCAGGTCGGCGTCGGCGGGCCCCGGCGCAAGCCCGAAAGCCACCAGCAACACGGCCAGGAACACCGGCAGGCGCCTGCCCGGGAGCTGCAAAGGTGTCTGGCAGCGCCCGCTGCTCACCAGATCTTCTCCGACTCCCGGCTCCGATACTCGCCGCGGCGCAGCCGCTGGTTGGTCTCGTACTGGAATTTCCGCCGCAGCAGCCCGCCGGGATCGTCGGGCACCCGGCGCAGCCACTGCTCCATGGCATCCTGGCGCTCGTCGCGACTGGCCTGGGTTTCCTGCTCCCGGGCTTCGGGCTTACCTTCATCGGACGCCGTCTTCTCGTCTTCCGTTGGTTGCTGCTCCATGTCGTCGCCCTGCTTTCCCGGCTGTTGTTCGGCCTGGTCCTGCTGAGCCGAGCCTTCGCCCTGCGACTGACTGTCGTCTTCGGAGTTGCTTTCCGCCTGTTCCTGCTGCTGATCGTTCTGCTGCTCGCCAGACTGCTGCTGCTCCATCAGCTGCTCTACCAGCGCCTTGTTGAAGGCAGCGTCCTCGTGACCGGGATCCTCGGCAAGCACGGTATCGTAGGCTTCGATGGCGGCCTCGAACTCGCCGAGTCGTGCCAGCGCGTTGCCGAGGTTGTAGACGCCGGCCACGTCGCGGCGACCGCTGAACGCGGCGGCGGCTGCCGGGTATTCGCCGCTTCGGTACAACGCTGCCGCCTGCCAGTCCGGATCTTCGAACAGGGCGGCGGCCATTTCCGGTTCGCCTTCCTGTATGGCGTCGAATGCCTGCTGGTCTCTGCGCTCCCACAGATCGCTCCAGATGCCGGCGTGAGCCTGGGGGGTAACGACCGTGAGCAGGAGGGCGCCCGGCACCAGCAGCACGGGAAGCATGACCAGCGCGCCTCGGCGGAAACCTGCCAGCAGCAGCGGGATGAGCAGGACGCCGACCCAGAAACCCTGGTCGGCCCAGGTGTCGAACTCGCGATCGACCTCGATGGTCTCATCCTCGCTCGGCAAGGGGGTCGCCAGCAGGTGGTCAATGTCGTCGTCGTCCAGGGTCATCTGACGATAGCGCCCGTAACCGATTTCCGCGATGCTCTCCAGCCGCTGCGAATCGAGCCGTGCCACAATGCGCTGTCCGTCCTGGCTGCGCAGCACTTCGCCCGGCTGATTCACGAAATCCAGAGGAATGGGCGCGCCGGCGTCCGTTCCCACGCCCAGGATCGAAAGCGGGTAATCCGCATCGCGCCGCTCCGTGGCATCACTCATGCGATCGATCCCGTCCGTCACCAGCAGCACGCGTCCCTGAGAAATTTTCGCGTTGGCGAACAGGTCCCGGGCGATGTCCAGCGCGCCCCCCAGGTTGCTGCCCAGCACCGGCATCATCTCCGGGCTCAATGCGGAAAGCAGATTCTGGATGGTTCTGGTGTCGTCGGTGAGCGGTACCACGGCATGGGCGTCGCCCGCGTAAACCACCAGCGCCGTGAAGCCCTCGTTTCGCAGTCGCAATATGTCGGTGATCTTCTGTCTGGCGCGCACCAGACGGGACGGCGCGACGTCCTCCGCAAACATGGACAGCGAGAGATCGAGAACGATCACCAGGGCATCCCCGCGCTGCTCCACGGGCTGCGGCAAGCGCTCCCAGCTTGGGCCCGCGAGACCCAGCGCTGCCAGCGACAGCGCGGCTCCGACGAACCAGGGCATGCGATTGGTGCTGGCCTGTCCCGCGGGTTCCAGCAGCACCGCGAGCAGCTCCGGCGCTACGCTGTCTTCCCATTGGCTGCCCTGGATCCGCCGACGCGCCCACAAGGCGACCAGGATCACGGCGGCGACGATCCCCAGCAACCACCAGGGTCGGACGAAGTGAAAGGCCTCAGGCATGATGCCTTCGCCTCAGGTCCAGGCCCACCAGCAGGCACGTCATCAGCCAGGCGGCGCCCAGCGGCCAGAAGTAGAGCGACGTGATGGGCCGGTAGGTTTCAGCCTCCTGCTCGATAGGCTCCAGCGCGTCGATCAGATCATAGATTTCTGCCAGCTGTGCGGTATTGGTGGCGCGGAAATAGCGGCCGCCGGTTGCCCCGGCGATGTCCTGCAGGGTGTCCTCGTCCAGCTCTGCAGACGGGTTGATGGTGGTGGAACCAAAGGCGCCGAATATGCTGCGCATGCGCATGGATTCCGCGCCCACGCCAATGGTGTAGATGGTTATGCCTTCCTCGCCGGCCAGCTGGGCCGCTTTGTCCGGCTCAACCTCACCTACGTTGTTGGCGCCGTCCGTAAGCAGGATCAACACTCGCTCTCCGGCGGGACGCTGGCGCAGACGTTTCACGGCAAGCCCGATGGCATCGCCGATGGCCGTCTTGCCGCCCGCGATGCCCACGGGCGCTTCAGTCAGCAGCCGATTCACGCTGGCGAGGTCGAACGTCAGCGGCGCCTGAAGGTAGGCGTTGGTACCGAACAGGATTAGGCCGACCCGGTCACCCTGGCGCTGCTCGACAAAGTCGCCCACCACGTTCTTGACGACGGTCAACCGATTGACGAGCTGATTGCCCAGCTCCATGTCTTCCGTGCCCATGCTCCCGGATATGTCCACGGCAAGCATCAGGTCGCGCCCCGTCGTGGGCAGCGCGACAGGTTCGCCCGTCCACTGCGGGCGCGCGGTAGCCATGAGCAGCCCCAGCCAGATCAACCACAGCAGCAGCAGTCGCCAGGCGAAGCGGCTTTTGACCTCGCTGCGACCGCTGGTGCCATCGGCCTGGAAGCTGCTGACGTCCGGCACGGTGAGCGCAGCCTGCTGCGGTTTCGGGGCGCCACGCAGCAAGCGGACCAGCAGCGGCAACGGCAACAGCAACAGAACGAAAGGCCACAGGAGCTCGATCATGGGCGTTCCGGGGCGGCGCCGGGTACCAGGTCAGGTCGGCTCAGGAACCGGCTGATCAGCGCGTGAAGCCCCTCCACGTCGATCTCGGCATCCGGCCTGAAGCGCCGGTTTCCAAGGCTCGCTCCGGGCCCCTGGGAAAAGCCCGGCTCGCCGAGATAGTCGTCCAGCATGTTCAGCCAGGCGGTATCGCTTGCTCGCCTTGCCGCATCTACCCCCATGCCGTGGATGAGTAGACGCTTGAGCAGCGCGTTGCTGGCGTTGGCGTACGCCTCGGGCGACAGCTTGCCGGTGCGGCAGTCCTGGTAGACACCCTCGTACAGCTGCACGGCCCGGCGCAGGGGCCTTCGCTTCCGATGCGCGCGAATGCCCCGCTGCGCCAGGAAGATGATGGCGGCCAGGGCCAGCAGGGCGAGCAACCACCAGCCGGGGGCGGGAGGCCACCAGGACGGGTCCGCCGGCAGGTGGATATCGCGCAGCTGGGCGAGAGCGTCCGGCTGCATCTACAGCCACCCCACCGCCTGGTGGACGTTCTTGTCCGTCGCCAGCAACCCGGACTGGACGGCGCAATCCCTGCACAGGGTTTCGAAGTCCGCCTGGTGCCGGTTGAAACGCTGCTCGTACTTCGCTCTCAGTCGCTGGTTGCCGGCATCGAACTGCCAGCGGCTGTGGCCGTCGGCGACCGTGTGACGGTCCGCTCGAGGCAGCTGTCGCTCCAGCGGGTCGTAGATACGCACCGCGACCACCTCGTTATGGCGGGACAGCGCGCGGAAGGTGTCGCGCCAGTGGTCACCCAGCGGATAGAAATCGCTGATCACGTAGATGCGATGGTTGCTGCGGGCAAGGCGGCGAACCCGCAGCAGCGCCTCCCGCAGATGTTCGCGGTCGGGCAGCTCAGCGCCACGCTCGAGGGCGTTGTTGAAGCGCACCAGGTCGCCCAGGAAGCGGGCCAGGTGCTTCAGGTTGCGATAAGGTTTGTGAATCGCCACTTCCTGATTGCCTATGACAAGCCCGCCCACGCGGTCGTTGTGCTGGATGGCGCGCCACGCTGCCAGCCCGGCGAACTCCGCAGCCGCAACGGATTTCAGGCGCAGGCGGCTGCCGAAGAACATGGACTGGCTCTGGTCCACCACCACGAGCGTCAGCCGCTCCCGCTCTTCGCGGAAGACTTTGGTGTGCGGTTTGTTCTTCCTCGCGGTGACGCGCCAGTCGATGGTTCTGATGTCGTCGCCGGGCTGGTAGGCGCGAACCTCGGAGAAATCGATGCCGCGGCCGCGCTGTTTGGACAGCCGGGTGCCGCCCCGGGCGCTGACCACCGATGGCGTTGACAGGGGTTCGGCGAGCGGCCGGTAGCGCAGCGCCAGAAGATCTCGCAGCTGAACGTAGGGGCCGGTCAGTATCTTTTCAGCCACGGGCGCCCTCAGGGTACTGGCACCAGATCCAGCAGCGTGTCCACAACCTGGTCGCTGGACACGCCCTGCGCCTCGGCATCGAACGTGAGAATCAGCCGATGGCGCAGCGCGTCGTGGGCCACCGCCTGGACGTCGTCCGGGGTCACGAAGTCCCGTCCGGAAAGCCAGGCCAGCGCTCTGGCGCATTGATCCAGGGCGATGGTGCCGCGGGGGCTGGCGCCATACTCGAGCCAGGGCGCCAGGTCGCCGCGGGCCTCCCGAGTCGCCATCACCAGCGCCACCAGATAGCGCTCCACCGGCTCTGCCATGTAGATCTGCAGGATCTCCCTGCGGGCCGCGAACACGTCATCCTGAGTCAGCCGATAGGGCGGCGCAGCTCCCTGACCGCGCACGCCCGACTCCTCCCGAACCAGGTGCAGGATCTCGGTTTCCGCCTGCTCGCTTGGATAGAGCACGCGGATGTGCATCAGAAACCGGTCCAGCTGAGCTTCGGGCAGAGGGTAGGTGCCCTCCTGCTCGATGGGATTCTGGGTCGCCATGACAAGGAAAAGGTCCGGCAGCGGGAACGTTTCGCGTCCCACGCTCACCTGATGTTCCGCCATTGCTTCCAGGAGCGCCGACTGTACTTTGGCTGGCGCCCGATTCACCTCGTCGGCCAGCAACAGGTTGTGAAACACCGGCCCCGGCTGGAATTTGAAGGATCCGTCTTCGGGACGAAAGATTTCGGTTCCCGTGATGTCGCTTGGCAACAGGTCCGGTGTGAACTGAATGCGATGAAAGTCCCCGTCCACGGCGCTGGCCAGCTCTTTGATGGCCCGGGTCTTTGCCAGGCCAGGCGCGCCTTCCACCAGCAGGTGCCCGCCGCACAGCAGCGCCATCATTAGGCGCTCCAGCAGCGCTTCCTGGCCGATGATCCTCTGCCTGAGCCAGCGGGTAACCGCGCCGACCCTGTCCTGTTGAATGCTTTCTGCTGCTTCCATGGATGTCTGTTTTCCCGCTTTTCCGTTCTGGGTCACCGCCCGCTCTATCAGATACCCGGCGACCTGCTCGTCGACGGTCCCGGCATTCTGTCGGGAAGCCTTGGGGGCTTCTGGCGGAAGCCGTCTGTGACCTTTGAAGGGGCGCTATTGTAGCCGCCCTTTCGAGGCCGCGGGGAGGGGAAATCCAGCCGTGCGCCGAGTTGCCCGCCTGCCCGCCGTCTATAATTAGGCAGAGGTTCCATAAACTTTGACTGCCCGAAGAGCGAATCGTGCGCCAGTACATCCTTGATCTGAACATCCCCTCCACGGAGCTTCTTCGTTACTATCGCGGCAGCGCCAGCCGTGTCTCAGCGCTGGATCGCAACGGTCGACGGGTGCAGTTTCCAGCGCACGTACTCAGGCCCTTTGTGGGTCGGGACGGCGTTCAGGGGACTTTTACCCTGTGGGTGGGTGCCGGAAACCGCCTGCAGAATATCCAGCGCGTGCATTGACGCGATCCGGGCCCCGTCGACGGGACCCGTCGACATGATTCGCGTCGCGGCTTCGCTCTCCATTAAACTCCCCGCGCATGTATCCACTGCTCCGCTCGCTGCTTTTCTCGATGGACGCGGAAACCTCCCATGAGGTGACCATGGCCGCCCTGCGCCTGTTTGGTGCCCTGCCGGGCCTCCGGCAGAGCCTCCAGCGTCGCTCGAACCGAGTAGGAGACGGCGCGGGGCGCCGGCTCATGGGCATGGATTTCGCCCACCCCGTCGGCCTGGCCGCAGGGCTGGACAAGGACGCGCGCGCGGTAGAGGGACTGGCGCGGCTGGGCTTCTCCTTCGTCGAAGTGGGAACCGTGACCCCCAGGCCTCAGCCGGGCAACCCGCGGCCGCGTCTGTTCCGCGTGCCCGAAGCGTCGGCCCTGATCAATCGCATGGGTTTCAACAACCTCGGCATGCTGGAGATGGCTCGAAGGCTGGAGGCGCTGCGTCGGCGTGATCGGCTGGGCAGCACCCGGGTGGGGATCAACGTGGGCAAGAACAAAGACACGCCGCTGGACGTGGCAGCCGAGGATTACACAGCCTGCATGAGGACCCTTTACCCCTACGCTGATTATCTGACCCTGAATCTGTCCTCCCCGAACACGCCAGGCCTGCGCACGCTGCAGTCGGGCGATGCGCTGGCGACGCTGCTCGGGCGTATCAAGGATTGCCAGGCTCAGCTGACCCGGCAGCACGGGCGAGCGGTACCCGTGCTGCTGAAGATTGCTCCGGATCTGGCGCTGGAGGATCTCGAGATCATCGCGCGTCAGCTGGTGGCGCACGAGATGGACGGCGTCATCGCGACCAACACGACGATTTCGCGACCTGGCCTGCAATCACACCCGCTGGCCAGTCAGGCCGGCGGGCTCAGCGGCAGCCCACTGCTGCCGCTGGCGCTGGACGTGGTCGGGCAACTGCGCCAGTTGCTGGGCCCGGATGTGCCGGTGATCGGCGTCGGCGGCATCATGTGCGCTGACGACGGCCGCGCCATGCTGGCGCGCGGTGCCGACCTGCTGCAGATCTACACCGGCCTCATCTATCGCGGGCCCGGGCTGGTGCGCGCTCTGAGCCGGCTTTAGCCCCGGGGTGGAGACCCGGGGTGGAGCCCAGAGGTGGCCATGCCGTTAAAGTTTCAGTAAATTTCCAAACAGCGACTTTAAGTACAAGAATAACGACGACATCGGCCAGGCTGTGGCCTCTGGCTTTTACTAAGGGGAAGGGGAAGGGGAAATGAAGAGATTTGTTCTTGGTGCGGCGGCTGTGCTGCTGTCGGCCACCGCGGTGGCCGACGATGGCCTCAGCGCCGGCAATACCGCCTGGATTCTAACGGCGACGGCGCTGGTACTGTTCATGACGATTCCGGGCCTGTCGCTGTTTTATGGCGGCCTGGTACGCAGCAAGAATGTGCTCAGCATTCTGATGCAGTGCTTCGTCATCACCTGCATGGTTTCCATGCTCTGGCTCATTGTGGGTTACAGCCTGGCGTTTGGCGACGGTAACGCGCTCATCGGTGGTTTCGGAAAGGTGCTTTTCAATGGGGTTACGGAAAGCTCGATGTCCGGGGACATTCCGGAAACCGCCTTCTCCATTTTTCAGCTGACGTTCGCCATCATCACGCCGGCCCTCGTCGTCGGCGGCTTTGCAGAGCGGATGCGATTCTCGGCGGTGCTCATATTCAGCGCGCTCTGGCTGCTGCTCGTTTACGCGCCGGTGTGTCATTGGGTCTGGGGTGGCGGCTGGCTGGGCGAAATGGGGCTGATGGATTTCGCCGGCGGTACCGTGGTTCATATCACCGCGGGAACGGCGGCGCTGGTGGCGGCGCTGATGCTGGGTAACCGACGGGGGTTTCCTCAGACGTCCATGATGCCGCACAACATGACCCTTACCGTGGCAGGCGCGGGCATGCTCTGGGTCGGCTGGTTCGGCTTCAATGGCGGCAGCGCGCTGGCGGCCAATGGCGATGCGGCCATGGCCATGTTCGTCACGCACATTTCCGCTTCGGCCGGGGCGTTCACCTGGCTGGTGGCTGAATGGATCCGCTTCGGCAAGCCCAGCGCTCTGGGCGCGGTGACAGGTATGGTCGCCGGCCTGGGCACCATCACGCCTGCGTCCGGCTTCGTCGGACCGGCCGGCGCGCTCGTCATCGGAATACTGGCGGGCGTGATCTGCTTCGCGGCAACCAACTATCTCAAGCGAACGCTGCACGTTGACGATTCTCTGGATGTTTTTCCCGTGCACGGCGTCGGCGGCATTCTGGGCACCTTGCTCACAGGCATTTTTGCCAGCAACGCCCTGGGCGTTTTCAGCGGCCAGCACGACATCGATATCGGCAGCCAGCTTTCCATCCAGGCGATCGGCGTGGTCGCCACGCTGGTTTATACAGCCGTGGTCACCGCTGTGCTGCTTCTGCTCACCAATGTTCTGGTCGGGAATCGAGTCAGCGACGAGCAGGAAGTGGAAGGTCTGGATATCGCGTCCCACAACGAGCGCGGCTACGACCTCTGACGCCAGGGGCGGGTCAATCGGGGACCACGCCCCGCCGGTGGGCGCTGTGCACCAGCGCGCCGACCAGCTCGGCAAACGGCGTGCCGGCGGCAGCAGCCCCGTCCGGAAACAGGCTGGTAGGTGTCATGCCGGGCAGCGTGTTGACTTCCAGCAGGAATGGGTCGTCGTTGTCGGTCAACAAAAAGTCTGCCCGGGAAAGATCGCGCAGACCCAGGGCGCGGTGGGCCGTCAACGCGATGTCCTGCAGTTTTTCGGCCAGGGCTTCCGGCACAGGCGCTGGAATCAGGTGCTCGCTCTTGCCGGCGGTGTATCGGTGGCCGTAGTCGTACCACTCGTCCGTTGCGGTGCGGATCTCGATGGCGGGCAGGGCCTGCGGGTCGCTGCCGTGAAGATCCAGCACGCCGACGGTGATCTCCCTGCCGAGAATGAAGGGCTCCACCAGAACGCCGTGACCGTAAGCCAGTGCGCTTTCAACAGCCGCCTGCAGATCGCCGCCGTTTGCCAGCCTGGTCACGCCAAGCGCGGAACCCTGGCGCAGGGGCTTGATAACCACCGCCTCGCCGAGCCGGTCGCGGATTTGCGCCGCCGCCTCGACAAGGTCGCTGCCGGGTTCCACCACAATTTCATCCGCTATAGGCAGGCCCTGACGTTGGAATACGGTTTTGGCCAGGCTCTTGTCCATGGCAACCGCGCTGCCGTGCACGCCGCTGCCGACATAGGGGAAGCCCAGCAGCTCCAGAAACCCCTGCACGGTGCCGTCCTCGCCGGGAGGCCCGTGCAGAGCCGGGAACACGACGTCGGGCCGAAGCTCCAGCAGGCACGCCGCACAGCCGTCGTCCAGCTCGATCAGGGTGACCCGGTGCCCGCCGGCCTCCAGGCCCCTGGCAACTTCGCTGGCAGACACGCGGGAAACCGCCGCCTCCGCGGAGCGGCCGCCCATCAGCACGGCAACGTTCAGATCCAGGGTAGTCACAGGTTGCTAATCTCCAGCTGCGGCAGGTCTTCGGATGTTTCGATTTCAAATACGCGGCAGTAGAAAGCGTACTCCGAAGCCAGCGCCCGCTCTACATTTTCGGCCTGGCGAAAGCCATGCCCCTCGCCGGCGAACTCCACGTAGGCAACCGGCAGACCTTTACGATTCAGCGCTGCAACCATGGTGCGCGCCTGATTCGGCGGGACCACGCGGTCTTCGGTACCCTGAAAGAAGATTACCGGGCAGTTCAGACTGTCGACGTGGTTGATGGGAGAACGGATCTCCAGGTTTTCCCGGCTGCCGATGAGCCGCTGCAGATAGCGGGACTCAAACTTGTGGGTGTCACGGGCCAGCGCGGCCAGATCGCCGATTCCGTAGTGACTGGCACCGGCCCGGAAGGCGTTGCTGCTGGTTAACGCGCACAGCGTGGTGAACCCGCCCGCGCTGCCACCGCGAATAGCGATCCGCTGGCGATCCGCGAACCCCTGGCCCACGGCCCAATTCACCGCGTCCTCGCAGTCCGTGACGTCGATGACGCCCCATTGACCGTCCAGAGCCTCGCGATAGGCGCGCCCGTACCCCGAGCTTCCCCGATAGTCCACGTCGAGGACCGCAAACCCCCGGCTGGTGAAATACTGGATGCGCAGATTCAACGCCGGGCTTGCCGCCGCGGTTGGCCCGCCGTGGGTCATGACCACCAGGGGAGGTTTCTCCCCGATGGGCGCGCTGATTTCCGGATGCGCGGGCGCGTAGTAGTAGGCAAAGGCCCGTCTGCCGTCCCGGGTTGGGAAGCTCACCGGCGCCGCCTTCGACGGCCGCATGTCGCCCAGGTCCGGCGCTTGCGCCTGCGCCAGCCTGACGGATCCGTGGGGCGCAAAGGAGTGTCGGATCACCTCAGCCGGACCATCCGGGCAACCGCCGATGAAGCAGGGCGCCTGCTCGCTCGCACACAGGTAATGGTGCTCTGCCCACTTGCCGCCCAGGGGCGAGGCCAAACCCTGCCGGATGTCCACCAGCAGCAGCTCGGACCGCTGATCCTGGTGACGAACGGCGGCCAGCAGGTTCTCGTCCAGAGCAGCCCAGCTGGACATGCCGAATACCCAGGGGGGTTGAGCGAAATCTGCGGCGTCGTGGTAAACGCACTCGATGCCGCTTTCGTCAAAACGGTAGAGGTTCCAGTAGCCACTCCTGTCGCTGATGAAGATCAGCACCCCGTTATCGAGCCATCCCGGTTGCTGGACCGACTCCTCCGCCCCGCCGGCCACAACGGTTTCGCGGGCCAGGTGCCCATCGGCACCAAGATCCGCCAGCCGGAGGAGGGCGCCGTCCCAGGGCATGTTTGGATGATCCCAGGCGACGAAGGCGAGGCGTTGGGCATCCGGTGACAGTCGCGGTGCGGCGTAGAAGTCATGGCCGCTGTGCAGGGTCTCCGGCTGACCGGGAGCACCTGCTTCTGGAACCGCAATGGCGACCAGACGGTTTTCAGGCTCTGCTCCCGGCTCGGATGAGGTGCCGGCTTTGTGATCCTCGCACACGGTGATGATTCGGCGGCGCGCTGCGTCCCAGCACAGGTCGGCGAAGCGACAGTCGGGGCCGGAGTCCGTGACGCGCGCAGGCCCGGCTCCCTGCCTGGCCAGGTAAACGTCCTGGTCGTCGAAGTTCACGAAGAAAACGCCCGTATCGGTGGCCGTGTATGCGCCGCCGCCGTACTCGTGTACCCGGCTGCGGACGTTGAAAGGCGCCGGCGTCAGTTCCTGGACGCCTTCCGCTGCGCGCCAGCGCAGGAGGCTGGTACGGCCCCCTTCCCGAGGCCTGGTTTCCAGCCAGAAGAGGGCATCGCCCGCCGATCTCAGTTCGGCCAGGGAAGTCGCCCCGGCGGCGATGGCAGCGGCGGAGATGGGCGAGGGCCAGGAGCCGAATGGCATGGTGCGGGTCATGGCTGCAGGCTCCTGCGGTCGTCGATGAGCGTCCAGCGCTCGTGGTCGCGCCAGGCGCCGGCAATATAAAGAAAAGCGGGAGACAGGCCCTCGCGTTGGAAGCCGCAGCGTTTCACCAGCGCGATGGATCGCACGTTTTCAGGTTGGATGTTGGCTTCCAGGCGATGCAGACCCAGGTTGCGGAACGCGTGCTCCTTCACCAGCTCGAGGCCCTCCCGCATCAGCCCGCTGCCGGCGTACGGCGCGCCCGCGTAGTATCCCAGCGAAGCGGACAGGAATGACCCTCGCACGACATTGTTGATGTTGATCACCCCGGTGATGGCATGGGTCTCCCGGCTGCATACCAGCAGGCCTTCGTGGTCCTCGCGCTGGGTCCGGGAGAGGTAGTTGTGAAAGCTCAGATTGGACTGAGGCGGCACGATCCAGGGCGCATGCAGCTGGCGGCTCTGCTGCATGAGCGCCAGAAATTCCGCACGGTCGCGCCGGCTGACGGGCCGGAGATATACCCGTTTTTCAGCGCCCATCGTGCCTGGTCTGCTCCAACAGGAATATTTCCCACAGGGCGGGTGGAATCATGGCCAGACCCAGAATCAGCAGGTGCAGCGGATGCAGGCTGAAATCGTCGTCCAGCAGCCAGACGCCCCGAAAACTGTATTCTTCCTGGTGCCAGAAGATCAGCCCCGCGGTGGTCAGTGCGAATGCCGCGGTCAGCAGCAGGAATCGGAGAAAGAACCTCATGACGGCAGAATATACGCCGCCCCGCGGTGGCTAAGCCAGGCCCTGCTGAATTCGTCTGCAGCGTAGCGTCGCGGCACGGTTTCGGAACTCGCGGCGGCCGGATCGTTGGCCCAGACGTAGTCGGAATCCGCGGCGTAGAGCACCACCAGGTGTCCCCCCGTCTGCTCCAGCGGCGCGCCGGAAAGCCCGCCGCGAGCGAATCGGATGCTGGTTACCAGAGGAATGCCAGCCGCGAGCACCTGCAGGGGTTCGCGCCAGTCGTCGAACAGTTCCACGGCGCCCAGGCTGCCCTGGCTGGCTGCGGCGCGCAAGGCCAGCGGCCAGACGCCGTACATGCCCGTTGCGGGATCCAGGCACTGGGTGACCATCTGGTCCCGCAGGGCGTTCCAGTCGTCGGTGGCTGAGGTTTGCTCCCGGTGTGCCATGACCATGGCGACGCAGGTCGGTGAGCAGATTCGGCCGGCCAGATCAGCGTCGGCGGTCATCTGGGTCAGCGCAGGTGGCCCCTGCGCCAGGCCTGCGCCGCTGGGAGGAGCTGCCACGGCGTCGATGTCCAGACGGCGCGTCGATACGGTCAGCAGGTACCGCCCCATGGGCGCGGCGTCAGCCAGCTGCAGGGTCAGCGCCGCGTCCGTCAGGGTTTCGTGGAGGTGAAAACAGTCGATGTGCGTGGTTACCGGAGCCGGCCCCGGCCGGTCCGGCTGCCTGGGCTGTCGCACGCTGGGCACGGTCTGCAGGGTCCAGGCTCTGCCCGAGCATCGCAGGTGCCATCGGTAGTGCTGGTCCGCGTCGGGAAGCTGCGCAAAGCTCGGGGTGACAATGCTGCCCGCGGGAAGGAGGGGCAATTGCAGGGTCCAGAGCGTGCCAGCGTCGCTGGGAATCCACCGCGCGCTGCCCCGCACCGGCAGCGGGTAGCTGACGCTGGTGACAGGATCGGCGAAACGCAGTGTCTCCATCAGTTTATGATAGGCGTTCGACAAGCAACGATCGGGCGACAGGTTTCAGCTTATGGGTTCCCACAGTCTTCGGTTGATGTCCACGGACCATTGCACGCTTTGTGATCAGGCCCTGGATCTGCTCACCAGTATGCCAGAGTTGGGCGGCCTCACTCTCGTGGTGGTGGACGTCGCCGATGACCCCCGACTCATGGAGCGCTACGGCGAACGTTTGCCCGTGCTGATTTTTCGCGGTCGCGAGCTGAATTGGCCGTTTACCGGGTCGGATCTGCGGGACTGGCTCGCCGGGGATGCAGCAGATTGACCCCGATGTCGATCAGGGAACGTTGGCCTCAACCACCGCCAGCATGGGCGGCGTCTCGCCCCGCAGCTGGCTGTAGACCTGGGCGAAAAACAGTACGTTCTTTACGTATTTCCGCGTTTCCCTGAACGGAATGCTCTCTATCCACACGTCCATGGGCTGGCCGCTGGCTTTGCCGATCCATCGGTCTACCCGATGCTCACCGGCGTTGTAGGCGGCAGCTGCCAGCGGCCGACGATTCCCGTATCGGTCCAGCAGCCGCGCCAGGTGGTGGCCCCCAAGCTCGATGTTGATGGTGGGATCGTAGAGGTCGGTGGTGGTGGGGCTCGTCGTGCCGACCCGCTTCGCTACCAGCACGGCCGTGCTGTGCAGCAGCTGCATGAGCCCGCGCGCGTTGGCGCTGGAGCGGGCCCGGGGATCGAACAGGCTCTCCTGTCTGCTGATGGCGAGCAGGAACGGCTCGGGAACCGTGGTGATGTAGCTTACCCGCCGGTAGAGGTTCGGGTAAGCCATGGGAAATCGCAGATCCAGGTGATCCCAGAGCTTGGCGCCGTTGGTCATGCGGATGCTCTCGGATGTCCATCCTACCCCCTGGGTCAGGTAGGCGGCTTCGAGCTGGTCTTCGAGCCCCAGCGTTGGCAGCAGCTTGAACCACTCCCGGCGGGCATTGACCCTGTCGCCCACCGCGTAAAGCTCCATGGCCCGCCTGACTGCAGGCTTGCCTGCTATGCTGGCAGAGCTTTCCCGGTCCTGCCGGGGCGGCGCTTTATTGAGCTGCATGGCGTAGCCGATCTGCTCGGCAGCGAGGAAGCCGTAGTAGTCGCGCTCGCTGGCGAGCGCGCGATAGGTCAAGCGAGCCCGTTCCGAATTCAGATAGGTCTGCGACAGGGCACGCCCCAGCCAGTACTGCCAGCGATTGGAATTGAACGCCTGCGTCGGCAGGCGTTCTATCCATGCCAGCGCTTCGGGCCAGTCTTCGCGGTCCACGGCCGCCCTGGCCATGCCTTCCAGAAATTTTCGGGAAGTCGACGCGGGTGCCTGGCTTGGAAACCTGCCCTCGCGCGCCTCCGCCAGCGTGACCGCCTCTTCAACGGCCGAGGCCTCGGCGTCGTCGAATTTCTGGCGTGTCTGGTAGCGTTCCCATGCGCGACGAGCGTCCTTGGCTTCCCTGCGTGCCAGGCGTTTGACGCCGTGAGCGATGACGGTTCGCTGGTAAGGGTCGTCGGCCGAAAACCTACCGTACTCGAGGATCTGCGATGGGGAAACGTGGACGTCGTACAGCTCGTTCGCCCAGGTCTTCAGGGGCCCCTTGAAGAACCGCAGCAGGTAGCGGGCAAGCTGACGCTGGTTCTTCCCCAGCGCCAGCTGCAGTCGTTGCCAGACGAGGCCTTCCGTGAGCCGGTCGGCAGCAATCCACTGATCGAAAAGGGGGTCGCAGGCTTTCGGTTGAGAGCGGGCCACAGTCCATAGCGACGGGGTCGCCTCATAGGCTTCCTCGGCTCGTCCTCTGGCGATGAGGGCACGCAGGTAGTAACACTGCAGCTCGGCCCTGTCCGTTGCCGCGTAGTTGGTCAGGTAGCGACTCCATTCTCGCCGCGACCCCAATCGCTTCAGCCAGCGGCGGAACATGATGTCGCTGACAGGCAGGTCCTGATGGCGTTCGCGGAACGTCCGCATTTCCCGGTCCGTTACCGAAGACAGCCGCGTCTGCAGGCGGTAGTAGTCGAGATAGGGTGCCAGGGGGTAATCGGCCAGCTGTTTCTGTGCCTTTCTAAAGGCGCTCGTGCGCCCCGCGGTCAGGTGGTCCAGAGCGGCGCGATACAGCGCGCGCTGCTCGTACGGGTTCGACTCATCTGCGGCCAGGGCGATGGCATTCGCCGCGAAGCAGAGCACAAAGATGAGCTTGAGCGCGTTCCGGCGCATGAGTTGGCAGGCGGGCCCGGTTCAGGCTTCGTCGCGTTCCGCGATTCCCACGCGTACCGCAAGCACGTCGCAGGTGGCGCCGTGAAGGACACCGTTGGCAGTAGAGCCGAGCAGCAGGGCGAGGCCGTGGCGACCGTGGCTGCCAACGACAATGACGTCGGCGCCGACGGTTTCTGCCGTTCGATGTATTTCGCTCTCGGGCCGTCCGAAGATGAGGTGCTGCCGGTCCGCCGCCACGCCGAGGGACGCCGCAAATTCCGCGAGGTGTGATTTGGCCTGCTCGTGAATCTGGTCCTGCACCGTGGACAGATCCATGGGTACGTCGCCGCCGTAGGCCAGGCTCAGGGGTTCGATGACGTGCACGACGTGCAGTTCGGCGTCGAACGCCTCAGCCAGCTTTCTGGCCCGTTCCGCTACCGCATTGGATTCTTCCGTGAGGTCCACTGCCAGTATGATACGGCGGTAGTCGGACATGGTTCCTCTTCATTTCCAACGACTGTTTCCAATGACCGATCGCAACGACCGTTGCCAGCGAGTTGCTTACGGGTCGTTTCGAGGCGACGATACACAGAATGTGGAACCCCCACAAGGCGGAGCAAGTCCCATGACCTGGGTGATAATTCTGGTGGTTCTGCTGGCCGCCTTCGGCCCCGTCATGTGGCTCTTGCCGAGCAAGCGGGACCGCCGCTTGACGGCAATGCGCCAGCAGGCCAGGCAGGAAGGAATGACCGTGGAGATGCGTCGCCTGCCGAAAGTCGACCCGCTGCCAGAGGAGCGGGTTACCGCAGGTGGGCGGGTACTACAGCCGATGCAGGAGATCGCCGTTTACCAGTGGCCGATGCCACGCCGCCTGAAGCAACTGCCCACGTGGCGCCTGCTGCGCCAAGGTCAGGGCATTCAGGCGCTGCCCGGATGGGCGTTCGAGATCGGCAAGAAGCCCCAACATCCCCAGCTCGAAGCCTCCCTCGGCGTGCTCGGGTCGGTTCTGGCCGGGCTGCCGGAGGACGTGCTCGCGCTGGAGTGCGAGGACCGCCTTTTGAGCGCGTACTGGATGGAAAGTCCTGGCGACGGCCCTGCCGACGTCACGGAGCTTGCGCGGCTTCTGGCCTCCGGTTCACGGGGCCTGGAGGACCTCGAGCTCGAGCTCGAGGCGAAATCGGAAGAAGGAAAAATTTGACACCTGTTTCTGGCTCGCCTTATAACGGCGCCCAAATTTATCTCCCGGAGCCCTATGGGACGTTCCCTAGTCATTGTTGAATCGCCGGCCAAGGCGCGCACAATTAACCGTTATCTGGGTAAGGACTTCATAGTCAAATCCAGCGTCGGCCACATTCGGGATCTGCCCGTAGGCGGCAAGGGCGCGGACCCCAAGGAGCGGGCCAAGCAGGCGGCGAAAACCCGCAAGCTGTCGCCGGAGAAGAAGGCTGAATATCAGAAGGCGCGGGCCAGGGCGCAGCTGATCAAGCGGATGGGCGTTAACCCGGACGCAAACTGGTCGGCAGATTATGAGGTGCTGCCGGGCAAGGAAAAGGTTGTGGACGAGCTGTCGAAGCTTGCTGAGAAAGCCGACACCGTCTACCTGGCGACAGACCTCGACAGGGAAGGGGAAGCCATCGCCTGGCACCTGCGCGAGACCATTGGCGGCGATCCCGCCCGCTATCGCCGCGTCGTGTTTAACGAGATCACCCGTAAAGCCATTCAGGAAGCCTTCTCCGACCCGGGCGAGCTGGATATGAATCGGGTCAACGCGCAACAGGCGCGGCGTTTTCTCGACCGGGTGGTGGGGTTCGAGCTTTCTCCGCTGCTCTGGGAGAAAGTGGCTCGCGGCCTGTCTGCCGGACGCGTGCAATCAGTGGCCGTGCGTCTCGTGGTGGAGCGGGAGCGGGAGATTCGCGCTTTCGTGCCGGAGGAGTACTGGGAAGGCTTTGCGGACCTGCTGCGGGCGGGAGAAGAAAATGCCCTGCGTTTTCAGGTCATTAAGGACGGCGACGAGAACTTCCGGCCCGGCAACGGCGCCGATGCGGAGGCCGCCATGGAGCGGCTGCGACAGCGCGAGTTCACCGTCAAGAGCCGTGAAGACCGGCCGACCAAAACACGTCCTACCGCGCCCTACATCACGTCAACGCTGCAGCAGGCTGCAAGCACCTGGTTGAGCTTCAGCGTCAAGAAGACCATGACCCTGGCCCAAAGGCTCTACGAGGCCGGATACATCACCTACATGCGCACCGACTCCACCAACCTCAGCAGCGACGCGGTGGCCGCCTGCCGGGAGCGCATCGAAAAAGATTTCGGCGACCGTTACCTCCCGGAAAAACCCAACGTCTACTCCAGCAAAGCCGACGCCCAGGAGGCGCACGAGGCAATTCGGCCCTCTAACGTCGGGACCCGCCCCGAGATGCTGCAGGGCATGGAGGACGATGCGGTGCGCCTGTATCGGCTCATCTGGGCTCAGTTTCTACGTTGCCAGATGCCGCCCGCCGAATATCTGAGCACCACCGTGCTGGTCGAGGCGGGTGAGTTTGAGCTGAAGATTCGCGGCCGGATACTCCAGTTCGATGGCTACACCCGAGTGCCTCTCGTAGAAAGACAAGGGGAAAGACAAGGGGAAAAACCGGGGGGAAAGCAGGGCGAAAAACAGGCAGAGAAGCCTGCCGCGGCTGCCGATGCCCCCAAGTCCGGCGCTTCCCGCAAGAAAGACGACGACACCCCGCTGCCGGACTTCGCCGTGGGCGAAAGCCTGCGTCTGCAGGATGTGGAAGCCATACAGCACTTCACCAAACCGGCCCCGCGCTTCAGCGAGGCGAGCCTGGTTCGCGAGCTGGAAAAGCGCGGCATAGGGCGGCCATCCACCTACGCGGCCATCATCTCGACCATACAGGATCGAGGCTACGTCACGCTGCGCAGCCGGCGCTTTCACGCCGAGAAGATTGGTGAGCTGGTGACTGACCGGCTGCAGGAGCAGTTCGATAATCTCATGGACTACGGATTCACCGCGCAGATGGAGCAGGAGCTCGACCAGGTAGCCGAGGGAGGAGCGGACTGGCGGGGCGTTCTGAACGAGTTTTATGGCGACTTCAGCAGCAAGATTGGTAAGGCCAAAGACCCGAAGCGGGGCATGCGACGTAACGAGCCCACGGATACCGACGTGGCCTGTGAAACCTGCGGGAGGCATATGCAGGTACGGAACGCCAGCACCGGCGTGTTCCTCGGCTGCTCCGGTTACGGCCTGCCGCCCAAAGAACGCTGCACGAACACGGTGAATCTGATCCCTGGAGACGAGGTTGTGGACGTCGACCAGGATGCCGAGGGTGAGTCGCGCCTGCTCCGGTCGAAGCATCGGTGCGGGAAATGTGGCACCGCCATGGACGGTTATCTGATCGACGAAACGCGCAAGCTTCACGTCTGTGGCAACAATCCGGATTGCTCGGGTTTCGAGGTAGAGACCGGCCAGTTCCGGATCAAAGGTTACGAAGGCCCGGTCATCGAATGTGACAAATGCGGCTCCGACATGCAGCTCAAGTCAGGTCGCTTTGGAAAGTACTTCGGCTGCACTGCTGACGACTGCAAAAATACCCGCAAGCTGTTGCGCAGCGGCGAGCCTGCGCCTCCCAAGGCGGACCCCGTGCCCATGCCGGAGCTGCGCTGCGAGAAGGTCGACGACTTCTACCTGCTGAGGGACGGCGCGTCCGGCATCTTCCTGGCTGCGAGCCAGTTTCCTCGTAATCGGGAGACCCGCGCGCCGCTGGTGCGGGAGTTGAAACCACACGCCAACGAGCTGGATCCGAAATTCAGCTACCTCCTCGAAGCGCCCGAGCAGGATCCTGAAGGGCGACCCACGGTGATCCGTTTCAGTCGCAAAGAGAAGCAGCAGTATGTACAGTCGGAAGAGGACGGTAAGGCAACCGGCTGGCGGGCCACCTACCAGGAGGGTCGCTGGATAGAAGAAGCGCGTTCTTCAGCCGGTAAGTCCGGGTCCGGCAAGGGCCGGAAGAAGACTTCCGGTGAGGGCCGGAAGAAGACTTCGGGCAGCAGAAAAACTGCCGCCAAGAGCCCGGCAAAACGGCGCGCGCGAAGCTGATTCAGCTCGACGCGACACCGCCCATTCAGAGGAGTGCATGAGTACATTACTGGAAATTACCGAGCTGGATAATGGCGATGTGGTGCTGCGCGAGGCAGATACTGAAGCCGCCGAAGAGCCGCTGGTCCGAATCCGTTTTTCCCACGAAGTGCGGGACATGCTCGGCCGGGATCTGGTGGGGGTGGCGGAAGCCATGATTGACGCCGCCACCGAATTTCTCGAGGACGAGTCCGTCGAAGTCATTCAGAAAGAACCAGAAGATTCCCCCACAATTCATTGAAAAATAATAAAAATTTCTGAAAAATAAGGCGATCCAGCTCCGCTGCGCCCGTTCTTTTATTATTCGCGCCTTTCGCGCCTTTCGCGCCTTTCGCGCCTTCTATCGGTATGCCTGGCTATACGCTTTGCCGGATCACACCTACTGACAGCCCTTCGATCTGAAATGCCTGCGCTGCCAGATCCACCTCGATGGGCTGATAGTTGGCGTTCTCGGGCAGCAGGAGAATCTTGTTACGCTGGCGGGTGCGCTGGAAGCGCTTTACCGTAACGTCGTCCTCGATGCGGGCAACCACGATCTGACCGTTTGCCGCCTCCGGCGTTTTGTGTACCGCCAGCAGGTCGCCATCCATGATGCCGATCTCGCACATGCTGTCGCCGCGCACTCTCAACAGATAGTCCGCCCTGGGTCGGAAAAAGCCTGCCGGCATGTTCACCCGGCTTTCGATGTGCTCCTCTGCCAGGATCGGGCTTCCTGCGGCGACCCGGCCCACCACGGGTAGCCCCGTCTCTTCCGGCAGCCGGATGCCTCTGGACGTACCCGGGATCATCTCGATTGCCCCTTTACGGGCCAGCGCTTTGAGATGCTCTTCCGCCGCGTTGGGCGATTTGAAGCCCAGTTCCTGGGCAATGTCGGCCCGGGTGGGCGGATAGCCGGTATCATCGATGTGACGTTTGATCAGATCGAGCACCTGGGCCTGGCGAGAAGTCAGATTCTGCATTGAGCACCTGGTTGAATGTACAGTGATGTGAAATTATATACAGGTAGGTTCGGGTTTGCACAGCCTCGATTGGCTGCATAAGATCGTTGCCCACCATGCTGGAGTGGTCGGATTTGGATTGTCGACGTTTGCTGGCGCTGCTCAGCCTGATCTGGGCGGGCGCAAATGCTGAGGTACCGTCTTTCCCCAAGGGGTTCGAGACGCTGCCGGCGACCGACCAGGGCGCCCTCATATTCACCGAGAAAGACCGGCTGGACTCGGGCTATCGGGATCTTCAGGTAAACCTGCAGATGGTGCTGCGGGACCGCCGCGGCAACGAAAGTCGTCGCGAGCTGCGTATCAGCCAGCTGGAAATGGAAGACGATGGCGATCGTCTGCTGGTTGTTTTCGATACTCCCAAGGCAATTCGGGGCACGGCGTTGTTGAGCTACAGCCACAAGTTGACGCCCGATGACCAGTGGCTGTATCTGCCGGCCCACGCCCGGGTGAAGAAGATCGCAAGCCGAAACAAATCAGGCCCGTTTCTCAGCAGCGAGTTCGCCTATGAAGACATGGCGCTGCAGGAGGTGGAAAAGCTTTTGGATGAGGCGGCGCTGCGGGTTCAGCGCATCGAATACTTCGATCGCGCCCGGCGACCCCTCAAAGTTCTGACCGTCGACGACTACGTGCTTCACGATGATCAGTTCTGGAAAGCCGCGCGTATGAACATGGAGAACCTGCAGACCGGAAAGAGCACCGAGCTTCAGTGGCGTGACTATCGCTTCGCCACCGGCCTCTCGGCGGACAGGGATTTTTCCACCAACAGCCTGTTCCGGGCGCGGTAAATCCGGTGTTCTTCCGGAAAACCCTGTCAGCGCTGTGGCTCGTCGTGGCCCTGCTGGCCTCGGTCGTCCCGCCCGTGGCCTCTGCCAGCGGCGATCGTCTGGTGTTCGGCAGCTTCCGCAGCCAGGAGAATGCCGATAACTGGGCGGCCAGGCTTTCCGAGCTCTTCGGTCCTGGTATCGACGTGGAGCGCGTTCACCGCGACGATGGGCTCTGGTACCGCGTTCGCTCGGCGGTGTTGACCGGTCCCGAGGAAGCGCGTTGCAGAGCTCTGGCCGAAGCCAACGAAATCTCCTACTGGCCCCTCCGGGGGACCCTGGCCAGCGCGGATACCGTGACCTCCTCCGAGACGGGCACCGCGGCTGGCGAGTTCGCGCCGGATGCCCGGCGGTCCGTCCCGCCTGACGTCGTCGGGGATCCGCCGGGCGGGCCGGCCGGCCCGGCGCGGGTCGAACGCGAACCCGCCTCCGCACGCCTGGCGCACGCGGCGCGGCCCGTGATCACCCGAACCGATCTGGATCTCGGCCTGCAGAGCCGCTCTTACTTCGATCGCGGCCTGCAGGGCCAGAACCGGTTTCAGCCCTCCCTCAGCGCCCGGGTGGATTTCTATCGCGCCTGGGACGATGAGAGCCAGAGCCTGACGTTCAGCCCGTTCGCGCGGCTCGATTCGAGAGACGAAGAGCGCACCCATTTCGATCTGCGCGAGCTTTTCTGGAGTCGCGTGGCCGACGATTGGGAGCTGCATGTGGGCTTCAAGCAGGTGTTCTGGGGGGTCACCGAGTTCTATCATCTCGCGGACATCATCAACCAGACGGACCTGGTGGAGAATATCGATGGCGAGGATAAGCTCGGCCAGCCCATGGTCCATCTGTCACTGATTCGCGATTGGGGTATCGTCGATCTGTTCATGCTCACCGGCTTCCGTGAGCGCACCTTCCCGGGGCGCGACGGTCGGCTGCGTCCCGTCATCCCCGTGGACGTGGACAGGCCCATCTACGAGTCGGGGGCAGAGGACAAGCGAATCGACGGCGCCGTGCGCTGGTCGCATCACTGGGGCCCCCTGAATTTCGGGCTCTATCATTTCTCGGGTACCGGTCGCGACCCCGGGTTTCAGCCCAGGGTCAAGGGTGACGGCGATCTGGTGCTTCGGCCCGTTTACCGGGTCATCGACCAGACGGGGTTCGACGGGCAGGCAATTTTCGGCGACTGGCTGTTCAAGCTGGAAGCCATATCGCGCAGCGGCGACGGCGATCGCTATGCCGCTGCCACCGGCGGCTTCGAGCGGACCCTCGTCGGCGCGTTCGGCTCGCGGTCCGATCTGGGCCTCATCATGGAATACATCTACGACGAGCGGGGCGAGGACGCCTACAATACCTTTTTCGAGGGCGCCCTCGCGCTCGGGTCCCGCTGGACCCTCAACGATGTATCGGACACCCAGGCGCTGCTGGGGGTCATCTGGGACGTGGATTCGGGCGAGTACGCGTTGAGCCTGGAAGCCAGTCGCCAGCTTGGGGCGTCGTGGATGCTGCTGCTGGAGGGCCGGGTCTTTGGCGGCGTGCCCCCCGCAGACCCCGGTGCCACGACCCAGGAGAACCTCAGGGATCTGTCCAGACTGGCCGCGCTGGAGCAGGACGACTACCTGCAGCTGGAGTTTACCCGCTATTTCTGACCCGGATTGCTGAACCCCGATGGAAGAACTGATTGATTATCTGACAACCCACAGCTGGGTTCTGGAAGTTTTCGGCGTCGTGCTGGGCACCGCGCTGGTTCATCTGATTGCCCGGGCGCTCATCGCGCGCCTGGCCCGGCAGTTCGAGAAAACCCACAACCTGTACGACGATGCGCTGCTGGAAGCGGCACGGGGACCTCTGGGTTTTGCCATCTGGGTCATCGGCATCGGCTGGGCCGCGGAGCTGGCGGGTGGCAACGCGCCAGCGGACATCTTCGAATACGTCGACGAGGTACGCCAGGTCGCCATTATCTGGCTGCTGGTCTGGTTCGCGGTGCGTTTCATTCGCTTCGTCGAGGCCCACCTGGCCGATCCCACCTATCGGGCGCAGCCCGTGGATCGCACTACGGCAACCGCCGTAGGCAAGCTGCTGCGCGCCTCGGTGATCATCACCGGTGTGCTCATGGTGTTGCAGAACCTCGGCTTCAGCATATCCGGCGTGCTGGCATTCGGTGGCATCGGCGGCATAGCGGTCGGCTTTGCCGCCCGGGATACTCTCGCCAACTTCTTCGGGGCTCTGATGATTTTTCTGGATCGACCGTTCTCGGTGGGTGACTGGGTGCGATCTCCGGATCAGGAAATCGAAGGCACGGTGGAAGAAATCGGCTGGCGGCTGACCCGGATCCGCACCTTCGATCAGCGGCCGCTCTACGTGCCAAATTCCGTATTCAGCACCATTGCGGTGGAGAACCCGTCGCGCATGCTGAACCGACGTATCTACGAGACGGTTGGCGTTCGCTACGACGACGTCGCCGTGTTGCCTCGAATCGTCGCCGACGTCGAAGCCATGCTCAGGAATCATCCGGACATCGATCAGTCGCGGACGCTGATGGTCAACTTCAACAGGTTCGGCCCCTCGTCGTTGGATTTCTTCGTCTACACCTTCACCAAGACAACCGTCTGGTCGGACTTCCACGTCATCAAGCAGGACGTGCTGTTCAAGATAGCGGAAATCATCGCCGGTCACGGCGCGGAGATCGCCTTCCCGACGCAAACGCTGCACGTCTTGCAGGAGGAAGCTTGACCCCATCGACAGTAGAAACTCCAGGGGTGCCTTCCGCCGTGCTGGCGGCCCGCCGGCGGGCCGAGGTGCTGGTGGATGCCGCGGAGGTTCAGCGCGCTATCGATCGGGTTTCCGTGCGGCTGTCGCTGGCGGTCTCTGCGGACAACCCGCTGCTGCTGGTCGTGATGAATGGCGGTCTGCCCTTCGGTGCGGAGCTCTTGAAGCGGTTGTCGTTCCCGCTGCAGCTCGGCTATGTCCATGTGGCGCGTTACGGTGCAGCGACCCGCGGCGGGGCGTTGAGCTGGCTGAGCCAGCACGACTACGAGCTGGCGGGACGTACGGTTGTGCTGGTGGACGATGTCTACGATCGGGGCGAGACCCTCGCCGCGATCGTGGCATGGGCCGAGCAGGCGGGGGCCGCTCGGGTACTGACATCGGTGCTTGTGGACAAGCAGGTCGAGGAGCCGCGCCCGCTGAGCGTGGATTTTTCCGCGCTGAGCTGCCCGGATCGCTACCTGTTCGGCTGCGGTATGGACTTTCAGGGCTACTGGCGAAATCTGCCTGCCATCTACGTGCTGCCCGAAGCGCTGGAGTCTGCCTGAGTGACCGAGTTCGCCATCATCTGCGGGTCCGGAGGCCTGGAACGCGCCACGTCGTTTGCCCCTGTCACCTGTCCGGGCTCCCGCTACGGCGCGCCGTCCGAAACGCCGCGTATCGGCACCATCGAGGGGGCAGAGGTGCTGGTGCTCGCGAGGCACGGGGTACCGCACCGCCTGGCTCCGCACCTGGTCAATTACCGGGCCAATCTGGACGTGCTGAGCCAGCTGGGCGCGCGACGGGTCCTGGCCCTGAATACGGTGGGGGGGATACATCCCCGGGCCGCCGTTGGCGCTATCGTGCTGCCTCATCAGATCGTCGACTACACCTGGGGCCGGGAGCACACCTACGCCGACGCTGCCGAGCTGCTGCACGTCGAATTTACAGACCCCTATGACGACATCCTGAGACGGCGGATGCTCGCGGCTGGCACCTCGGCGGGCATCGAGCTTCTGGACGGCGGCGTTTACGGATGCACGCAGGGCCCGCGCTTCGAGACCGCGGCGGAGATCGACCGGATGGACCGGGATGGCTGCACGGTGGTCGGCATGACGGCCATGCCGGAAGCGGCGCTGGCGCGGGAAAAGGGCATGGCTTACTGCAGCCTGTCGCTGGTGGTCAATCCCGCGGCTGGTCGGGCTGACAATGCCATCGATCTTGAGGTGATTTCAGCGGTCAGCCGCGAGGGGATGCAGCGGGTAGAGCGCCTAATCCGAGTTTTCTTCCAGCGCGAGGTAGGCGCTCGCTAAGGCGTCCGGGATCACGACCGGCGAGATGCGCACCAGCACCCCCAGCTTCGGGTGATCCAGATAGTGCAGCTCCCCGCTGCGCACGCGCCGGCTCTCTTCCATCACCATGTAGGGCGGTTGGGCCGGGCTCAGGGCGGACATCATGTCTGACGAGTCACTTTGCGCGGTCAGGCCGGTCGATTCGGCCGGCTCTGCAGAACCCCCGGCCGTCGGGGTCAGCGGCGCCTGCACTGGTGCCGAGCCGAGCAGGGGCTCGGTGTAGAACAGCCGGGTATGGAAGTGCAGGTAACGGCCGAGGGTGACGTCTATGGAGCCCTCGAGCTGGAAGACTTGGCCGCTGAGAATGCCCGCCTGCACCAGCAGCGCTGCCGGGTCATCGCGCGGCGGCACCGGCTGCAGCCAGCCGCCGTGCCACAGCACCTGGTAGCGACGGTCGCCCTGGATGCGGGCCGCTTCCTGATTCATGGTCAGCCGGTCCGGGGCGAAGAGCGCAGGATTCTGCGCCGCCAGCTGAGCTTCGAACTCGGCCACTGATCTCAGAAAATCTATCACGGGATCCGGACTCAGGCGCGGCGACGCCGGCGGCACCGGCAGCTGGCCGACCGGTTCCGGCTCTGCTTCCCTTACCGGTTCCGCGCTGGCGTCGATGGCCTCGTCCTGGTCATCACTCGCTGAAGCATCTGCAAGCCGTTGGCTCGGCGCGCCCGGGTCCGAGCGCTCGAATGGCTGGCATCCGTCGGGGGGTTCCAGCAGGTAGGCCCGCTGCGGACCGTCGGGACCCGGCACAAAGGCCTGCAGCATGCTCGGGAACCCTGCCGCACCTTGGCGCACCAGCGCTTCCTCCGACAGAAATTCCATCATTGCCGGACGCTGGAAAATGATGACTTCCGTATAGAACCAGTCCTGCTGCATCTGGTCCCTTATCGCGTCCAGATCAGCGTCGGTCACCGCCGCAACGTAGGCGGGAAGCGCCAGCAGGAACCCGGCCGCAAGATTGCGGGCATGGCGCTGAATTTTGACGTTGCTCCTGATCTTCATGCCTGGGCCACCTTTTGCATTTCTTCCTCCGGGGTAAGCAGATCCAGCAGTTCGAGCGCGAAGCCCATCCGGTCTTCGAACGTTGGCAATTCTCGGGTGAATCTCAGCTGCGTGGCACCGTCCAGTCGGTACGTGGCCGGCTGTCCCTGGACCAGCTGCACCACGCGCAGTGGGTCCACCTGGGTCTCGGCGCTGAATTCCATGCGTCCTCCGGTGCTTCCCAGATCCAGTTTCAGCACGCCAATCGCCTGCATTCTGAGCTTCAGCGCCGTTACCCGCAGCAGCTGCTTCAGCGGCTCGGGCAGCGGCCCGAAGCGATCGATCACTTCCGACTGCAGATTGCCAAGCTCTTCCTCGTCGGGCGCATTGGCAATGCGTTTGTAGAGGATCAGGCGAGCATGCACGTCGGGCAGATAGCTGTCTGGAACCCGGGTGCCCACGTGAAGATTCACTTCCTGGCTTACCGGTTCCAGGGGCGCGTCGAGATTTGGCGCCTTGCCGTCGCGGATTGCCTGGACCGCGCGGTCCAGCATCTCGGTGTACAGCGCGAATCCCACCGACTCGATCTGGCCGGACTGTTCTTCGCCCAGCAGTTCCCCAGCGCCCCGGATCTCCAGGTCGTGGGTTGCCAGGGTGAAGCCCACGCCCAGCTCGCCCGCAGCCTCGATGGCCTCGAGGCGTTTCTTCGCATCTGCGGTCATCGCCTTCGGGTGCGGTGTCAGCAGGTACGCATAGGCCTGGCGGTGAGAGCGGCCCACCCGGCCTCGAAGCTGGTGCAGCTGCGCCAGCCCGAATCGGTCCGCACGGTCGATGATCATCGTGTTCGCGTTGGGAATGTCGATGCCCGTCTCGATGATGGTGGTGCACACCAGCACGTTCAGCTGACGGTGATAAAAGTCGTTCATCACGCGCTCGAGCTCGCGCTTGGGCATCTGTCCGTGACCGACGCCGATGCGTGCTTCCGGCAGCCATTCGGTCAGCTCCGTCGCCACCGCTTCGATGGTCTTCACCTCGTTGTGCACGTAGAACACCTGGCCGCCACGCATCAGCTCCCGGCTCATGGCCTCCTGTATCACCGGTCGGCGTTTTTCCATGACGAAGGTATTGATGGACAGGCGCCGCGCCGGCGGGGTAGCGATGATGGACAGGTCGCGCATGCCGGTCATGGCCATGTTCAAGGTTCGCGGAATCGGGGTGGCGGTCAGAGCGAGCACGTCCACTTCGGCCCTCAGCGCCCGCAGCCGCTCTTTCTGGCGCACGCCGAAGCGATGCTCCTCGTCGATGACGACCAATCCCAGATCGTGGAACGTCTTGCCCAGCCCCAGCAGCTTGTGCGTGCCGATGATGATGTCTACCTTGCCATGGTCCAGCCTGTCGGTGATCTCGCTGACTTCGGCTTCGGTCCGGAGCCGGGAGATGGCCTCGATCTGCACCGGCCAGCCGGCAAAGCGATCACGGAAACTTTCCTGATGCTGCTCGGCCAGCAGCGTCGTTGGTACCAGCACGGCCACCTGCTTGCCGCTCTGCACCGCCAGAAAGGCGGCGCGCATTGCTACCTCGGTCTTGCCGAAACCGACGTCGCCGCAGATCAGTCGGTCTGTGGCCCGTTCGGAGCAGAGATCGTCGATCACCTCGTCGATAGCCCGCTGCTGGTCCGCGGTCACCTCGAAGGCAAACTGATCGGCAAACCGCCGGTATTCTTCATCCGGCCTGGAGAACTGGAAGCGGGTGCTCGCCTCGCGGCGGGCGTAGAGGTTCAGCAGCTCAGCGGCGGCGTCGTAGGCTTTCTCCGCGGCACGGCGCTTGGCCTTTTCCCACTGGTCCGAACCCAGCCTGTGCAGCGGCGCCTGTTCCGGATCCGCACCCGAGTAGCGGCTGATGAGGTGCAGAGCAGTCACCGGCACGTAGAGGGTTGCTTCCTCCGCGTACTCCAGCGTCAGGAACTCGTTGGGCGTGCCGTCTATCTCCAGGGTCTGCAGGCCGTGGTACCGCCCGATACCGTGCTCCACGTGAACCACCGGATCGCCGACGTGCAGCTCGGTCAGGTTGCGGATGATCTGCTCGGGATCCAGCACCCGGGAAGCCCGGCCGCGCCGCTCGCGCACCTGATGACCGAACACCTGGCTTTCGGTGATCACGGTCAGGTCGTCGAGACACAGGCCGCGGCTCAACGGGGCGATGGTGATCCCCGCCTGCAGGTCGGATTCCAGAAAGGTGTCCAGACCCGAAACGTCCTCCGGTTTGACGCCGGCGCGGGCCAGAAAGTCGCCGAACACTTCCCGGCGCCCCGCCGTGTCGGCGACGAACAGCGTTCGGCCCGGGTGCGCCTGCAGGTGATCGAGCAACGGCTGGGCCGGCTGCTTCGCCCTGACGTTGGCTTCCAGGTTGGGCAGCGGTTCGGATGCAAAGCTCAGCGCGTGCCGGCCGGCTCGATTCAGCTGTATCCTTCCGCATCGATTCAGCCCCGCGTTGAGCTCGTCGACGCGCAGATACAGCTCCGTGGTGGGGAGTATCGGTCGCTCCACATCGTGGGCGAGGCTGTCGTGGCGCGCCTGCACGTCCTCCAGAAAACGGGTGGTGGAGGCGTCGGTTTCGGCGTCCTCGACGACCAGGGTGCCGGACGGAAGGTAGTCGAACAGGCTCGCCAGCTGATCAAAGAAGAACGGCAGGTAGTATTCGATGCCCGGGTGGGGAATCCCCTCGCTGATGTCCTGATAAACGCTGCATCGACGGACGTCCACGTTGAAAGTGTTGTGCCAGCGGTCGCGAAACTGACCGATGGCCGTGCTGTCCAGGGGGAACTCCTTCGCCGGGAGCAGGGTCAGGTGTTCCAGCCGCTCGAGGGTGCGCTGGGTATCCGGATCGAAGGTGCGCAGGCTTTCCACCTCGTCGTCAAACAGATCCACCCGCACGGGCTCGGCAAGACCCATAGGGAATATGTCCATCAGAGAGCCCCGAACCGCGAACTCACCGTGGCTGGTCACCGTGTCTACGCTCTGGTACCCGGCGGCCTCCAGGCGTTTTCGCTCCTGGTCCATGCGGAACGTCTGACCAACGGCCAGCGCCATGCTGTGGCCGTCGATGTAGCTCAGCGGCGCGATGCGCTGCAGCAGCGTCTGCACCGACACCACCAGCACGGTCGCCCCTTCTGGCCGTTCCTGCAGATCCCGAAGCCTTCTCAGCGTTGCCAGGCGTTCTGAAACGATGTCCTGATGCGGAGAAAATGCATCGTATGCAAGGGTCTCCCAGTCTGGAAAGCGCAGCGTGGTGAGCCCCGCGCCGAAGAACTCCAGCTCGTCCTGCCAACGCTGGGTGTCCGCCGTGTTGGCCGTCACCACGAGGGTGAGGCCCGGGTGCGCGGCAACGACGCGGGCCGTTGCCAGGGTTGCCGCCGCGTCATGCAGCGTGCGCCACTGGCTGCGTTGCCCGGGGCCCGGTGATGCTGGCGGTTGATAGGGGCTTTGCGTTGCTGCCATGGTTCCAATCAGTGGTTTGCGCGGCTCGAAGCCACGGCCTCGGGTGGCGTATTCTACGGGGATGCGTTGCAGGAGTCAGTGAGTCGTGAGCCAGCTGCTGTGGGTCGTCGTTCTGGTTCTCGTGTTTTTCGCCGGTTGGTGGGTCGGCCGCCATCAGGCGACGGGGGAGCAGGCTGCCAGCTCGAGCGTGGAAGCTCGCCGCGACGCGGCGTTGGCGCCTGCCCAGCGGGCGGGCGAGCTCGGGCCCGTCGACCAGGAAGGCACCCGCGGCGCTGCACCCTCCAGCCTTTCCGACCCGCTCGCCGCCGGCAGCTGGGAGGTGCTGCTGGACAGCATCGACCGGCTGGACCGCCAGGGGCGCCGGCGGGAGGCGGATGAGGCCAGGCTCAGGCTGCTGGACCAGGTCCGGGAGTGGGCGCGGTCCGGCGACCAGAGCAGGGCTCTGGATCTGCTGCTGGCGTATGAGGGGCGCAATCCCCACGATCTGCAGGCGCGCCTGCTCCACAGCGACGTGCTGCAGATGCAGGGCTCGCTGCTCGACGCCATGGATCCCCTGCTGGCCGCCCTGCAGTTTGCCGATGAGCCGTTGATGATTCAGCGCCTTCGCGATGCGCTGCGGCTGCTGGTGAACGTTCATGAATCGAAGCTCGCCGCTCAGCAGAATCTGCCGGGCCTCATTCGGTTTTTCGAACGCCTCAGCCGCGACGACCCCGGGTACGACGGCCATCGCCTGCAGCTGGCGCGCTGGCTGCTCGTGGCGGGCCGGTTTGACGAGGCGCAACAGGTGGTCCAGGTAATGGGGCTGGTGGGGGTCACCCCCGAAGCGCGCAGTGATCTTGAAGCAGAGCTGGGCCTGGCGCAAAGCGGGTTGCCGGTGGAATGGCAGGACCGGGCCATGCATGTGGAAGTCTCCGCGGCGGGACGGCCGCTGCGCCTGCTGGTGGATACTGGTGCCAGCACCAGCGCGATTTCCAGATCGGCGGCCAACGCTCTGGGGTCCGCGCCGACGCAGCAGAGCGTCCAGGTTCGTACGGCAGCGGGTATCATCAGCGCCCAGATCCACAGGGTCAGAGATGTTCAGGTGGGGCAACTGCGGCTCCCGTACCTGGATGTGATCGTGCTCGAACAGGGCCCACCCGGCGTCGACGGCCTGCTCGGTATGGACGTTCTGGCCCGCTTCCCGGGCCTGCCGGGCAGCTCGGGTCGGCTTGGCAGGCCAGCAACATAGGGTTAAAGTTCAAAAAGAACTTTGGAGAGCGCGCTTTTATCAGGGATTTTTGACCCCGATCAAGGCGGGTTGGAGTTTTGCGTCACAGGAGGAGACTTGCTGGCAGACAGCAATGCTGTCCGGCTGGTATCTGCACGAATGAAACCCACGAATATTTTCGACCCCAACTATTTTCATAAGGTGGTGGACTGTCAGTGGGCATGTCCGGCTCACACGCCTGTTCCCGAGTACATACGCCTGATCTCCCAGGAACGCTATACCGAAGCGTACATGCTCAACTGGGACTCCAACGTGTTCCCGGGCATTCTCGGTCGCACCTGCGACCGACCCTGTGAGCCCGCCTGCCGCCGGGTTCGAACGGAAGAGAAACCGGTAGCAATCTGCCGGTTGAAGCGGGTCGCGGCCGACAACAAAGGCGATATCGGCGCTTACCTGCCCAGGGTGCCGGAAAGGAAGAATGGCAAGCGCATCGCGCTGCTCGGCGCAGGTCCGGCCTCGCTGGCGGTCGCCAGAGATCTCCTGCCCTTCGGCTACGAAGTGCATCTGATCGAGAAGGAAAGTGCCGGTCTCATTCTCGACATGGGCGTGGAGTGCCACTTCGACCACGAAGTCACCAGCATGAAGGCGATGCTCGGAGAGGATTTCGACGCCTTTTTCATCGGTACCGGGGCGCCCCGTGGGCGCGACCTCGATCTGCCGGGACGCCAGGAGGTGGATCAGCACATTTCCATCGGCATCGACTGGCTGTCGAGCGTAGCCTTCGGGCACGTTACCGAGATCAAGGGCAAAGTCATCGTCATGGGCGGCGGCAACACCGCCATGGACTGCTGTCGAACCGCCCAGCGTCTGGGCGCGGAGTCGGTCAGCGTGGTGGTTCGCTCGGCCTTCGAGGTCATGAAAGCTTCAGAGTGGGAGAAGGAAGATGCCATGGGCGAAGGCATTCCCATCATCAACAATCGGCCCCCGAAAGAGTTCGTGCATGAAAACGGGCGTCTGAAGGGGATCGTCTTCGAGTGCGTCAAACCGGTACGAGGGGACGACGGCCGGCTGCGCTACGAGCCCAGCGGCGCACCGGACGTGTTCATGGAGTGCGATCATGTGCTCATGGCTATCGGTCAGGAGAACCACTGTCCGTGGATCGAGCGGGACATCGGTATCGAGTTCGACAAGTGGGACTGCCCGGTGCTCGACGAGCAGACCCTGCAGTCCACCAACCCCAAGGTCTTCTTCGGCGGCGATTCCGCCTTCGGGCCGGAAAACATCATCTGGGCTTCGGCCCACGCGCACAAAGCGGCCATCTCCATCCACCTGATGTGCCAGGGAAAGGACCTCAAACGGGATCGGCCGCCTGAGGGCGTCAATCTGATCAGCCAGAAGATGGGCATGCACGAATGGAGCTACGACAGCGAGCACGACCCATCCCAGCGCTATCTGGTGCCCCACGCCGACAAGAAGCTGTCGCTCAGCGACATCAAGATGGAAGTCGAACTGGGCTTCGACCGCGAGCTAGGCGCCCAGGAGGCTCAGCGCTGCCTGAACTGCGACGTGCAGACCGTCTTCACCGATCGCCTGTGCATCGAATGTGACGCCTGTGTGGACATCTGCCCGATGGATTGCATCTCGTTTACCGAGAACGTTGACGAAACCGAGTTGAGGCAGCGGTTGATGGCGCCCGCCGCCAATCTCGAGCAGGACCTCTACGTGTCCGGCGAGCTGGCCACGGGCAGGGTCATGGTAAAGGATGAGGACGTTTGCGTGCACTGCGGTCTGTGCGCCGAACGCTGCCCCACCAATGCCTGGGACATGCAGAAGTCTGTTGTTCATATTCCGCAAGTAGGTTCCTACGCCGAATGAGCATCACCCATAACGATTTCGTCATCCGCTTCGCGAATGTGAACGGGTCCGGGTCTGCCAGCGCTAACGGCATGTTTGCCAAAGCGCTGTTCCGGATGGGGATCCCCGTCGCCACACGGAATATATTTCCCTCCAACATTCAGGGCCTGCCCACCTGGTTTGAGGTGCGGGTGAGCGAGCGGGGCTATCTCGGCCGTCGCGAAGGCGTGGACATCATGGTCGCCATGAATGCCGAGACTTACGCAGAAGACGTCGCCAGCATCAATCCTGGCGGCTATCTGGTCTACGACAACAGCAAGCCCCTGGCCCGCGAGCTCCGCCGCAGCGACATCAAGGAGATCGGCATACCCATCTCGACGCTGCTGCTTTCCGAATTCCAGGATCAGAAACAGCGCGGGCTGTTCAAGAACATCACCTACCTCGGCGCTCTGGCCGAGCTGCTGAACATCGAGTTCGAGGTGATCACATCCATGGTGTCCACCCAGTATGCGGGCAAGGATGCGCTGATAAAGCCCAACATCCACGCCCTGGAAATCGGCCGTGACTACGCCCGCGAGTACCTGGAAAGCCCGCTGCCGTTCCAGGTCCGGCGGGCGGATATGCTGGGTGATCAAGTCATGATCGACGGCAACACCGCGGCTGCCATCGGCGCCCTTTACGGTGGCGCGACCGTCTGCGCCTGGTATCCCATCACGCCGTCCACCTCGGTTGCCGAAGCCTTCGAGCTTTACGCCAACCAGCTGCGTATCGAACGTGACAGCGGTCAGCGTAAGTTCGCCATCGTTCAGGCGGAAGACGAGCTGGCCGCCATCGGCATCGTCATCGGTGCGGCCTGGAACGGCGCCCGCTCCTTTACCGCCACCAGCGGCCCGGGTATCTCGCTGATGAGCGAGTTTCTGGGCCTGGCGTATTTCGCCGAGATACCCGCGGTGATTTTCGACATCCAGCGCACCAAGCACGTGCTGCTGTTTCCCTCGACGCCCCGGGAGTGTTTCGACTTCGGTGCCGATGCGCTGGATCTGGCAGACCGGCTGCAGACGCCGGTCATTGTCATGAGCGATCTGGAGCTGGGTATGAACGACAACCTGAGCGAGCCGCTGGAGTGGGACGATGCACGTCGTTACGACCGCGGCAAGGTGCTCGACGCCGACGACCTGGAGGACATTCAGCACTGGGGCCGCTATCTGGATCTCGACGGAGACGGCATCGGCTATCGCACCTATCCGGGTACCCACCCGGAGAAGGGGGCGTTTTTCACCCGTGGCACGTCCAGGGACGAGTTCGCCGCCTATACGGAATCCCCGGAAGTTTACGAGCAGAACATGCAGCGCCTGGAGCTGAAGTGGAAGACGGCGGCATCGCTGGTGCCCAGGCCCGAGATTCAGGCTGCGGGTAAGCGGGCGGGCATCGTTTTCTTCGGCACCAGCGCGCTGCCCATGGAAGAAGCCCTGGACCTGCTGTCCGAGGAAGGCATCCAGCTTGACACCATGCGCGTGAGGGCCTTTCCCTTCGGCAGTGAGGTGTTCGAGTTCATCGAAAATCACGAAGTGCTGTTCGTGGTCGATCAGAATCGGGATGGCCAGATGCGAACGCTGCTGATAAACGAAGGCGAAATAGACCCTCAGAAGCTGATTTCCGTTCGTTACTACGGGGGGCTCTCAATCTCTGCGGACACGATTCAGCATCAGGTGTCCGAGTTCTACACGCAGCTCAAACTGCCCCGTCTCACGGAGGTCAAGTCGTGACTTACGTTGCCAAACCGAAGGTTCATCATCCGCTGCTGCCGGTCAACGATCTGGGGCTGAGCCGGCGAGACTACGAAGGCTCCGTGTCCACCCTTTGCGCGGGGTGCGGTCACGATTCCGTGAGCGCCGCCATCGTTGCCGCCTGCGCGGAGCTTTCCCTGCCGCCGCACCGATTCGCCAAGGTCTCCGGGATCGGCTGCTCGTCGAAGACGCCGAGCTATTTTCTCAACCGGTCGCACGGTTTCAATTCCGTTCACGGGCGCATGCCGTCGGTGGCGACGGGTGCCAACCTGGCGAACCGCGAGCTTTACTGCGTCGGCATTTCCGGCGACGGAGACACCGCGTCCATCGGCCTGGGCCAGTTCGCGCACATCGTTCGACGGCGCATCAACATGCTCTACGTGGTGGACAACAATGGCACCTACGGCCTGACGAAAGGTCAGTTTTCTGCAACCAACGACAAAGGCTCCACCAGCAAGAAGGGGGCGCCGAATCTCTACTCTCCCATCGATCTGGTCAGCATGGCCCTGCAGATCGGCGCCAGCTTCGTGGCCCGCAGCTTTTCGGGGGACAAGCGACAGCTGGTGCCCCTGATCAAGGCCGGGCTGATGCATCGGGGGTTCGCGTTCATCGACGTGATCTCTCCCTGCGTGGCGTTCAACAACCATACCGGCTCCACGAAGAGCTACGAGCACGTGCGCGCGCACAGCGAGAGCGTCATGATGGCCGACTACTTTGCGCCGCAGCAGGAGATTACCGCCGACTACGCGCCGGGCACCACGGAAGACGTGAGAATGCCGGATGGGTCAGTGCTGCGACTGGCCAAGATCGATGGTGCCTATGATCCTCATGACCCGGTGGCAGCATTGGCGCACGTGCAGGAACACCAGGCGGCGGGAGAGGTCGTTACCGGGTTGCTGTATGTGGACCCGGATGCGTCAGATTGTCATGAGGTGCTGGACTCGGTTCAGCGGCCTCTCAACAGCCTTGACGAGGCGGACCTGTGCCCCGGTAACGAAGCGCTCGCCAGGATCAACGCCAGCTGGCGCTGACTTACAACTCCGCCACACAAAGCGGGAAAGGTGCTCCGCCTATTCGGTTGCGGGGCCGAGATGAACTTCTGATAATACGCGGCGTCCAGAAAGCTTCCTGGATGTCGTAAGCGGATTTTCCTGCCGGGAAGCTACGAAGAGGAATCACCGTGGCATTACCGAGTCTCGAAGACTACTTCCCCGACTGGAAAGAGCGTGAAGCGCTGGCGGAAGCGATGATCCCCATCATCGGTCGTCTGTATCGCAGCAACGTCGTCACCTACTGTTATGGGCGCGCCCTCTACAACCAGAGCGTGCTGCAGATCATGAAGACGCACCGCTACGTGCGGCAGGTGGCCCAGAACGAACTCTCCGAGTTCGAAAGCTATCCCATCCTCGAAGCCCTGTCCGAGCTGGACCTCGGGCCGTCCCACATCGATGTGGGCAAGCTGGCGACACGGTACATGGAGGAAGCCGAAGCCAACGGGACCTCGCCGATGGACTTCGTCACCCGGGAATGCGCCGAGGTGATCGGGCGCCACATACCGCCCGTCGAGAAGCCCCAGGACGTGGTTCTCTACGGCTTCGGTCGTATCGGCCGGCTGCTGATGAGATTGCTGGTGGAAAAGACCGGGAGCGGCCAGCAGCTGCGGCTGCGCGCCATCGTCGTTCGAAAGGGGTCGGAAGACGACCTGCAGAAACGGGCGAGCCTGCTGCGCCGTGATTCGGTGCACGGCAGCTTTCAAGGCACCCTGCGGGTAGACGTAGAGAACAGCTGCATCATCGCCAACGGCAACGTCGTCGAGGTGATCTACGCCAGCCAGCCGGATGAGGTGGACTACGAGGCCCACGGCATTCACGACGCCATCGTCATCGACAACACCGGCGCGTGGCGGGACGAGGCAGGTCTGGGACGGCATCTTGAAAGCAATGGGGCGTCCAAAGTCGTTCTGACTGCCCCCGGGAAAGGCAAGATCAAGAACATCGTCTCCGGTGTCAATTCTCACGACATGGAGCCGACCGACAGCATCATTGCCGCGGCATCGTGCACCACCAATGCCATCGTGCCGATCCTCAAGGTGATCAACGACAAGTTCGAGATCCTGCACGGCCACATGGAAACCGTGCACTCCTACACCAACGACCAGAACCTCATCGACAACTATCACAAGAAAAATCGGCGCGGCCGCGCGGCGCCGTTGAACATGGTCATTACCGAGACCGGGGCCTCGTCGGCGGTGGTCAAGCTGCTGCCCGAGCTGGAGGGCAAGCTTACGGGTAACGCCATCAGGGTGCCCACGCCCAATGTTTCGCTGGCAATCCTGAACCTCGCGCTCTCCCAGGATACCTCCGTGGAGGAGGTCAACGAATATCTGCGTCACGTTGCCCTGAACTCGGATCTGCAGCGTCAGATCGACTACACCACCTCTTCGGAAGTGGTCTCGTCGGATTTCGTCGGCAACCGGCACGCCTGCATCGTGGATGGGGTGGCGACCCTGGCCAAGGACAACCGGGTCGTGCTGTACGTCTGGTACGACAACGAGTTCGGCTATGCCTGCCAGGTGGTGCGCATCGTGCAGAAGTTGGCCGGAATCTCCTATCCGCTCGTACCCAAGGATGTTGTAGCCCAGGGATTCTGAGGCAGCAGGGGGTTCAGGCGTTGGCATAACGGCAACGCCCCTCTATAATTCGTGTGGCCTGCCGAGGCTGTTCAGCGATCGTTGCTATTGCCTCCGAATGCCGTTAGGGATCCCTGTCTGATCTGGCTGTCAATCGATGCGATCATCATCGGCAGGGTCTCTTTGAATAATTGTCAAAGCGGGGCCGCGAAGACCCGCAAGCACGTTTTCAGGAACGTAACCGTCGATGATAAAAACCAAGAAGGGCTTGAATCTGCCCATCGCGGGAGCCCCGGAACAGGCGGTGCACGCGGGGGGTGATGTCCGGTCCGTGGCTCTGCTGGGCAGCGACTACCCGGGCATGCGACCCACCATGCTGGTTGCGGAAGGTGACCGGGTAAAGCGCGGCCAGCCGCTTTTCAACGACAAGAAAAATGACGGCGTTCTCTACACGGCTCCAGCGCCCGGGGTGGTCAGCGCCATCAACCGGGGAGCGAAGCGCGCGCTGCTGTCGGTAGTCATCGAGATCGATGGCGATGAGTCGGAAACCTTTCGCGCTTGTGACCAGGCGGGAATAGCCGCGCTGTCCAGAGACGACGTGGTGGAGAATCTGGTGCGCAGCGGGCTGTGGCCGGCGCTGCGCACCCGGCCCTTCAGCCGCGTGCCGGAAACAGGCGCCGAGCCTCATTCCATCTTCGTCACCGCCATGGATACCAACCCGCTGGCCGCGGATCCGGCCGTGATCCTGAGCGAGTACGAGCAACAGTTCAGCGCCGGGCTCGACGCCCTTGCCCACCTGAGCGGGGGCAAGGTGTTCGTCTGCCACGAGGCCGGCAAGTCGGTTCCCACAGGGAATGCCCCGCAGATTGTCGGCGAGGCATTTTCCGGGCCGCATCCCGCGGGCCTTCCCGGCACCCATATTCACTTTCTGGACCCTGTCAGTCCCCACAAGTCGGTCTGGTACATCGGCTACCAGGACGTGATCGCCTGCGGTTTTCTGTTTCTGGAAGGCAAGCTTTGGGATGAGCGCATAGTGGCCCTGGGCGGCCCTGGCGTCACCCAACCGCGACTTGTTAAGACCCGCCTGGGCGGCAGCCTCGCCGATCTGGTGGCCGGCGAGCTGGACGCCGGAGAAAATCGGGTCATCTCGGGTTCGGTTTTCTCGGGTCGTACGGCTCAGGACAGCGAGGCGTTTCTCGGTCGTTACCACCTGCAGGTTTCGGTGCTCCCGGAGGACCGCGAGCGCCGCCTGTTCGGTTACCTGACGCCGGGCCCCAGCAAGCATTCGGTGCTGCCCATCTATCTTTCCAGCTGGTTTGGCAGAGGGGCACTGAACTTCACCACCACAACCAACGGCAGCCCGCGAGGCATGGTTCCCGTGGGCAGCTACGAGCGGGTCATGCCGCTGGACATTCTACCCACCCAACTGCTGCGCAGCCTGCTGGTGGGCGATGTCGAGACCGCCATCAATCTTGGCTGTCTGGAGCTGGACGAGGACGACGTTGCCCTGTTCACGTACGCCTGTCCCGGAAAGTACGAGTACGGGCCGGTGCTGCGCGACATGCTGACGCAGATAGAGAAAGAAGGGTGATAGCGAAAAGGGTGATAGAGAGAAGGGTGACGGAAAAGAGATTGGACCAAGGAGCGACGAGATGAGCCTGCGCTCGATCATGGACGACGCTGCGCCGCACTTCGAAAAGGGCGGCAAGCTGCAGTGGCTGTACCCAGCCTACGAAGCCATCGACACCGCCCTGTACACGCCCGGTATGGTGACCGGCGGCGCGTCTCACGTCAGGGACGGCCTGGATCTCAAGCGGATCATGATCACCGTGTGGATGTGCGCGTGGATCCCGGTGCTCGTTGGCAGTTACTTCGCCGGACATCAGGCCAACGCGGCCATGGCGGAGGTGGGTCTGACCAGCGTCGACAACTGGCGCGGTCTGTTTCTAGACGTGCTCACCGCTTACGACCCCGACAGCCTGTGGGATTGCGTGGTGCACGGGCTCGCCTATTTTCTGCCGCTTTACATCACGGTGTTTGCCGCAGGCCTGGCGTTCGAAATCTGGTTCGCCTCAAAGCGGGGGCACGAGGTGAACGAGGGCTTCTTCGTAACCAGCATCCTGTTTACGCTTACGCTGCCTGCCAGCACCCCGTTGTGGATGGCCGCGGTTGGCATCATCTTTGGCGTGGTCATCGGCAAAGAAGTGTTCGGCGGCACGGGTAAGAACTTTCTGAATCCGGCGCTGACCGGGCGCGCGTTTCTGTACTTCGCTTACCCCGCGCAGATGTCGGGTGACGCCGTCTGGGTGGCGGTAGACGGCTATACCCGGGCAACCGCGCTGGGCAACGCCGCGCTGGGAGAGGACTACGGCGTGACCTGGAGCCAGGCATTCTTCGGCAACATGGCAGGCTCCATGGGCGAGACGTCCACGCTGGCGATCCTCATTGCGGGGCTGATACTGCTAGCCACGAAGATAGCCTCCTGGCGCGTCATGGCCGGCGTTCTCCTGGGCATGGTAGCGACTTCGCTGCTGTTCAACGGCATCGAGTCGACCAACCCCATGTTCTCGATGCCGTTCTGGTGGCACCTGGTGCTGGGCGGCTTCGCTTTCGGCGCCGTGTTCATGGCGACGGACCCGGTCTCTTCCGCCATGACCGACCAGGGCCGTCTGATCTACGGCGTGCTCATCGGCGTGATGTGCGTGCTCATACGGGTGGTCAATCCGGCCTTCCCGGAAGGCATGATGCTGGCGATCCTGTTCGGCAACCTGTTCGCCCCGCTGATAGACAACATGGTGGTGCAGAGGAACGTTAAACGGAGGCTTGCCCGTGCCTGATTCAAAACCCGGATTCGACAAGGAAGGGCTGGGCAACGTTCTGCTGGTCGCCATATCCCTCTGTCTGGTCTGCTCCATCATCGTTTCCACCGCGGCCGTTGTGCTGAAACCTCAGCAGAAGCTGAACCAGGAGCTGGATCAGAAGCAGAACATTCTGCGAGCGGCAGGAATGCTGGCGGAGGGCAGCAACGTGGATGCTCAGGGGCGCGGCATTGACGAGCTCTTCAGCCAGTTCTCCGTGCGGGCGGTGGATCTGCGGACCGGACGTTTCACCGAGGAGGTGGACCCGGCTGACTACGATCCGATAAGGGCTGCCAAAGACCCGGCACTGTCCGTCGAGCTTTCTGATACCGAGGATATCGCGACCATTGGCCGTCGCGAGAACGTTTCGCTCGTCTACCTGAGGCAATCCGCGGGTGGCGTCGACAAGGTTGTTATCCCTGTGCGGGGCTATGGCCTGTGGGGCACGCTCTATGGCTACCTGGCCATCGAGGGGGATCTTTCCACCGTTGCCGGCCTGGGATTCTACTCCCAGAAGGAGACCCCCGGGCTTGGCGGTGAAGTGGACAATCCCGCCTGGAAATCCCAGTGGCCAGGCGTGGCGCTCTTCGACCAGTCGGGCGAGCCTGCAGTACGGCTGGTCAAGAGCCGCTCACCGGTGGGCAGTATGGCTGCCGGCCATGAAGTGGATGCGCTCTCCGGCGCTACCCTGACGACCCGTGGCGTGCAGAATCTGGTGCAGTTCTGGACGGGCGATCTGGGTTTCGGCCTGTTCCTGGAAAATCTGAAAACAACCACCTAGCACGAAAGAGGACTCACAATGGCTACGTCTAAAGAAGTGCTGGTCGACCCGATATTCAACAACAACCCCATCGCCCTGCAGGTGCTGGGCATCTGCTCCGCGCTGGCGGTGACGGTCAACATGTCTACCACCCTTGTGATGTGCGCGGCGGTCATCTTCGTCACCACGCTGTCGAACGTGGCCGTATCCGCGGTGCGTGAACGCGTGCCGACGAATATTCGAATCATCGTACAGATGACCATCATCGCATCGCTGGTGATCGTGGTGGACCAGGTTCTGCAGGCGGTCGCCTACGACATTTCGAAGAGCCTTTCGGTGTTCGTCGGGCTGATCATTACCAACTGCATCGTGATGGGCAGGGCGGAAGCCTTCGCCATGCAGAATGGCCCCTGGCTCTCGGCGCTCGACGGTTTTGGAAATGCTCTGGGATACTCGGTGATTCTGATAGGCGTCGCGCTCGTGCGTGAGCCACTGGGTTCCGGCACTCTGATGGGCCTGGAAATTCTTCCCCGGGTGACAGACGGCGGCTGGTATCAGGCCAACGGCATGATGCTGCTGGCGCCCAGCGCCTTCTTCATCATCGGCCTTTTCATCTGGGCCATACGCGCCTGGAAGAAAGATCAGGTTGAGGAAGCCGACTACGAGATAGCGCCCAACCTCCAGTACAAGGAGGTCATGTAATGCTGGAACAGTATCTGGGTCTGTTCATCCGGGCCGTCTTCATCGAGAACATGGCGCTGACCTTCTTTCTCGGAATGTGCACCTTCATCGCCATCTCCAAGAAAATTTCAACAGCCATCGGCCTGGGCATTGCGGTGGTGGTGGTGCTGGGCATAACGGTTCCCGTCAACAACCTCATTTACAACAATCTGCTCCGGGAGGGCGCCCTGGCCTGGGCCGGATTTCCAGCTGTCGACCTCAGCTTTCTCGGCTTACTGTCTTACATCGGGGTAATTGCCGCCATGGTGCAGATACTGGAGATGTTTCTCGACCGGTTCGTCCCGTTCCTCTACAACGCCCTTGGTGTTTTCCTGCCGCTGATCACAGTGAATTGCGCAATTCTCGGCGCCTCGCTGTTCATGATCGAACGGGACTATACGTTCATGGAAAGCACCGTGTTCGGCCTGGGCGCAGGGGTGGGCTGGGCGCTTGCCATCACTGCCCTGGCCGGGGTGCGGGAGAAGCTCAAGTACAGTGATGTCCCCGAGGGTCTGCGCGGGCTCGGCATTACGTTCATTTCTGTGGGGCTTATAAGCCTCTGCTTCATGTCCTTCGGTGGCATAGACATTTAGGTAAAGGAAGAGAAGTACCATGATTGACACCACCATAATGCTGGGCGTCGTGATGTTTACGATCACGGTGCTGTTCCTGGTCATGGTGATTCTGTTCGCCCGTTCCCGCCTGGTAGCAAGCGGCGATGTCACCATCGAGATCAACGGCGACCCCGACAAGGCCGTGGTGGTGCCTGCGGGTGGAAAGCTGCTGGGAACGCTGGCATCCAAGGGTATTTTCCTCGCCAGCGCCTGCGGTGGTGGCGGCACCTGCGCGCAATGCCGATGTCAGGTTGCCGAAGGCGGGGGCGGCATCCTGTCCACCGAAGAGGGCCACTTCACGCGCGGCGAAATCTCCGAAAACTGGCGACTGTCCTGTCAGGTGGCGGTGAAGCAGGACATGAAGATTCAGATTCCCGAGGACGCCATCGGCGTTCAACGCTGGGAATGCGAGGTGACGTCCAACCCCAACGTCGCCACCTTCATCAAGGAGCTGAATCTGAAGCTGCCGGAAGGGGCGGATGTGGACTTCCGCGCTGGCGGCTATGTGCAGCTCGAGATTCCCCCGTACGAGATGGACTACAAAGAAATAGACGTGGAGTCCGAGTATCACGAGGACTGGGACCGCTTCGACGTCTGGAAACATCACGCTAAAGTGACCGAGCCGACGATCCGCGCTTATTCCATGGCCAACTACCCCGAGGAAAAGGGCATCCTCAAGTTCAACATCCGCATCGCGTCTCCTCCGCCCGGCATGGATGTTCCGCCCGGCAAGATGTCGTCTTACGTGTTCAATCTGAAGCCCGGCGACAAGCTGACCGTTTTCGGCCCCTACGGCGACTTTTTCGTTGCGGACACACCCGCGGAAAAGATATGGATTGGCGGTGGCGCCGGCATGGCGCCCCTGCGGTCGCAGATCTTCGACGAGCTGAAGCGCAGAAACAGCAAAACCAAAATGAGCTACTGGTACGGGGCTCGCTCGCTGCGGGAGATGTTCTATACCGAGGAGTTCGATCAGCTGGCCGCGGAATGCGACAACTTCGAGTGGCACGTGGCCCTGTCAGACCCGCTGCCGGAGGATAATTTCGACGGCCACATTGGGTTCATTCATCAGGTGGTTTTCGATAACTATCTGAAGGATCACCCCAGCCCCGAGGACTGCGAGTACTACCTGTGTGGTCCACCGCCGATGGTGGCCGCCGTGCTGCAGATGCTCGACGAGCTTGGTGTCGAGCCCGAGAACATCCGCTTGGACGACTTCGGCGGTTAGAGGGGTGCTTACGTAGTACGGGCGCAGCTCGAAGGAAGTGCGCGCGAAGCTCACGCGAAGCTCACGCGAAGCTCACGCGAAGCTCACGCGAAGCTCACGCGAAGCTCACGCGAAGCGTCAGTAGGTAATGGCTGCCACTGAAAGGCGCAGGCCTTCCAGCCGTTCGGTCTTCAAGGCCACATCCACCGACAGGTCCTGAATCTCGCGTTCCAGCCTGCCCTGTTCCTCGGCCAGATCTTTCGTCGCGAGCAGCATTTCTGCTCGCTCTCCCGGCGTCGACTCCGCGTCGATCATGTAGCCGGTAATGTCGGCCATCTCTTCGTCGATCTCTTTGAGCCGCGCTTCTTTCTGGGAGATTGCCCGTTTCAGGCTGTTGATCTCAGCCTGCGCGAGGTAGATGCGCTTGCCTTCCTGATAGGCGGCGTAGAAGTTCTCCCGCATCCCTTCGGGGCAGACGTTGTTGTATACCGAGCCGCGCGCTCCGACGTTGAACGCGTTGCCGGGATCGCAGTACTGATAAACGCCTTCGTGCCAGCCGGCGAGATAGGCTTCACGGTCGGGGGTTACACCGTGCTTCATGCAGGCATTCTGATGCCTCAGCAGCTGTGAGCTCTGTGCCCCGGCCAGGCCGTCGCGATGGCCGATCGTCTTCCAGTCGCTTGCCAGGCACTGACTCTCGCTGAGGCTCGCGCACCCGAATAGGGCAAGCGGTGACGCTAGGGCAGCGGTCACAAAGAGCTGTCGCACGAGCTGTCGCATGGAAACCTCCACTGTTTCTGCGTGACGTTCTAACGTCAAGCATAGGAGGTTGCCCTGCAGGAATTTGTTGTGAGGCTCACAGAAGTGGCGGTGGGCTGCTCAGAATCGGAACCCGGTCACACTTCTTCCGGCCATATGCAGCCGGGGCAGCCCTTTTCGGTCATTTCCGCTTCTGCCGCCCGTCGGTCTTCGGGCAGCTGGTACTGAGGTTCGGGAAAGCGTTCAATTCGGTCGTCGTTGGACCCGCCACCGCTCTTGTTGCTCGAACGCATCACCCGATCTTTCCACTCGTCGCTCTCCGACCAGTGATAGGGCAGGCTGCGTATCGTGCTGGGAACCTGAATGCTGTCGAGCGCCGAGAGGGTATCGATCATGATGCGCCGCTGCAGCGGCTTATCGTTGGCCTTTCCCGCCGTATGTCCCAGCGGAAAATCGAGATACACGGCCCGCGGCGGATTCACCGAAGATGTAATGCTGTAAGCGCTGGACATGCAGATCGTCGGGATGCCGCGGCTCTCGATTTCTCTGGCGATCAATCCGACGGATTGATGGCATACGGGTCAGACAGGGACGAGGATGACGACGTCCACCTCGTCCCTCTGGATGTGGTCTGCCAGCGCCGGGGCCAACACTTCGCGCACCTTGCGGGCCGAGTAGATGCCACCCATGAAGGTGTAGGCGTTCGGCCCGACTTCTCCGATGCGGCTCAACCGAGCCAGATCCCGCAGCGTGGCCAGCGGAAACACGACGTTGGGATCTTCGCGCGCATGGGTGAGATCGTAGGCAAAGTGCGTGGCCCGAAGTTTTCTCACCGGCACGTCGCGGGGAATCATTCGGAAGCTGATGTCGTCCCGGTAATGGAAGGCGACCTGACCCTCCATGTAGATGCCGCCCGAACCGATCAGGCCGATTCTGGATTCTCCCAGCGGCTTTCTGAGCGGTACGAACGGCGCGGTGTCTTCATTGCTGACCCAGGCGTAGGGCGGATAGCCCAGCGACGCGTACTGCTCCCGCGTACGCTCGATGTAGTCCACGGGTGGCCTGTTGTTCTGCCCTTTGTTCTGCTCGTTTCCCTGCATGAGCCTTGTGCTCAGCTCCCTACACGCTGCTAACCATAACATTCCTGCGGGTGATTTAGCGCCTGGTGTATAGTCGGCGGCTGATCGCCAAGAGTTGGGTAACCATGAAACATTTCCACGCCGCCGTTGCCGCGATCACCGGCGCAGGCTCGGGGATGGGTCGCGCGCTGGCGCTGGCGCTGGCGGGTCGTGGCTGCCATCTGGCTCTGGCGGATGTGGACGAGCCTGGGTTGGCGGAAACCCTGGGTCTGGTGGAGGAAAGCGTTGGCAACCAGAACCTGATGGTGAGCCGGCATCTGGTAGACGTCGCAGACCGGGAAGCCGTAGAGCGGTTTGCCGCCGAGGCCGCGGCTGCGCATGGCAAGGTGAACCTCGTGTTCAACAATGCCGGGGTTTCGGTGACCGGCCCGGCTGACCAGTTGCGCTATGAAGATTTTCACTGGCTGATGAACATCAACTTCTGGGGTGTGGTCCATGGCAGCCGGGCCTTTCTGCCCTACATCCGCGAGGCCGGGGAAGGTCATATCGTCAATACTTCCAGCGTGTTCGGCCTGTTCGGGGTTCCCAGCCAGTCGGCGTACAACGCTTCCAAGTTTGCGGTAAAGGGCTTCACCGACGCGCTGCGGGTAGAGCTGGACGGCGAGCCAATCGTTGTCAGCTGCGTCATGCCAGGGGGCGTCAAGACCAGCATCGTCGCGCGCTCGCGATACCGGCCTGCGGACAACCGGGCGCCAACGCGGGAGGAGGCAGAGCTGCGCTTTCAGCAGCTTGCGGCGCTCACGCCTGACCAGGCCGCGGCGCAGATTCTGGCCGGGGTGGCCCGCGGTCGGGCGCGTATCCTCGTAGGGCGCGACGCCAGAGTGCTGGGCTTTCTGCTGCGGATTTTTCCCGTGGCTTACCTGCGCTTTCTTGCCTGGGTTCAGCGGCGGGAGCACGCCTCGCGGGCCTCTGCCCCGGCTCGCCAGCCGGTGGACTGAGCGGCTATCATTCAGGGCAATTCATCGCAGGGGGAGCACAGCATGTCCGGGCAAGAGACCGAGCAGGAAATGACGTACCAGGTGCAGGACCACGTTGGCGTAATCACGCTCACTCGGCCCGAAGCCATGAACTCGCTCACCTACACCCTCTATGCCGGTATCGAGGACGCGGTTCGCGAATCCACGGCGCGGGTGCTGGTGATTACCGGTGCGGGCAGAGCTTTCTGCGCCGGCGACGACGTCAAGCAGATCCTCGGCAGCAGCCAGCCCGCGCCGGCTGAGTTCGCCGAGCGGTCTCGTCGCACGGGAGGTCTGACCCCGGCTGCCGACGCGCTGCTGCTGACCGACATCCCCGTCATCGCGGCGGTCAACGGGCCGGCGGTTGGCTGGGGCATGGAGCTGGCGCTGATGGCGGATATCAGGGTCGCTTCGGAAAATGCCAAGTTTGGCGAGCTGTTCGTGATCCGAGGGCTTTGCTGCGACGCTCCGGGCCTGGGCCGGCTTGCCGCGCTGGTGGGCCGCGAACGGGCTGCAGAACTGCTGTTCACGGGCGATGTCATCGACGCAGCCACGGCGCAGGCGATGGGCCTCGTTTCCCGCGTCGTGCCCCACGAGGACCTCATGGAAACGGCAATGACGCTGGCCCGGAAGATCGCCGGTAACCCGCCGCTCGCGGTGCAGGCGCTGAAGGCCGGACTGCGCCGCACGCTGGAACCCGACTGGCGGGAAACCGGTCGCTGGGCCAGCGAGCAGATCGGGCGGTTGCGCAAGACCGAGGATTCCAAGGAGGGCGTAGCCGCCTTCCTGGAGAAGCGAACGCCCGTCTACGTGGGCCGCTGATTCCCCGGTCGACGATCAGGGGTCGACTTCGATGGTCACCCGATCCGCGTAGAAGGCAACGTGGTCTGCAATGGGCAGGCACTCATCGAAGGGTGCCTGGTAGCTCCACATCGCATCCGGCAGGCTCTTGCCGCCAGCGCGGATGCTCCAGTAGCTGGCGTCGCCTTTGAAAGGGCAGTAGGTGCTGGTATCCGTTGCCTCAATGAAAGCGGGATCGACGGACGCCATCGGCAGATACCACACGGGCGCGTGCCGACTCTCGCTGACCAGCACAGCTTCTCGAGTATCGGCGATGACCGTGCCTCCGACCAGCACCCGCACGTGGGACGCAGAGGGTTCGATCGTTACCTGATGTTCGGGATGCGTGAGAAAACCGGGTGCAGGGTCTGCCATGGCTGTGCGCGCTCGAGCTGAACTGGCTGGAGCCTAAACCCGTTTCCAGCGGGCTGTCAAAGACAGGTCTCGACGACCGGTGTTAACCTGAGTCGATCAATCCCAGGAGAAGAACAAGGAGAATTAAATGGTCGCGGAAGCAAAACCCGTGGGTGAAGGGCGATATCGAGAGTCATACGGCCGTTACCTCGAAGACTTCAAAGTGGGCGATGTTTACGAGCACCGGCCTGGCCGAAGCATTACCGAGACGGACAATACCTGGTTTACCCTGCTCACCATGAATCAGCATCCGCTGCACTTCGACCGCGAGTACGGGGCGAAGAGCGAGTTCGGCCAGGTGCTGGTGAACTCGTGTCTGACTCTGTCGCTGGTAACGGGCATGTCTGTTTCCGACGTCAGCCAGAAAACCATAGCCAATCTCGGCTGGAACGACGTGCGCCTTACCGGACCGGTGTTCGTAGGCGACACCATCTACGCGGAATCTGAGGTGTTGTCCATCCGGGAGTCCAAATCCCGGGCTCATCAGGGCATCGTGTCCATACGAACCCGCGGCATCAAACAGGACGGCACCGAGGTGATCAGCTTCGAGCGTTCCATGCTGATCCCCCAGCGAGGTCACGCGGTGGATGATCAGGTGGATTACTGATGACCGGCGCGGGCGAAGGGCGGCGTGGCAGCGCCCTCGGCGAGGAGGAGGCCCTGCTGCTTGATGCGGTCGAGCGGTTTCTGGCACAAGACGTCAAACCCTTCGCCCATGCCCTGGAGCAGGCGGACGAATATATCCAGCGGACATCGTCGAGAAGATGAAAGCCCTGGGTCTTTTCGGCGCCACCATCGGTCAGCGCTATGGCGGCCTTGGCCTGCCTGCGACCACCTACGCCAGAATCGTCGAGCGGGTATCCGCGGTGTGGATGTCCGTGTCCGGCATTTTCAATTCACATCTGATCATGTGCGCTGCGATAGAGCGCTTCGGCAGCGAATCGATGAAAGAGTCGCTGCTGCCGCGGCTGGCGACGGGCGAGCTGCGCGGCGGCATCGCGCTCACGGAGCCGGACTGTGGCACCGATCTCCAGGCGATTCGCACCCGCGCGGTCAGGGACGGCGACCACTACGTGGTGAACGGCACCAAGCAGTGGATCACCAACGCGGCGGAGGGCAACGTGCTGGCCGTGCTGGTAAAGACCGATCTCGACGCCACGCCCGCCCATCGGGGGATCAGCCTGCTGGTGGCGGAAAAGTCCGCCGGCTATGTGGCGCGCAAGCTCAAAAAGCTCGGCTACCGGGGCGTCGATACCGCCGAGGTGGCGTTTCAGGATGTGCGGGTGCCGGTGCAGGGGCTTGTTGGGGAGCAGGAAGGTCGAGGCCTGCAGCAGATTCTTTCCGGCCTGGCGCTGGGTCGCATCAACGTCGCCGCGCGAGGCGTCGGCGTGGCAGACGCGAGCCTGCAGTCAGCCCTGGCCTACGCCCAGCAGCGGTTCACCTTCGGCCAGCCCATTGCCAGCCATCAGGCCATCCAGCTGAAGCTGGCCGATATGGCGACCCGAGTCGAGGCGGGACGGCTGCTCACGGATAAAGCGGCCGCCGCTTACGATTCCGGCCAGCGCTGCGATCTGGAAGCCGGAATGGCCAAGCTGTTTGCGACCGAGGCCGCGGTGACCAATGCCATGGAGGCCATGCGCATTCACGGCGCCAACGGGTACTCGTCGGACAACGAGGTGGAACGTTTCTACCGGGATGCGCCGCTGCTGGCTATCGGCGAGGGTACCAACGAAATGCAGCGCATCATAATTGCCCGTCAGCTGGTTGAGCGGGCGGAAGGTTAGGCAAGCCGGGTGGGGGCGCTTCAGGCGGCGTAGTACTGGTTATCCTGTATGCGTTGGTCTATGAGCGTCTGGGCAGTCTCCCGGCAGGTGCCGCAGCCGGTTCCCACGCCGCAGTGCTCCTCAAGCTGAGCCATGTCGCTCACGCCGCCCTCGATGGCGGTTTCGATGTCGGTATCGGTGATGGCTCTGCACACGCATACGTACATAGGGCACCTCGTCGCTGATAGACGTATTTAAATACAAATCATTCTCGTTTGCAAATGAGATTTGGTGTCTGATGCAATTGATCACCGTTACCGCCTGATAATGATAATCATCTGAAAATCAACGGGTTACGCTTGATACATGGATCCCGCTCCGGCATCCTGTCGGCTCCTTAATCTGGACGCGCTCATGAAATCTCTGGACCCAAAAGTCATCGACTATCTGAATCAGGTGCTGAAAAACGAGCTCACCGCCATTAATCAGTACTTTCTTCATGCCAAGATGCTGGAAGATTGGGGGCTGAAGGCCCTGGCCGACTACGAGAAGGCGGAATCCATCGATGAGATGAAGCACGCGGATGCGCTCATGGAGCGAATCCTGTTTCTGGAGGGCCTTCCAAACCTGCAGGACCTGGGCAGGCTGTACGTGGGACAGCATGTCAAAGAGATGCTGGAGTGCGACCTCAAGCTGGAAATGGAGGCGCTGCCGGTGCTTCGCGATGCCATCGCCCACTGCGATGGCGTTTCCGACTACGTCAGCCGGCAGTTGTTTCGGGAAATACTCAGCAGCGAAGAGGAGCACGTCGACTGGATCGAAACTCAGCTCGCCCTCATCGAGAAGACGGGTCTGGAAAACTATCTGCAGGCTCAGATGGGCTGAGGTCGGCGGCTGCTCGAGGGGGAGGGAAGACGCCATGATCACCGTCTGGGGTCGAAGGAACTCCATGAACGTTCAGAAAGTGATGTGGACGCTGGGAGAGCTGGACCTGGCTTATCAGCGCCACGACGTGGGTGGCTCCTTCGGCGCAACGGATTCCGACACCTATCGGGCTATGAACCCTAACGGTCTGGTGCCGACCATCGAAGACGGCGACCTGGTACTTTGGGAGTCCAACGCCGTGGTGCGCTACCTGGCGCGCACCTACGGCGGGGTTCGGCTGTGGCCTGCCGCGGGCAAGGACCAGGCGCTTGCCGATCAGTGGATGGATTGGGGCATCAGCACCTTCGGTCCGCCGTTTTTCAACGTGTTTTTCAACCTCATCCGTCTGCCGCCGGAGAAGCGTGACGCCAGGCTGGTGTCATCGGGAATCAAATCCAGCGCTCGGCTGCTCGGCCTGCTGGACCACCACCTGCAGGGCCGCGCTTTCATGTGCGGTGACGTCCTGTCAGTGGGCGACATTCCCCTGGGGGTCATGGCCTACCGTTACTTCAATCTGGAGATCGAGCGGCCCGCGGCGCCTAACGTGGAGGCCTGGTTTCAGCGCCTGCAGGCGAGGCCCGCCTATCAGAAGCACGTGATGATTCCGTTCGGGCGCGACCATCGGGAGTGGCACGAGCTGGAGCACGCCAGCGCCGGTATTCAGTAACTGGCGGGCGCCGCCCGGGGCGGCTTCTGGGTGCTCAGTGAGCCTCGAAATGCTCGGCGATCATGTCGGCGTTCAGGGTGCTGCCATCATTTTTGCCGATGGTGATTGCCGGCCAGCGACCGTCTGCAAAAAAGAACAGCACCGTGGCGCCCTCGGGGCCTGCCACCAGCGGACCATAACCACGATTTGCCAACCCGATGCGGATATCCCCCGGGTAGTGCCACTGGGCGCCTACTTTCTGAGAACCCTCGAGAATGATCTCGCTGTAGTCGCAGTCGTGGGTGTGCGCCTCTATCACGCAGTCGGGTGGAAAGTAGACCTTGAACACGGTGGGCGAGCTGTCCTGTTCCGGCAGGCCCACCCGATACATCGAGGCCACCACGCCGTTGGGCAGGGTCGCCGGTTCAATCTCGTCCCAGGACAGAGCGACATGGCCTCGGCGGGTTAGCGCTTCCGACAGCGCCTCGGGGTTCTGTGCGATTCCAGTAGCGTCAGCTGTTTTTGATTCCATGATGTGCGTTCGACAGTGAAGTTGATCCAATCATGGCATATCGGATAGAGAAAGTTCAGCCGCTCGGGACGCCGCTTGCCGGCCGCTGAAACTCGCCGCTGAATTCCGCTACACTCGAGGTCGGCAATCAACAGGGGGAGAGCCATGATCCGAATCGTCTTCGCGTTGCGGCGCAGGCCGGGTATGTCGCTGGCAGAGTTTCAGGACTACTGGAAAAACCGGCACGGCCCGCTGGTGGCCAGCTTCGCCACCGACCTGAACATTCTGCGCTACGTGCAGACTCACACCCTCGAAGACCCGGCCAACGAGGCCGCGCAGAAGGTGCGAGGCAACATGGAACCGCACTACGACGGCGTGGCGGAGCTGTGGTGGTCCAGCGAGGCGGAGCTGGAAGAGACCATGCAGACCGAGGCCGGCAGCGCAGCCGGCGCAGCGCTGCTGGAGGATGAACGAACCTTCATCGACCTGCCGAATTCACCGCTGTGGTTCGCCTATGAGTATCCTCAGGTGAACCCCGCGCCGGAGAACGTGGTCGCGGTGGAGAAAAGCAACATCGTTCGCGTTTTTTTTCCGCTGCGACATCTGGCTTCCGTCACCGAGGAAGAGGCTCGCAAGTACTGGCTGACTCATCACGGCCCCATCGTTCGATCCCACGCGGCCGCCGCGGGTATCCTCTGCTATCGGCAGGTCCACCGTGCCAATCATCCCCTGGACAAGGTCCTGCAGGAGGCGCGTGGTACCCGGGTGGAATCCTATCTCGGTCACGCGGAAGCCTGGGTGGACCGGGGCAGGGCGCCGGATACGCGGGAAGCGCGCCTGGCGGGTGAGACCTTCATCGCGGACGAGCGCAACTTCATCGACATGGAGCGCTCCACCTTTCTCCACGGCAAGGAGCACACCTTCATCGACCGGCGTTGACCCGTCGCCGGACTTCACGCTGTTGCGGGCCGGATCGGCTGGCCGTGCTCAGCTGAGGTAGCGGTGCTCCAGGTGGCGCCGGAAGACGCCGGGGTCCAGCGGGCTGCCGGTGGCTGCTGCCAGCAACGCCTGAGCGCTGTGCAGGCGGCCCTGACTGTGGATGTTCTGGCGCAGCCAGTCCATCAGCGGTATGAAGTTTCCCTGGGCAATCTGCGCCGGCAGGTCGTCGATCGCGTCTGAAGCACTCTGGAACCATTGCGCCGCCTTCATCGCGCCGATGGTGTAGGTGGGGAAGTAGCCGATGAGCCCCGCATACCAGTGCACGTCCTGCATGACGCCGTCTCTGTGGTTGTCGTGGGTCGGCCGCGCCAGAAGCGCGCGCATACGGGCGTCCCAGGCCTCGGGCAGGTCGGCGATGGTCAGGCTGCCTTCCAGCAGCGGCTGCTCCAGCTCGAAGCGAAGGATGACATGCAGGGGGTAGGTCAGCTCGTCGGCGTCGACGCGAATCAGCCCGCGCCGGACTCGGGTGCTGAGGCGGTACAGATTCTCCGCCGACCAGGTAGGGTCCTGCTCCCGCGCGCCAAAAGCTTCGCGCATCAGCGGCGCGGCGAAGGTCAGAAATTCGCGGGATCGGCAGGTCTGCATTTCGACGAGCAGCGACTGGCTTTCATGCACGGCCATTCCCAACGCGTTGCCGACAGGCTGATTGCGCCAGGCTTGCGGCAGGCCCTGCTCGTACATCGCGTGCCCGGTTTCGTGCAGCACGCCCATCAGTCCTTCGAGAAAGTTCTGCTCGTTGAACCGTGTCGTGATCCGGACGTCATCGGGTACGCCGCCGCAGAACGGATGATGGCTGACGTCCAACCTGCCGTGGTCGAAGTCGAAACCCAGGGTCTGCATGAGCTTGAGCCCCAGGGTCCGCTGCTGCTCCGCGCGGAAAGGTCCCGTGGGCATCTTAACGTAACGGGTGCTTTGCTTTTCGATCACCTTGTCTACCATGTCAGGTAGAAAGGATTTCAGCTCGTTGAACCAGCCGCTCACCGTCGCCGAGTCGAGGCCCGGCTCGTACTCGTCCAGCAGGGCGTCGTAGGCGGCCAGACCCTTGAGATCCCCGAGGCGCTGCGCCTTCTCTCGGGTCAGGCTCAGCAGCTCTTCCAGCAGCGGCTGCATGCTCAGCCATTCGTTGGCCTCGCGCAGGCTTCGCCATGCCTGCTCGCAGCGCACGGAAACACTGCTCAGGCGGGCTACCAGGTCGTCGGGCAACGCGCGCGCGCGTGACCAGGCGCGTTGAATCTCCCCGAGGTTTGCGCGCTGCCAGTCGTTCAGCGCCTGGTCGGCTGCAGCGTCGGCCAACCAGTCCTGCAGCCGATCATCGCAAACGAGCCGGTGAATCGTGGTGTTGAGCGCGGCCATGGCCTCGGCGCGGGCCGCGCCGCCGCCTGACGGCATCATTGCCGCCTCGTCCCATCCGGTAATGGCGGCGATGTGCTGCAGGTGACCAACCTGACGAAAATGATCTTCCAGCTCGACGTAGGCGCTCATGAGTTGTCCCTCTGCACTCGCTGAGGCTAGGTGTCAGCTTACAGATCCGCCATCGTGCGGATGGGCCGGCTGCCATCCCAGGCGGCGCACACTTCGGCAATGCGTCCGAACACGGCTTCGATCTCGGGCTTGCGCTCTACCACCTCCAGCATGCAGCCCATCAGCGGACGGGTATCGTAGTAGGCGAACCAGGCGTTGCCCGTGTTGCCGATGTTCGCGGTGGGGTAGCCCAACTGCTCGAAGTAGGCGCTGTCGGCGTCGATATCGTGGGTCCACACGCACATGTGATGAAAACCCATCCCCGAACCGGCCGGCACGCTGTCGCGGTAGGCGCAGGGTTTGTCCGTTGTTGGCTGGATCAGCTCGACCTGTACCGGTCCTGCCTGGGCGAGCGCTACCTTCATTGCAAGCTCGCTGGGCTCGCCCCGATAACGGATTTCCTTGAACGCGGGGCCGTGCTCGGCGACGAAAAAAGGCCCCACGCCCATTTCGTCCACCCATTTCCGCATGGCTGCATCCAGGTCGTCGACGACCCACGCGTTCTGGAAAAGGCTGCGGTCCGTCGGCTTGTCGGCAATCGCCCTGGTCACGGTTAACCTCCCTGGTCGCGACGCCTTAGCATAGGCGGCCGGTGGAGGCGGGGCAACGGCGTCAGCCTTCAGTGGAAGTCCGTCGGGTCGTTGATGTTCCGGAAGGCGTCTGCCTCGCCGATGCAGACCTCTCTGGTGTCCAGAGTCTCCAGCCAGCCGTGCACGCTCCGCTGACCGGATTCGAGATAGCGCTTCAGGCTCGGCCGGCAATCGGCGCGCAGCAGCAGATACAGCGGCTGCCTGCGCTGGCCGTCGTGGGCCACGGCTGCTGCGCCCGAATTCAGCCCGTCCGTGAGCCTGCTGACGATGTCGCCGGGCAGGTTGGGGCCGTCTCCAGGGCAGGCGAACAGCAGGGGTGTGCTGACGATGTCCAGAGCCGCGACGATCCCGGCCAGCGGGCCGGCATAGTCCGGCAGCGTGTCCGCCACGACCGGACCGTAATCCCTGTAGGTTTCCGCGTTACGATTCGCGCTGATCAGCAACTGCTGCACCTGGGGCGCAAGCATTGCCGCCACCCGCGCCACCAGCGGCTGTCCCTGAAATTCGAGCAGCGGCTTGTCTGCGCCGCCCACGCGCTGACCGCGTCCGCCACAGAGGATCAGACCCGTGATCTGCTCGCGTCCTTCTGGCCGCGTGGACGGCATGCGCTGTCCTCGGGAGCCGCCCTCGGTAGCCGCCCTCAGCGATACCCTTCCAGAATCGGCCGCTTGGGCAGCTGCCACCAGGCCGCGTCACACGCGTCCCGCAGCTCCTCGTCCAGGGTTACCTCCAGCGCCGCGACGTTGGCGTCCAGCTGCTCCGCTCGGCTGGCGCCGATGATGGCGGAAGTGATGCCTTGCTGCTGCAGCACCCAGGCCACCGCGACGCTCACCAGGTTCAGGCCCCGGTCCTTGGCCAGCCGATCGAGCTGGCTGGTCGCCTGCAGCTGCAGATCGTCCCAGTAGCGCTCCTGGTAACGGGCGGCCGCCGTTCCCAGGGTAAACCGGGTGTTGTCCTGGGGCGCCTGCCCTGCCTGGTATTTGCCCGACAGCAGGCCGCCGGCGATGGGATTGTAGACCAGCACGCCCAGGCCCTCGTCCCGACACAGCGGCAGCAGTTCGGTTTCGATGTCCCGGTACAGCAGGTTGTAGCGCGGCTGCACGGACGCGTAGCGGGTGAGGTTCAGGCGATCGGCGGTCGCCAGCGCCTGTCCCAGTCGCCAGGCCGGATAGTTGGAGCAGCCGATGTAGCGTACCTTGCCTGATCGCACCAGATCGTCGAAGGCGCGCAGGGTTTCCTCGATGGGCACCGCTGGGTCGAAGGCGTGCGCCTGATAGAGGTCGATGTAGTCCGTCTGCAGGCGTTGCAGGCTCGCCTCCACGGATTCGACGATATGCTGTCGCGACAGGCCGAAGCTGTTCGGACCCCGGCGGGTGGGCGCCCAGCACTTGGTCGCCAGAATCAGCTTGTCGCGGTTGGCCCGGTTTTGCATCCAGCGGCCGATGATGGCCTCGGTGTCTCCGGTGGTGTCGAGGTTCCCGCCCAGCGGGTAGGCATCCGCCGTATCCAGAAACACCAGCCGGCGCTCGAAGGCGGCGTCGAGAATTCTCTCGCTGCCGGCTTCGTCCACCTGCAGGCCAAACGTCATTGTGCCCAGGCACAGGCTCGGCACCTGCAGGCCGCTGCGGCCCAGTCGTCTCAGTTCCATGATCAAACCTCCTGTCAGCGAATGCCGGCCCAGGCTTCCCGTTCGGGTCCTTCCGGGTCTGTCACCAGTCCCGACTCGGTGTCGAAGCGCATGGTTTCTCTCTGCTCCAGCGTGTACGGGGCCCAGCCCGGGTCCAGATCGCGGATGAACGCGATCCAGGCCTGGTGCATGGTGGTCGCCACCGTCTGGGGAACTTCGCCGGGCCCCAGAAAGACATCCACACCCGGCTTGTCGAGGTTGTCGAAAGCAAAGGGGATCTCCAGGGCGTGGGTCGCCTTCAGCTTGCCGTCGAACTGTCGCGAGGCCCAGCAGAACCAGTACATCCAGCTTGGCGTGCCGGGGTCCGCTGCCGCGCGGGCTTCGAGCAGGCGCACGGCGGGCATGCGGAAGGTGAAATCCGTGGTAAGGGCGACGGCCAGCTCGCCCGGGCCGGCGTCGGGGCGGAGCTTGCGCAATATCTCCAGCACCTTGTCGGCGCCGTAGTGCTCGCCCAGGCGGGCAAGGCGCGCTTCATCCGTGTTGTAGTACTCCCACAGGGTGGTCTCGTCGGCGTTGGTGCCTGTCAGCACCGGAATGCCGTTGGATGCGCCCTTGGCTATCAGCTTCAACGGGCTGTCCGGCAACGCCTCGGTGCCGTGCACCGGGTAGAAGGCCTGCACGGGCACGCCCAGGGTTTCGTTGGCGTCGATGCCCTGGTCCAGCTGCTCCGCCACCTGCTTCTGCGCGTCCAGAATCGCCTGGGCGTCCAGTGCCTGCAGGGTCATGGGATTGTCTGCGTCTGCGGCTTCCAGAAACCGGTCGGCGACCACCTTTGCCGCTTCTCTGGGCAGCGTGTGCTGGGCGCCGCCGCTCTGGGGAATGGCGGCGCGGAACAGGCCTCGGGCCAGCGGGCTCGCCAGCAGGGTGCACACGCTGAAGGCGCCGGCGGACTCGCCGGCAATAGTAATTCGCTGCGGATCGCCGCCGAAGTTGGCGATGTTGTCGTTCACCCAGCGCAGCGCGGCGATCTGATCCAGGGTGCCGTTAACCCCGGAGGTGGCGAACGCCTCGCCGAAGCGGGAAAGATCGGTAAAACCCAGCGCGCCCAGGCGGTAGTTGATGCTGACCACCACGATGTCGCCGTTGCGGGCGAATTGGGCACCGTTGTACCAGGGCACGTTGCCCTGACCCGTGCGGTAGGCGCCACCGTGAATCCAGAACAGCACCGGCCGCCGCGCATCGTCGATGGCCGGGGTGGCGATGTTCAGGGCCAGGCAGTCTTCATCCCAACGCACCGGGACGGCGGCGGTCATGCCGCCGGTGGGATACTGGGGTGCGGCGGGGTAGAACTTCAGCGCCTGTCGGGTCTGTTTCCAGCCGTCGTGGGGTTCCGGCGCCCGGAAGCGGCGTGGGCCGGTGGGCGGTGCGGCGTAAGGGATGCCGGAAAACAGCAATACGCCTTCTTTCTCACGTCCCTCGACCGGGCCGTGAGTGGTCTGAGCAATGGTCACCATGGTGCCTCTTGTGCTGGGTGCGGTTTCAACCTCTTAGGGTACCGCCTCGCCGGTTTCCGGGCCACCGGGGAACGCCGGGCGGGGGGTGACGATGGGGAAGCGCCGGTCGAACTGGTCGAACAGCTCGCGGAGCGCCGCCAGGCCCGCGACGTCGCCGTCGATCTCGAGATCCCCGGCGGAGATGAGATCCACTGCCGTCACCAGCCCCATCATCATTCGTTTGAAGTTCAGGCTCGTCAGCGTCAGCGTCGCGTCGGGCGCGTCGACTGCCTTGTCGGCAAAGGCATGCAGCACAGAATTCTGCACGCTCAGCAGGTACCGCTTGTCCAGATCCGGAAAGCTCAGGTTCAGATGCAGCCGCACGCCGTCGGCTTTCGGCCCGTTCAGCCGCACGGCCATGGTCTGAAACAAGTTTTCCAACGGCATGCCGCGGGCGATGCCCTCGCTGGCCTGGTAGCCGGATTCCGAGCGGGGCGCTCCGTGCCTCAGCTCCAGCGCGCCGCACAGGAAGAAGTTGCGCCAGGGGGCGGACTCGGACTGAAAGCCCAGCTGTTCCAGCGCATCGGCCTGCAGCGCTCGGGCCTGGGCGTGTTCCGGCTCGGTCATCATCACGTGATTGAGCACCTCCACCACCCAGCGGTAATCGCCGTCGGCAAAGGACTGCCGGGCTTTCTCCACGATGGCGTCCGCGCCGCCCATGTATGCCAGGTAGCGGCGGCCGGCTTCCGACGGCGGCAAGGGATATAGGCTGGCCGGGTTGCCGTCGAAGTAGCCGAGGTACTTCACGTACACGGCTCGCACGTTGTGGTGCACCGTGCCGTAGTAGCCGCGGTTGGCGAACTCCTTGCCCAGGCTGTCCGGCAGTTGAATCTGCTCGGCGATCTCCTCTTTGGTGTAACCGTGATTGGCCAGGCGCAGGGTCTGGTCATGGATGTACTTGTACAGATCGCGCTGCTTTTTCAGGTATTCCAAAGCCGCGTCCCGGCCCCAAATCGGCCAGTGGTGGGACGCGAACTGCACTTCCAGCCGCTCTCCGAAGCGTTCGATGGACTCGTTGATCTGGGCGCTCCAGGCCAGCGCGTCGCGTACCTGGGCGCCGCGCGGCGTGTACACGTTGTGCAGGTGATGGGATGTGATCTCCGACATGCACAGCGCGCGGAACTGCGGCAGGTAGAACACGAACTCCGCCGGCGCCTCGGTGCCGGGGGTCATCTGAAACTCGATCTCGACGCCGTCGATGGTTCTGCTCTCACCGCTGTTCCGGACGGTGTCGTTGGGCACCACGAAGCCCGTCGTTCCCATGGACAGGGCAGCGCCGAGGCCGGTGGAGACGAAGCCGTCGGGTCCCGGCGGCAGCAGGTTGCCGTACATGTAGGTGGCGCGCCGGTTCATCACGTTGCCGGCCAGCACGTTCTCGCTCAGCGACTCGTCGACGAAGTGCTCGGGCGCGATCACGGCCACGGCGCCGGACTCTGCATCCTCGGCGCTGATCACGCCGAGCACGCCGGCGAAGTGGTCGACGTGGCTGTGCGTATGAATGACCGCCACCACCGGGCGCTGACCCAGATGCGCGTTGGCCAGGTCGAGGGCCGCCCGGGACGCTTCCGCCGACGTCAGCGGATCCACCACGATCCACCCCGTGTCCCCGCGAATCAGGGTCATGTTGGCGATGTCGAAGGAGCGCACTTGGTAGAGGCCGTCTGACACCTCGAACAGGCCGTGGTGATGAGCGTTCAGCTGTGCCTGGCGCCAGAGGCTGGGATTGACGGTGTCGGGGGCCGGGCCATCGAGAAAGTCGAAGCCGCTGAGGTCGTAGGCCGGGCGCCTGCCGTTGCCGTGCATGATGGTCAGTGGGTCCAGGGTCGCGATGAAGCCGCGGGCGGCGTTGTCGAAGCTGCGCCGATCGTCGAAGGGCAGGGCATCCAGAACGGCCCGATTGCTGTCCCGGGTATGGGGCGAGGCGGGCTTGCTCGCCTGCTGCTCTGCAGACAGGCGCGCGGATTCGCCGGCGGCAACCTGCGCTCGCTTCGATTGTTCCGTGGTCATGTTCGGGTCTTCCGTAGCTGCGGTCGTGCAGAGAATGCTAACGTAAATTTCCCTTCGGCCGGGTCAGCGATATGCAGATACCCCGAGCACCACATTCATGGAACCTGAGTCCCCGTCAGGCGGTTGCCGTTCAGCAGCGGCTGCGGGGACGCGTCCGTCTGCAGCCGGCACCCGTGCCCCGTTACCTGGTCGGCCTGGACTGTGCGTTTCTCGACGATCAGATCATCGGGGTGGCGGTGCTTTGGGATGTACAGAGATGCCGGGTTGTGGAAACCCGAGGCGCCAGAGACCGTCTGCGTTTTCCCTATGTGCCCGGGTTGCTGTCGTTTCGCGAGCTGCCGGTCCTGCTCCGAGTGCTGCGCCGGCTGCAGATGCCCTTTCAAGGCGTCATGTGCGACGGTCAGGGCATCGCCCATCCGCGACGTCTGGGCCTGGCCTCTCATCTCGGGGTCATCCTCGACATGCCCACCGTTGGCTGCGCCAAGTCCCGCCTGTGCGGCACCCACCATGAGCCCGCCGGGGCCCGCGGTTCCGTTGCCCCGCTGCTGGATGGAGACGAGCGTATCGGCAGTGTGGTCCGAACCCGCGACGGCGTGAACCCGCTGTTCGTCAGCCCCGGACATCGGGTCGACCATGCCAGCAGCGTGGCCTGGGTTCTGGCCTGCGGGGCGGGTTATCGGCTGCCGGAACCCACCCGGCTGGCCGATCAGCTGGTAGGCGAGTACAAGCGCCGGGGGCGCTTTCGTGGTGGGGTGCGTCCACCGGTTCCGTAGCCGTCGGCCTGGCGGTCGTGGTTCTAACCAGCGCGACGATTCAGCGCCTCGAAATATCTGCCTGCGGCGGCTTTGACCCTGGGGGCCAGCAGCAGCGCGGAGGTCATGGTGGGAATCGCCATCAGCGCGAAAGCCCCGTCGATGATGCTGACGGCAGCCTCGATCGTGACCACGCTGGCGATGATGATGAATCCCAGATAAACCCATCGGTAGTGCCCGCTGTGGTGCGCGCCGAACAGAAAGCTCGCGCATTGGGTGCCGTAGAACGAGTAGGTAAGAATGGTGGTGCCGGCGAAGCAGACGACGCAGGCGAAGAGGATGACCAGCCCGGGGGTGCCCAGCAGCTGCTCGAAGGCTGCCGCGGTCAGGGTGACCCCGTTGCCCGCGCCGTCGGTCTGCCAGACCCCGGACAGCAGAATCATGAACGCGGTAGCGGAGCAGATCAGCAGGGTATCGATCACCGGTCCCAGCATGGCCACCAGACCCTCCCTCACGGGCTCCCGGGTTTTAGCGGCCCCATGGGCCATTGATTCGGTGCCGATGCCGGCTTCGTTCGAGTAGGCGCCGCGCTGAACGCCGTACAGGATAACCGCCAGCAGGGCGCCGCCGCCGGCGGCTCTGCCGGTAAAAGCGTCCTCCACAATCAGTGCGAACACGCCGGGCACCCGCTCCAGGTTCAGCAGCAGCCCGGTTACCGCGGCGCCGATGTACAGCAGGCTCATGGCGGGAACGATGCGTGAGGCCACCTTGGCGATTCGTTTCAGCCCGCCGAAGATCACCGACCCGGTGATCAGCGCGATCAGAAAGCCGGCGGTGAGGTTGAACGATAGCGGGTCGCTTTCCTCGAGCAGCCAACCGTTGCCGACGAACAGCACGTCCCGCAGGATCTGCACCAGCTGATTCGCCTGCAGCGCTGGCAGGGCGCCGATGAGACCGACCAGGGCGAACGCGTAGGCCAGGAAGTGCCAGCGCCTGTTCAGGCCCTCGCGAATGACGTACATGGGCCCCCCCTGCAGCTCGCCGGCGGAATCGCGGCCGCGGTACATCACCGCCAGCGTGCAGGTGAAAAACTTGGTGGCAATGCCGAGGATCGCCGTCATCCACATCCAGAAGATCGCGCCCGGCCCGCCGATGGCGATGGCCAGCGCGACCCCGGCGATGTTGCCCATGCCGATGGTCCCAGCCAGCGCCGAAGAAAGCGCCTGAAAATGCGTGATCTGTCCGGGGTCGTTTTCCTTGTTGTACTTTCCCCGCAGCAGATCGATGGCGTGAGGCAGATGGCGAAACGGGACGAAGCGCGCGTAGATGAGAAAGAACAGCCCGCCGCCGAGCAGCAGCGCCAGCAGCCAGGGTCCCCAGGCATAGTCCGCAAATGCTTTTGCCAGGTTCTGGAAGTTTTCGAGCATGCGGGCCGTCGCGGCATCCGGCGGTTCCGGGTGGGCCACCGTAGCCGTTTTCGGAAGTTGGTGCACGCGGGTCTTTGCAAAGGCTGGTCCTGGCCGCGTTGACAGCGGACACGCGGTCGCTTTAAGTGCGCACCATGAAGAACCCCCTGGGCCAGCCTTCGCAATATGTCGACGCTTACCAGCCGGCGCTGCTCTATCGGCTGGACCGGGCATCCGCCCGTGATGCCCTTGGCGTGGGTCAGGCGTTGCCTTTCGACGGCGAAGACGTCTGGCACGGGTATGAGTTCTCCTGGCTGAACGCTCACGGCAAGCCTCAGGTGGCAGGCATCCGGCTGCGGGTGCCGGCAACTTCGCCGCGCATGGTGGAGAGCAAGAGCGTCAAGCTGTACCTCAATGCCTTTGCGCAGTCGTCCTTTGCCAGCGCGCAGGCGGTGCAGGATGTGCTGCGGGAGGATCTGACGGATGCGGTGGGGGCAGAGGTTGGCGTCGAGCTTCTGGATCTGAACGACCTGCCGCCCGCGGCGGACATCCTGCCGGGCGCGTGCATCGACGATATGGAGCTCACGGAACCTTGCTACGCCAGAGAACCAGCCCTGCTGCAGACAGACGGCGCGCGAGCGGGGCGGACGCCGCTGGTAGAAGAAAGCCTGCACAGCCACCTGTTCCGCAGCCTGTGCCCGGTAACCGGGCAGCCGGACTGGGCGTCTGTGGTCATCCGCTATGTCGGCCCGCCCATCGACCGCCAGCGGCTGCTGGCGTACCTGGTCTCGTTTCGCCTGCACCAGGCGTTTCACGAAGCGACGGTGGAGCAGATATTTGCCGACCTCAAGGCGCGCTGCGGGCCGCAGAAACTGACGGTGGGGGGATTCTTTGTGCGTCGGGGCGGCGTGGATATCAGCCCCTGGCGCTCGGATCACGAGCCGGTGGCCCCAGGCTGGCGCCTGCGGCGCCAGTAATCTTCAGCTCAGTCGTCCCTGTCCGGTCGGACGCTCGAGCGCAGCCAGCCCCACCAGGTATTGCTGCCCAGCAGATACCGGTCTACCTCGTCCATCCTGGCGTCCAGAGCGGCGGGGTCCGCCAGCAGATCTTCGCGCCTGCGCAGCGGCTGTTCGGGATCGAGCTCGCGAACGACGGTGGCCGGGTTGCCGGCGGCGATGACGTTGGCGGGAATGTTCCGGGTCACCACGCTACCCGCGCCGATGATCGAGTTCTCCCCGATGGTGACGCCCTTGCAGACGATGGCGCTGTCGCCGATCCACACGTTGTCCTCGAGAACGATCGCCCCGTGGCGGCCGATGATCCGCGCCCGATCGTAGATGTCGTGCCAGTCGGCATCGGTCAGGTACGCGCCGGCGGCGAGCATGGTGTTACGGCCCACGGTGATGCTGCAGGCCGAATCGAGGCGTACGCCCGGGCAGACCAGGCAGTAGTCGCCGATGTTGATCTCGCCCTCACCGTCTTCGTGGGCCCAGGTGGTCAGGCGAACCTGGCGATCGGCGCCGGTGATGACGTGCACGCAGCGACCAAGACGGATGCCGCGGCCGTGGATCTTCAGATTCCAGGGCTTCATCACTTTGGGGTGATCGCCAAGCGCGTCCAGCTGAGGTCGGATGAAGTAGTCGACGTACCAGCGTTCCAGCACCCGATGCAGCCGTTTGACGGCGTAAGGTCGATGATCGGTGCGCACGGCTGCTGGTTCCCGGACAAACCCGGGGACTCTAGCCTAAGGGTGGGCCCGCTGTCAGGTGGCCTGCGCGAGGCAGCGGTTGTTAGGCGGCGTGGTTTGCCTCGGCGGGGTCATGGTTCGAGCCGTCGGCCGGGGCGGGGGCATCCGGGTCGGCCGCGGTGTCGGATACCAGGGCTTTGAGGCGGGCATTCTCCCGTTCCAGGTCCTGAATGCAGCCCATCATGTCGCGGCTGTCTTTGGTGAATTGCTGCAGCAGCTTCTTCAGATCCTCCGCCTGCTCCTCGGCATCCTCGCTGCTGCTCTGCTGCTTGTTCAGCTCGGCGCGTGCTTCTTCCAGCTGCTGCTGAATCAGCTCGTTGGCGGCCCGCAGGTGCTCGGCTTCCTGGGACAGATCCATGTCGTCGCCGGATTCTCGCTCGGGCGCATCCGGCAGGGGCGGCAAGTCAGTGGCGAACGCTTTGTCCAGGTCGGTGAACGCCTCGTAGAGCTGGGAGATGACAGCCTGGCTGAGCGGGTAGCTTTCTATGAGTCGACAGGCAAGTTGATGGCTCTGCTCGCGCAGGCCCTGCCACTGCTGCTGGTAGTGCGTGTGGGCGTCGCTGCCGGACGCCAGCTGCTGCTGCAGGCTTGCCGTGAATTCCGGGTCTGGCGACCGCTCGTTCTGCAGTACCAGGCGTTGAACCTCGCTCACCGGGTCGTCACCGGAGCAGGCGGCGATGCGCTCCGAAAGCCACTGTTCCCGGGCGGCTTCCGCCACGCCCTCGAACCTGGCGGTGGCCTCGGCAACGGCCTCGTCGGCCCTAGCGCTCTGGGCTTCCAGCTCCTGGTATCGAGCTTTCAACTCGCGATTACGCAGCCAGAAGGCCGCTGTCACACCCAGTGTGACCAGCCCGAGCTGAATAACTGCAAATAGTGGCCAGGTCATGAAGTGGTTGCCGGAAACCTCTGCGTTCTGAGAAGTATAGGCAAGGATTCGGTCGCTACACTTCCCATAGCAGTTCGGCTAGTATTCGGGCCCTTATCGCTCAGGCGGCCCGGCCGGTAGCCAGGTCGCTCGTATCGGTTCAATGGTGACCCATTCCGGTCCCCTCGCAACGACAGGTTGTGAACTCCGCCAGGCCCGGAAGGGAGCAACGGTAGCAGCGGACTCGTGTGCCGGGGTGTGGCTGGTTTGGGTTGCCACCCAACTGGAGAGGTGTCCGAGCGGTCGAAGGAGCACGCCTGGAAAGTGTGTATACGGCAACGTATCGAGGGTTCGAATCCCTCCCTCTCCGCCAATAAATCAATAGGTTAGGTGTAAACCTGGTGCCGTTCGTTAACCTTTAACCTTTTCAGGTTATGCAGCATCACAAACCTCCTTAGCCTGACGATCCGCACGAAGTCGGCAACGAACTTCGACCGACAGAAAGGTTAAAGGTTAACGAACGGCACTATCGTCTCTGCTCTGCCATCAGCTCGCTGATCTGGCGGCCCAACCATTCGGGAAACTCAGCGGCTTCACGATCGTCCATGTCCATCATCCTCGGCAATAGCGAACCGGCCACGCCGTAGCCGATAGCGGCGGTGGCGACGAGAAAAATCATCCGTTTCGCGACCGCTTCCCGGTCCCACCCGTCCGGCAGGCGCCGTCCCAGCACGGGTACCAGCTCGGCAAACAGCGCCTGCACGTGCGTTGCTGGCTCCAGGTTTTCGGTCAGGGCGTCGCCGCCGATACTCAGCCAGGCGAGCAGCTTGGCGTGTCCGCCCCGCGACAGGGTGGCGAACAGATCGTTGAGCATTTCCGGAGGCTCCAGCGCCGGCTCCTGCTCCAGCGCGGCGATGACGTCGCGCAGCAGGCGGTCGGTCATGTGGGTGACCAGCGCACGACGCATTCCCGCGGTGTTCCCGAAGTGATGAATGACCGTGGCGTGACTCATGCCGCAATCGGCCGCCACGTCGACCACGTTCAGGCCTTCCAGACCGTGGTCGCGCAGGCGGGCCTCGGCGGCAAGAAGTATCTCGCTGCGGGCCTGCTCAGGCGATCGACGTTTGCGTGGCGTCCCCATGTCAGTTTGCGTTCCCGTTCGCTGTCACTATTGACATTAATGTAGATATCGATATTATGCCACTATCTACATGAGTGTTCATAAGGTCCTCCGACATGCAAACCAGCATTCACACGGCAGATACCGATCAATATCGACTCCGGCTCGGCGAGGCCTGGAGCGGCGTCAGATCCCTGTTGCGCAATCCGGAGAAAACCTCCCACGTGTTCACCGTCGTCCGCGCGCTGTCCGGCAAAAGCGTTCTGCGTGGCTACCAGCGTTTTGCGATGACGCCGACCGGCGGCACCATTCTCGCGGAAAACAGGGACCTGATCGAGGTGCTGCGGAATCGGGAGAATCTCAGGTCGCTGCCCGAAGGCAGTCTGGGCCGTTGCTACCTTGCCTTCATGGAGGCACAGAAAATCACCGCCGAAGGGCTGGAGGAAGCGAGCCTGAACGGCGAGCTGCCCCAGGCGCATGAGCACCGGCTGTACGCGCGGCGCCTTCGGGACATGCACGATCTGTGGCATGTGACGACCGGCTACGGGCCGGACACCATGGGTGAAGTCTGCCTGCTCGGATTCACCTACGCGCAGACGCGGGATACCGGGCTGGGCTTCATTGCCGTCATGGGTGCGTTGAAGATCGCTCGGGAGCAGGACAGGCGAATCTTCAAAGCGCTGTGGGCGGGTTATCGGGCTGGTCGCCGCGCCGCCTGGCTGCCGGGTATGGACTGGGAACAGTTGCTGAGCCGGCCCATCGAAGAGGTGCGCGGGTTGCTGAACATCTCTCCGCCCAGGGTGTATATTGAAATGCGCCGCACCGGTTGAGCCGTTTGTCACGGATGCACGCCATTGGAAGATCTGTTAAGAGAGGCTGACAGCGGTCGATTTCAGTCGCTGAATGCGCTCACCGAGGCGCAATTTCTCGAGCTTTGGCGGCAACACGCAGAGACGCAGGCCGACCTCGCTTCCATGGCCATCGCCGGTGGGCTCTGCGCGGATCGACTGGCATGGGTTTTCATCGCTGGCTATCAGGCCGCCATTCGGTGCACCTTTCCGGATGCTCCGTTGTCCGGCTGGGCGGCGTTCGCCGTATCCGAAGATCGTCAGCCAAACAACCCGTTGCCGGGGGTCACTGCGCAGCACGATTCTCAAGGTCAGGTGCTCAGCGGCCACAAAACCTGGGTGGCCGCCGTGGACCAGATCGATCACCTGATCCTCAAGTCAGGGCGCCGCGGCGAGGCACAATACTTTCAGCTGGCCCGTGATGAGCCCGGCCTGGAGCTCACGCTCCGGCCGGCGGGAAGTTTCCTGGCCGAGCTGAGTCAGGGCGCCGCGCATCTGAACGACGTCAAAGTCGCGAAGCGCCAGCTTCTGGACGACAGCCAGGTGGCCCTGTTCGGGCCTCGAGAAGCGCTGTTCATCTACGCCGCCTTCTGCGCTTTTGTGCTGGCAAAGTCACCCGATCCGACGCAGCGCGAACGATGTCGGGCGATGTTGCGTCGGGTTCCCGCCTTGCTGGCTTCCGGCTTCAGCTCGGCAGCGGATGTAAGCGCGTTCAAACAGCTCGACGCAGACGTGCAGCAACTTCTCACGGACATCGAAACCGACGGCTTCCCCCGCAATGCCAGCTGGTCCCAGGACAGGGGGCTGATCTCGATGTATTCGAAAGGCATCCAGGCGCGTCGCCCGACCTGATTGTTCCGGTTGCGTGGTAGGTGGTGCCGTTCGTTAACCTTTAACCTTTTCGTTCCAGCGGGTGAGATCGCTGATCGGCGTCTCCTGTTCGTCGCGGATGAAACTATCCTCCCCCCTACTGAACGACGATGAATAGTCGGCTATCACCACGCTGCACGTGCAGGGCAGTGGCTCCGTCTAGGGCTTTCAGCAGCTCGGAAAACTCATTGACCGACGATACCGGCCGGCGGTCGACCGACAGGATGATATCGCCCTTGCGCAATCCGGCTCGCCACGCGCGGCTGCCAGGCTCCACTCTGACCACCTCGACGCCTCGCACGCGCCTGTGATCCGGGTAGCTTGGGGCGATGTTGCGAAGCTCTGCGCCGTCCAGCTTAGGGCTGGTTTCGCGGCCCGAAATCTGTATTTGTGAAGCCTTCCCGATCGTGGTCTCGACGGTCAGCCGCCGGCGATCGCGAATCAAATCGATCTCAACCCCTTCGCTCACCCGCATGAGCCCGATGCGATTGCGAAGGTCAGTGCCGTCGTCCACGGTTCGGCCGTTGAGTTTCAGAACGACGTCCCCAACCTGGATCCAGGCGTTCGCAGCGGCGGAGCCTTCGACAACTTGAGCCACCAGCGCGCCCCGTGCGGTATCCAGCTCGAGGGCCTCTGCGAGGTCGGGGGTCACGTCTTGAACCAAAATGCCCAGTTGCCCGCGGGAAACCTCCCCGTACTCGAGAAGCTGCTCGACGACGCTCTTCATCATGTTCACCGGCACCGCGAATCCTATGCCCACGTTGCCGCCCGCAGGCGCGATGATGGCGGTATTGATGCCGATGAGCTTGCCGTCAGACTCCACCAGCGCGCCGCCGGAATTGCCGGGATTGATGGAGGCGTCGGTCTGGATGAAGTCCTCATAGCCCTCGGGGATCAGGCCGCTGCGACCCAGAGCGCTGACGATTCCGGAGGTAACCGTTTGTCCGAGGCCGAAAGGATTGCCAATGGCGGTAACGAAATCGCCGACCTCCAGCTTTTCGGAATCTCCCAGCGCAACTTCGGAGAGCCCTGGGCCGTCAATTCTCAACAGTGCAATATCGGTAGCCGCGTCGCTGCCCACGATCTCGGCCTTCAGTTGGCGACGGTCCTGTAGAGTGACGGTTACCTCGTCCGAACCGTCAACGACGTGATGATTGGTAACCACGTACCTGTCTTTGCCGTCGATGATGACGCCAGACCCGACGCTCTGGGTGCGGCGCGGTACCTGCGGTGCCTGATCTGGAATGTTGTAAAAGCGTCGGAAAAATGGGTCGTCGAAGAAGGGGTTGCCCTGGGTCCCACGATTGGCTGACACAGAAATGTTGACCACGGCTGGGGTTACTTCTTTCAGCATCGGGGCGAGCGAGCGCTCGTGCGCTACCGCTGAGGTCGTCAGCAGCAAGAGCAGGCATTTCGTCGCCCAGACGCGAATCAGGTAAAAGCTTTGTATCTTGTTCATGGTGTCTGTCGGCTGTATGCGGTACGCGATCGTTGACGTTCTCAGGCATCGGCAGATGATCGTGGGCTGGCGCCCCCGCGACCCGGCTCAGGCGACCTTGGAAGTGTTTTCCAACATGGAGGTCGCGTGCTCGTCGGTCTCGATGTTGATGCGACGCGGTCGCAGTGCTTCCGGAAGCTCACGCACCAAGTCGATATGCAGCATGCCTTCTTCAAGGCGCGCTCCCTGCACCGCGACGTGTTCCGGGAGCTGGAAGGTACGCTGAAAGCCCTGGAGAGACATTCGTACCTCTCATACCGAGGCGACGAGGTAGATGGGTATCCTACTGGAATTTTCAAGCCTTTTTGAATGACTTCGAAAAGTGAAGCCGACGATCTGAGTGGAACCCACAAGAACAACACGACCGACACCGCGGCCGCTCGCCAAAAGCTCCGCAGCGTTGCATGTGGGAGGCTCTGTACTCCGAAAAGGTTAAAGGTTAACGAACGGCACCACACTTGCGAAGGTTAACGAACGGCACCACACTTGCGGTCGTGCAGCGAACGGTCCAGCCCGCGGCCCATCAGATCGATGAAGTTGTCCCGGTAAAATCGCCGCCTTGCGGAATCGCTGACGCCCCCCAGCGTCGCGTTGAACCGTTTGATCGGGTTCCGGCCGCCTTCCACGTGCGGATAGTCCGACGAGAACAGGCACATGTCTTCGCTGCTGTTCTCGATGATCCACCCGGCGTCCTCGTGGGGGTAGGGGGTCACCCGAAACTGCCTTCGGGCGATCTCGCTGGGTCGGGCAGACAGCTTCTGCAGCCGCTCTTCGCCCTTACGGAAAGCGCCGAAGCCGGCGTCCATGAATTTCAGCCAGCTCGGCACCCAGGATGCGCCCAGCTCGATGGCGCCGAACTTTAGGTCGGGGAATCGATCGCAGACGCCGTCGATGATCAGCATGGCCATGGTCTGCCAGGCGGCCAGGGGGATCGTCATGAAGCTGGTGGAGGTGAAGTTCTCGTCGCCGCCGTGAAAGTCGCGGACTCGGGGCAGGCCGTTCTCGGCATAGGCGGCGTGCATTTTCTCTTCGCCGCCGACATGAAACAGAATGGGTATGCCCGCTTCCTGGGCCAACGCCCATAGCGGATCGAAACCGATATGGCTCGGTGAGTGCTCGGCCGGGCAGCGGGAGGGGATGACCAACGCTTTGCAGCCCAGGTCCAGGGCTTGTCTGGCGATCCCGGGCGCTTTTTCGATGTCGGCCAGGGGCACGTAGCCGGTGGCCAGCAGACGCTCGTCTACGCTGCAGAACTCCGTCATCATTTGATTGTGTGCCCGGGCCACGGCCAGAGCGAGCGCCACCTGCGCTGCGGAACGAGCCCAGGGCCTGGTAATTCTTGCGCAGCAGAATATTGACATCGTCTCCGGCTCGAAAGTCCGGGTCGTCATGCAAACCCTCTGCTTCCCGCGCCCAATTTTCTTCGGCCGGACTGATGGGTACCTTGGCCTCGAACTCGCCGCGATCTCTGGCTGCCAGATAGCCGTTGATGGTGCCGGGCAGCTCCATCACGTGTGAGTCCGCATCATGAACGGTATGCGTTTCGACGTATGCCACCGGCGGTTCCTCCCGTATCCGTGTTTCAGTTCAGCTCGACGATATCCCCGATGCGAACCTTGCCCGGCGTTCGAACGCTTGCGTAAACCCCCAGATCGCCCCCCGCATGCTGCACCAGGGCGCGCATGACGCCTGGATCTTTCGGCAGCGAGCCGAAGCCGTGGGTAGTCATCACGCAGCGCGGGCAGTCCATCTCCAGGTGGATTTCCGTGCTGCCGATTCGCAGCGTCCTGCCTGTCCAGCCCCGCTCCGGGAAGGCTTCCTCGGCATCGGTCTCTACGAGCAGGTTGGGTCGGAATCGGCTCACGTCGAAGTCATGATCGGGGGCGATGCGCTGCAGGTGAGCCAGCGATTCGGTGGTCATGACGAGGAGTGGAAAGGCATCGAAATAGGTGCCTGGTGGGGATTCGAATTCCGTCAGGAAGTCGGGAAACTTCGTCACGTCCGGCAGCGGCTCGTGCTCCGTGCGACCGAAGACGCGACGGAACTCCGCCTCCATGTCGTCGAGCACGGGCTTTCCGCGCCGGTAGTGATCCAGCCGGTCTGCGGGCAGCAGCGGCCAGACGGTAACGGGGCTGCCGACCAGCTCGCTCAGCAGCCCCGGTGTTTCCGCTGCGTCGATGGCCAGCCGTCGGCCGTCCGGCAGGGTGATTCCGGCGGGGATGGATCCTTCAGTCGGCGGCGCCTCATCGTAGGCCGCGCGGCATTGCATGAGCTGGGGAAACCGTTTGCCTCCCCGGATACCGCCCCGCACCTCGTCGCGGACGGCCCAGGCTCTGTCGCCGGGCACGCCGCGCGGGCCCAGGGCCAGCTCGTCGAGGCGCTCGCCGCCCATGCTTTTGACCGGGTAGCGGAACAGGGCGCTGATGGTGCCGACTTTCATGTTGTGTCTCCGCCTTTGTCGAATCCTGGAGCTTCTAGATCGCCCGCAGCGCGTAGAGCACGCGGCCCCGGGCACAAAGCGTCCCGCTGTCATTGGTCACGCTCACCTCCACCACGCAGAGCTGCCTGCCGCGCTTGATCACCGTCGCTTCCGCCTCGATCCAGGCGCCGTGGGCCTGCCTCAGATAGGTCACCTGCAGGTCCGCCGTGCCGGCTGGCTGAGTTCCCTCGCGGATCCCGGTGAAAACGGCAGGGATCACCGCCATATCGATCATGGTCGCAATAACGCCGCCGTTCACGCTGCCGCCGATTCCGGTGGGCGTTTCATCGCCGATGGTGAGGCGCAGCCTCGCGTGATCGGGACGTCGCTCGGCCAGGCGCAGACCCAGATAGCGGTGAAACGGCACGTCATCGAAGCCGTCGAAATACTCCGGCGGTGGACTTTCTTGGTTCGCTCGGGTGGGGTCGTCCATGAACAGCCTCTTCGGGTCCCGACAAGATATCACGGAGGGCCGGGCGCGCTAAGCACCTGGGGGTTGGTAGCTACGGATGCATCCTTAGGGAATGGCTGAATCATCGGGCACAATACGCCGATGATATGTGCAAACTGCGGCTCTGATCGGCCGGGTTCCTACTGCGGCAATTGCGGGCAGAACGACCGGAACTATCAGCAGGCCCTGTCGCCGATGGTCGCTGAGCTGGTGCGCGAAACCTTCGACCTGGACTCGCGGCTGTCTCGGACCCTGGGCAAGCTCCTGTTCCGGCCCGGCGAGCTTGCGGTGGAATTTTCCCGCAATCGCCGCGCCAGCTACGTCAGCCCGATACGGCTTTATCTGTTCGTCAGCATCCTGTTCTTCTTTCTGCTGTCGATCACTACGGACGTTGTGATTGCCCCGGTCGACAAAGCTGAGGTGACCCGGGAGCTGGAGTCGGTTACGGAGACGGATGTTGATCACCTGCTGCGGCAGCTGGATGTTGAGCAGCGGCAGAAGGTGGCGCAGATACTCGAGAAGCCAGAGACCTCCCTGGCGCGCCTGGCACTTCTGCAGCTTGCCAAAGGGGTAGGGGACAGATCGGAAGAGCTCGAAGCGGTTGAGGTCTACGTGTTCGGCCGGCTGGTCGACGCCATCTACGAGCCAGCGTCGCTGCTGGACCAGCTGGTGGACAATCTGCCTGTCGCCATCTTCATCATGCTGCCGGTGTATGCGTTGCTGTTGAAGATCTTCTACGTCGGCAGGCATCGCTACTACGTGGAGAACCTGGTGTTCGCCACCCACCTTCACACCTTCGTCTTCATCCTGTTTACCCTGCTCCTGTTGTTGCCGGATCAGCCTAGCGTCGGATTTCTGGGTACGGCAACGACCTGGCTTGCGACCTTGCTCTGGCTTTGGCTTGCCCTCTATCACTATCTGGCGTTGAAGCGATATTTTGGCGATAGCCATTTTGCCACCCTGTTGAAATTTTCCGGGTTGATGTTTGTGTATGCCGTGCTGCTGTTGCCTGCCGCCTTCAGCCTCGTGACGCTGGTAACGGTGATCATGATATGAATGCGGACCTGCTCATTGTGTTTGTTGCCTCCATCTTCGGCACGATGGTGACGGTGGGCCATTGCTGTGGTTATTAAAGAACAGATTCCGCTTTTAGAGGACATTCTCTCAGAGTGGCGGGAAACCATCGGGTCCGAGTACCCGGGCTAAAGAATTCTCGCCAGGCGGGCGGGAAAGTGGTTCCTGAAGCACCCGCTGAACCCCGCCCCTATGCCTAAGTGGTGAAGTGGTGAAGTGATAGCGTGCAGGCGTGCGGCAGACGCCTCCCGTCGGTTATTCCTCGGGGGGCAGAAGTCGGCCCTCGGCGTCGCGCAATTCCGGACCCAGCACGCGGGCTCGACCATCGCCGAACGGGGCATCCCGCTCGACAACCGCCTGCTTGACGCCGTGAGTGGCAATCTTTTTGAAAACGTCCCGCGCTGCCCGGGTGGTATGAGCGCGGGCATCATTTTCCGCGGCCAGTCGTTGCAGCGTTTGCGCGCCCATCAGCTCCATGCCCAGGTTGACGATTCGCTTGTTCGTCGACAGCAGCTCGGGGTCGATGAGCGTCAGGCGATCCGCCAGGCCTTCTACCTCGGCTTCCAGCAGGTGTTCGGGAACGGACTTCAGCACCAGACCGATTCGCGCGGCATCTTCGCCGCTGACCGTATCGCCGGTCAGCAGCAGGCGCTTGGTCCACTGCGGCCCGCAGTTGTACAGCCACAGCTGGTTCGGTGCCGCGCCCATGTTGCGCAGCGCCGGAAAACCGATGTTGGCGTTGTCCGCGGCGATCAGTATGTCGCAGTACAGCGCCAGGTCCGTACCCCCCGCCAGGCAGTGGCCGTGAATCTGCGCGATGGAAGGTTTGTGCATTTCCCACAGCGTCCGCAAGCTGCGCTGAAATCGTTCGATGTTCCAGGCGTCGTCATCCATGCCGCGACCGGCCCGGCGCTCGACGCCGTCGTCCTCGCGAGCCTTGCGACCCGGCGTCAGGTCGTAGCCGGCACAGAAGGCCGACCCGGAACCGCGCAGAATGACGCAGTGTACGGACTTGTCATCGTCGGCCTCCCACAGCGCATCACGCAGCTCTTCAACCAGGGCGATCGACAGCGCGTTCCGCCGCTTGGGTTCGTTCAACGTGATGCGCGCTTTGCCGCCATCGACCTCATAGAGAATGTGCTCATACCTTTGTTTGGTCATCGTCTTTGGCCTTCCCGGATTACAGGTGGTTTCGTTCCAAGAACCATATGTCTGTATTACACTCCGAAGCAAGGCCAGGAGGGTCGTGGTGGTTTCCACTAAGCCTTCCGCCCGCTTACAGAGGGAGAACAGGATGAGCACGCCACTACGGCCCGTCAGCGAAACGGAGATAGCCGCCTTCAACCGGGACGGCGCGGTTCTCCTCAAAGGGGTGCTTGCGCAGCAGTGGACGGATCTGCTGGCGGAAGGGCTCGAGTATGCCCACGATCATCCCGACGGTATGTCGGCCGGCGTGTCCCTGCCGCTGCGGATCGACCAATTTCCTGCCGCCCATTCGCCAAAGCTTCAGGAACTGCTGGATCACTCGCCCATTGCCGAGATCGTCGGGTCGGTTCTGCGCGCGCCGGTTCGGTTCTACATGGATCAGATGTTTTACAAACCGGCGGGGCCCATTGCCCCAAGCGCCTGGCATCAGGACACCTGTTATTACAATGTTGAAGGTGATCAGCTGATCCGGGCCTGGGTATGTGCCGATCCGGCCCCCAGGGAGGTCAGCCTGGAAGTGCTGCGTGGTTCCCACCTGTGGAATATAACCTACCGGCCCCCGGTAGGCCGCGATCCGGCAGAAGACCCCCAGGGTGTTGCCGAGCTGGAGGCCGCCTTCGCCAGGGGTGAGCGCCTGATCGGCCCTGAGGCCCACCAGCAATGGACTTATTTCGATTCATTCCTGGACCCGGGATTGCCGGCATTGCCGAATATCGAGGGCAATCGGGATTCGTTCGACATACTCGGCTGGAATTACGAGCCCGGCGACGTGCTGCTGTTCCACGGCAACATCGTGCATTCCGCCCGAGGCGGAGTAACGCTGCCGCACCCCAGGCGATCTCATGCGTCGCTGTGGGCGGGCCCCCGGGTTCATTATCTGCATCGGCGCAGCCAGGCCATTCCGGATCCCATAAAGCTCTACGACTACGACCCGAAAGACGGACAGCCCCTGGCGGACTTTCCAGAGGTTTTCCCGCTGGTCTGGGAGCCCGCCTGACAGAACGCTCTTCAGCCTTGCAGTTTCGCGCCGTGTTCGGCCATCCACTCGCCCATGGCTGCCTCGGCGGCTGGATCCAACTCGTCCCGGAGCAGCGCGATGTGGTCGCCATCGAACTCGGCGGTCTCGTTTCCAGAGATCACCAGATTCGGACAGCCGGCTTTGGTATAAGTTACTGACCAGTTCATGCGCAGCGTGCTGCCTTCCACGGTCGGCTGCTGAAAGTCGGGTGTACGGCTGTCCATGTTGCGATCAAACCCGTCCACGCCGCCTTTGAGCTTCGCGATCACGGCTGCGCGACCCTCAGCTTTGTCGCCCATGCCTTCGTAGACGGCACTTTCCGTGAAGTAAGGGTCTATCCGCGTCCAGTCATCGTCCTCGTAGGATTTCTCGAAGTCGTCGGCGTAGGCCTGATAGCGGTCAGCGATGCTCATGGGTATCTCCTCTGGTGTCCCTTCACGAGCATACATCCATTCAGGTGGAGGGGCGTGCTATTTCGGCGTCAGATCAGGCAGCTCGGGTCGTTCGGACCAGACGGTCAGCGATGATCTCCAGCACGTCGGCCGCGAATCCTAGACCAAGATGAGTGCTGGCGACTTCGACGTGTTCCACGTTGGGGCTTCTGTCGTCGATGCAGGCCCGCCACGCGACCACGCCGTCCAGCTTAGAGTAAACGGCGGTAACCGGGACGGTCAGCGGCCGCTGATAACGTGCCTCCACCAGCGCTTCGATCACATCCAGACTGTCGCCGCCGGCGGCAAAGGCCTGAGCCACCGCCGTGTACTTGGGGCCGCCAACCACCGGCGAGCCCAGGGTGATCACGCTGCGAACCAGCTCTGGACAGTCGCGGGCCACTTCCCGCGCTAGGTAGCCGCCAAGGCTCCAGCCGATGATGGTCACCGGCGCTTGCGAAGCCTGCTCGACGACCTGGGCGCGCAGCTGTTCCAGCAGCGCCAGCACGTTGCCGTTGTTGCGGCCGATGCCCCAGCCGGCGGGACGATAACCCAGATAAGAGAGGTAGCTGCGCAGGGGCAGGGTAGAAACGTCGCCGGCGCCGAAGCCCGGCCAGACGAGCACGCGTTCGCCAGCACCTCGGGACGCGAAGGCCAGGTTGGGTGCCCGCAGCAACAGTCGGGGAATCTGCAGGCCGGTGAGCGCTTCCACGGCCATTGCCTGGGGCGGTGGAGGGGTGATGGTTCTTTTCATGATGGCATTGTCGCCAGCTTGAGTGAAAAGGCCGTGAAGCCGCTGCCCTTCACCAGACCATCCGTTTGGGTTTGCTCCCGGCAATTGCTGATGGACGAAGCGTGGGCGTGTGGGTTTCAATGACGCCATGGAACAGAAGGAGCTTTACGTCGGTGAGACTTGCGTTCGGGCCTGTTGCCCTCCTCGCGCTGTTCATCGCGTCTGCTGGATCCGCTGAAGTGGCAGGGCAGCCCAAGGTCACGGACCTGGCCTGGATGACCGGCTCCTGGGTTGGCCCCTTCGGCGAGCAGACGCTCGAAGAAAACTGGAACCAGCCGGCGGCCGGTACCATCGCCTGCCTGGTCAGGATCATGGGTGATGGCCAGATGAGGATGCTGGAGCTGATCCTCATCGAGGAGGTCGACGACTCGCTGCTGTTTCGTGTTCGCCAGTGGTTGCCGGGTTATGTGCCGCGCCGCGAGGAAGTTCAGCTCATGACGCTGGCGGAAATTGCGGATCGCCGGGTGAGCTTCGACGGCGTCGGCGACAGCGATTTCAAGCGTCTCACCTACAGCCGGCCAACCGAAAATACCTTCCAGATCGATGTAAAACCTCGTCAGGGGGACGACTTCCAGATCGTCCTTCGCGAGAACATAAAGGCGGACTAGCTCGCCGAGGTCAGTCGGTGGGACGCCAGGATCTAGGTCGCGTGGCGGCTTCTTGTGCGCACGAACCAGAGGGTGCCCGCCGCTATCAGAAGTAGGGCGAGCTCCCAGAAACTCAGTGGCCCGATGCTGCCCACGGCTGCGGTCTTCCAGGGAAGCTGGGTCGGTTGCAGGTAATCGACGATACCGTCGCCGTTCAGGTCCGCGTTTTCAGCGCCATCTTCTGTGCCATCGCCGTCGCTGTCTGAATCGCGGAAGTTGGGGCTGCCATCCCTGTCGGTATCGAGCATTCTGGCGCCCGCGTCCCTTGGAACACCGTCAATAAGGGTATCAACGACATCCCGCCAGCCGTCCCGGTCGATGTCCGCCCGATTGTCGGCGCGGCCGTCTCCGTCGGCATCGAAGGAGGCGAGCAGCGCTTCCTGGAGGTCGAAGACTCGGTCTCCGTCGCTGTCGAGGGACCGGAAGTCGGGCTGCCCATCGTCGTCGCTGTCGACAGGCACGAAATCCCTGGCTACCGGGTCATGCAGACCGTCATTGTCCAGGTCCACATAGCCGTCGATTCTGCCGTCGCCGTCGGCATCAGACCTCCCGACATCCGCTTCCACCACATCGGCGATGCCGTCGTTGTCGCTGTCGAGATCGATCGAGTCGGGCCGACCGTCGCCGTCCGTGTCGTATGAGAGATCGCCGCCCGGGGCCTCCGCCCGATCGGGCAGCCCGTCGTTGTCGTCATCGAGATCGATCGCGTTCGCGACGCCGTCGTCGTCGATGTCGCGGTTCGTGCCGAACGCGGTGGGCAGCGGGTCGGCCAGGTCCGGAACGCCGTCACGGTCGGTATCCGTTTTGTCATCTAGCTGCCCGTCGCCCTTGCGGTCCAGCCCGGAGTGGGCGGGGAGGTCGCTGAACCCATCGTTGTGGCTGTCGAGATCGAGATAGTCGGGAAGCTCAGCACCGTCGGTGTCGGCCGGTTGGGTTGTCACCCGGGCGTTGTCTTCAAAGCCGTCGTGATTCTCCTCGCTGCCGCCGGCCTCCAGGACGTCGGTCAGCGTATCGTTGTCGCTGTCCAGGTCACGATAGTCGGGAACGCCGTCGGCGTCGCCGTCCAGCTCTCTGAAGTCGGGCACGCCGTCGAGGTCGCTATCGAGTCCGGGCGCGACGCCGTTGGCGTCTGAAGGAGCGCCGGCCGGCACGGAAGCGCCAGCCTGCTCGATGAGATCGCTAATGCCGTCGTTGTCGGAATCCGTGTCCAGCGCGTCTGGTTTACCGTCGCCGTCGGTATCGCCTGTTTCCGAGCCGTCCGGTATGCCGTCACCGTCCGTGTCCGGATTGCCCGGCGCGGTTCCCATGGCTAGCTCGTCACCGTCCGATACGCCATCGCCGTCCGTGTCACAGAGGTCGTCGGTATTGTCTGGCACGCAGGGGTTGCTTATATCGAGGTCTTCCGCATCAGGGACGCCGTCTGCATCGGAGTCCGGGCCGTCGTCGGCACTCAGGGTTGGGTTTGTGCCGCCGAATATCTCCACGCCGCCTCTCACCCCGCCGTCGTCGGTGTCGGTGTCTCGCGGGTCTGTCGCGCCGAAAAGCCCGTCGCCGTCGGTATCCGAACTGCGGGGATCCGTTTCGTCCCCCGCGCTGCTGGTGGTCCCGACGCCGCCAATCGCGCCCCTCGCGTCCACCATTCCGTTGCCGTTGGCGTCTTCCATGCCATCGGCGAGGCCGTCATTGTCGCTGTCGGCATCCGTTGGATCCGTCGTCGTCAGAGGGTCGCTGTCAGCGACGAAGTTTCCTGCGCCCGGGTCCGTCCCGGCGAAACCGACCGCCAGGGGTCCATCCGAGGTGCCGGTCGGGATGAGCCTGGTAGCGCCTACCTCGGTGCCGTCCTTGACGCCGTCACTATCGCTGTCGGCCAGGTTCGGATTGGTCTCATCGCCGCTTCCCGGCAGACCGTCTTTCCCCAGGCGCTCAGCGCCGTCGGTGAGGCCGTCGTTATCACTGTCGGCGTCCGTCGGGTCGGTATCATAAAGGCCGACAACCCCGTCGTGACCCGTTTCGCTGCCGTCGTCGATGCCGTCGTTATCGGTGTCTGCGTCCTCAGGGTCCGTACCCAGCTCGGCTTCCTGCGCATCCGCGAGCCCGTCCGCATCCGTGTCTGCTGCGGTATCGTCGCCGCCGTTACCTGCCGATGGGTTGGTCGCGTCTGCCAGCGCTTCGCTGCCGTCCTGGGTGCCGCCATCGTCTGTGTCCGTGTCGAGGGGGTCCGTAATGCCGCTGAGCAGCAGCGGCCCCGATCCCACGGCCTCCACCCCGTCGAGCAGGGAATCGCCGTCCGTATCCGGATTGTTGGGATCTGTCTCGCCGCTGCCGGCGGTGCCCGTAGCACCAAGGGTATTGACGGTGGCGCCATCCAGGTTGGCATCTTCCGTACCGTCGGGGATGCTGTCGCCGTCCGTGTCCGGATTTTGTGGATCCGTGGTGCTGGAGGGATCCGCATCGGCTCGAAAGTTTCCTGCGGCCGCATCGGTGCCCGCAAAGCTGATCGCTGCTGCCTTGGACAGCCCGCCAACCACGCCAACCACAAGCCCGACCTCGGTCCCGTCCAGCAGACGGTCGCCGTCGCTGTCTGCGGCCAGCGGGTCGGTTTCGTCGCCGCTTTCCGGCACGCCGTCCAGGCCGGTTACCTCATCGCCATCGGCAATGCCGTCATCGTCCGAATCGGCATCTCGCGGATCCGTATCCCAAAGATTGAGCGCGCCGTCGTTCCCCGTCTCGTCACCGTCGTCTATGCCGTCGTTGTCGGTGTCCCCGTGCTCGGGGTCGGTGCCCAGCGCGACTTCCTGTGCGTACGACAGGCCGTCACCATCGGAATCCGTCCCGGTATCGTCACCGGCTCTGCCAGCGCGCGGATCCGTCGCGTCGGCGAGCACTTCGGTACCGTCCTGGGTGCCGCCATCATCGGTATCGGCATCCAGCGGGTTCGTGCTGCCAATGCCGTCAAGGGGGCCGGAGGCGTTGACCTCATCGCCATCGATCAAGCCGTCGCCGTCGGTGTCCGCGTTGGTCGGATCGGTTTCTCCCAGCCCCGCGCTCGAGCTGTCGCCCAGGGTGTGAATCGCTGCGCCATCCCCATTCGCATCTTCGACACCGTCGTCAATGCCATCGTTGTCCGTGTCGCTGTTGTTCGGGCTGGTGCGGGTTACCGGGTCGGCGTCGCCGACGAATCCTGGTGCGGTACCTGAATAGGCTATGCCGTTGCTATCGCTGACGCCTGCCGGTACGCCCGCGGTGGGGATGCCGGCTTCGATGCCGTCGCCGATGCCGTCATGGTCGGAATCCGGGTCGAGCGGGTCGCTTGCGCCGAAGGCGACGAGCGGGCCGGTGCCCATGACTTCGTGTCCGTCCCCCAGACCGTCGTCGTCCGAGTCCGCGTCCAGAGGATCCGTGTCGCCGGCGTCGATGCTTCCATCCGGGCCGGTCTCGGCGCCGTCGGTCAGGCCGTCGTTGTCGCTGTCGGGGTCGTTCGGGTCGGTGCCCAGTTGCCCTTCGAGGATGTTGGAAATGCCGTCGCCGTCGGAATCCAGCGGGTCGTCCGCCCGATTGCCGGGCGCCGGGTTGGTCCGTGCCTGAAGTGCCTCAGCGCCGTCGGCCGAGCCGCCGTCGTCCGTGTCTGTATCCAACGGGTTGGTTTTTCCGATGCCTGCCAGGGGGCCTGTTCCGTTTACCTCGTCGCCGTCGCTCAAACCGTCACCGTCGGTGTCACGCAGGGTCGCGTCGGTTTCGCCCGCGCCGCTGGTTCGCGTGGCGCCGATTATCGGGCGGTCGGACGCGCCGTTCCTGTTGGCATCCTCCATGCCGTCGGCGAGACCGTCGCCATCCGTGTCCGGATCCAGGGGGTCGGTGTTCACGGCCGGATCTGCATCACCCATGAAGGGACCCAATGTGCCCACCGCCGGCCCGGGGCCGTCCGGGTCAGCTACCCGCTCGGTCACGCCGGACTCTACGCCGTCGTCAATGCCGTCACCGTCGGTGTCGGCAACCCTCGGATCCGTCTCTCCGAACCCCACGTGGCCGTTCTTGTTTGCGTCCTCTTTGCCATCCGCCAGCCCGTCATTGTCGGTGTCGGCGTCGATGGGGTTGGTATCGCCGGGGTCAACGCTGGCGTCGCCGCCGGTTTCGATGCTGTCGCCAATACCGTCGCCGTCCGAGTCAACGCTGTCGGGGTCTGTGCCGAGGGAAAACTCTTGGGCGTTTGTGAGCCCGTCGCCGTCGGCATCACACTCCGATGCTGAGACGTGGACGCCTGATGAACACTTTGCGCCGCCAGCATCGGCCACTGTGGAAGACGCCTGTGCAGGCGAGACTGTGGCCAGCAGCGCAGCCAGCAGAAAACCGATGCAGCCTCCCAAGCCTGACCGCAGAAATGTCGACCGATTCATTGGTACTTTTCTCACCCGTGGTCAAAAGGACCCCGTGCCGCGTTCGGCGCTTATGAAGGGGCCCTCGAAGAAGCATAGGCAGGAATCTTGGGTTTTGGCGGAGTGAGCAGGGTTGATGTGGTGTTTTGAAGCCACTTTGACAGTTTTGTTTATGGCTTGCTGCGCGATGATGATGAACGCCACCAGGATGCCAGCAGCGCTGCCGAGCAATCTCAGGCCGGCCTTGTTCAGTGACTGCCCGATCGTGGCCAGGCTGACGAATGCTACGGTGAATCCGGCCCAGAAGGGGTTGTCCCAGTTCATCCACAGGGCAATGCCATAGGCAATGGTCATCGCCAATGCGGTCTTGATGGACTCTTTCGCCTTCCTTGTCAGGGCTTTTCTCTAACTATCGGTGGTAGAAGGGCGGTGGCGGCGCGCGATTGGGCAACACGGCCACCGTCTCGTCCACCTCGCGGTAGAAGCTGCGCGCGAAAAGCGTCGCTTCCAGCGCCAGCAGACGGTTTGCTTCGGGGCCCGTGGTGCGCGCGTCGACAAAGCAGGCGGGCGCGTCCAGCCAGTACTCTACGATGCCGTCCCAATAGGAGTAGAAGCGTTCCCGCAGCGCCGTTCCTTCCGGGGTGAATCCCTCGGCGTCCGGCGCGACGAACCGGCTCATCACGTCGATGGGCGTGCGCAGGTTGACCACCAGGCCGTTCAATCCCGGCATGGCGGCGAGGCAGCTGGCGTAGCGGCCGGCGAGATAGGCGCTGAACAACTCGGGTTCCAGGGCGTCCGGGCGCTTTACGAACTGCGCCAGCTTGAACAGCTTGCGTTCCGGTCGGGTCACCGGCACGACGACATGCTCGTCGACGTGAAACTGGAAGGGAGAGCCGCCATAGAGATAGTCGAAGTCGCCTCCCACCCCGGCGACCCCTGGATCCATGATGAGTCCTTCCGGTCCGGCGCGGTCCCGGGCCGGGGAGCGCGCGCTGACGTAGTCATCCATCGAGTCGAACAGCAGCTGTCCCCAGCCGTCCCACAGGTCGTCGAAGCCGTTCGGCTCACCTTTGCTTATCTGCTCGAGCAGGGGTCTGCCCAGGCTTTCCTCCATGGGCCGGTTGGCCCGGACGTTGAGCAGATAGCCGCGGATGTTGGGCAGCCTGCGGCCGAAAGAGTTGTGGTAGCCGACGTGCCCGGCGCGGTACTCGTCGTGGGTCAGGTTTGGATGCCGGCGCACGAAACCAAAGACTTTCAACATCGTGTGGTGTCCTCGCTAGCGGAAGTAGAAATCGGGCGCGGGATCGCGATTCGGGATGACGATCAGGTTTTCGTCCACTTCGATGGTCCACACCGAGTCGAACAGCTCCGCTTCCAGCGCCCGCAGCGGTTCGCGTACCCGGGGGTCGGTGCGGGCGCGGACGAAATCGGCCATGGAATCGAAGTGCAGCTCGTTGTCGCCGCGCCACAGGGCGCAGAACGCCCGCCGCGCCGCGGTGCCGGCTTCGCTGAACACCCATTCCTTCGGCGCGAAGAAGTCGCGCAGCGCTGCCTCCTGGTCGGGATCACGCAGGTTGACGATGAAGCCGCGCAATCCCTCCATGGTCGCCACCAGGGGCGCGTACTGCTCCAGCAGCCGTTGGCTGAAATCCGCATCGGTAAGATCCGCGGATTTCTGGAAAAACTGGATCAGCTTCCGATGACGTGCTCCTCCATGTGCAGGTGATGGGCGCGAAACTGGTTGGGATCATCGGGCGCCGGCATGAACAGGTGCGGGCTGTCGCCCAGGCTCCAATCCGGGTCCACCACCAGCCCGTCAACGGTGGCGCGGTTGGGCTCAACCGTTCTGGCTTCGATCCAGCTCTGCTGATCGTCGAAGTACACCTCGGGGAAGCCGTCCCAGTGCTCCAGAAAATTCTCCGGCTCGTTGATGGTGATCTCGGCGTGCAGATCGCCGATCTTCTCCACCAGCGGCTCGTTGGCCCAGACGTTAACCAGGTAACCGCGAATGTCCTTCAGGCGTCGGGACTGGCCGCAGTGATAGCCGACATGGCCCGCCCGATACTCGTCGTGGGTCAGCTTCGGGTTGCGTTTCAGAAAGGCGTAGACTTTGAACATGGATCAACCCGATTGGCTCAGCCGCTTGACGTTGCCCTAGGATATACCGAACCTTAGGGTCCGTTATACCTCCTGGGGGAGAAGCGCATGACGAGCCATCCTGAAGCCCTTGACGTCGACGTGCCGGGGCTGGACAGCCAGCTCATCGGCGGGCAGTGGGCCAGAAACGCCTCGGCGGAGTTTGTCGACGTCGTCTCGCCCACCACGGAGGAGGCGGTAGCCCGGGTCGCGCTGCCCTCCGTCAGAGACGCGGATCTGGCCGTGGCCGCGGCGCGGGATGCCTTTGACACCGGTCCCTGGCCCCGCTTGTCCATCGAGGAGCGGGTCGAGGCCTGCGCACGACTGTGCGATGGGCTCGAGCAGCGCCTGGAGGTTATGAACCGGGCATGGACCTTCGAGTCCGGACCCACCCAGGCCCATGGCGAGATGATCAACAACGGCGCCGGCGTTGCCGTATGGCGGCAGGCGCTGGCGATGGCGCCGCAGCTGCCCTGGGAACAGAATCGCGAAGGCACCTGGATCTGGCGGGAGCCCATCGGCACGGTGCTGGGGGTGCTGACTTTCAACGGTCCCATCGTGCTCATGGGCATGAAGATCATTCCCGCCCTGCTGGCGGGTTGCACGGTTATCATCAAGCACGCGCCGGAATCGGCGCTGACCTCACGCCTGATTGCGGATGCGGTTCGCGAGGCGGCGTTTCCCCCCGGCGTGGTCAGCGTGCTGCCTGCGGCTACAGCCGTGACGCAGCACCTCGTTGGCCATGACGGCATCGATATGGTGGCGCTGACCGGTGGCACCGCCATCGGCGTGGACGTGGTTAAGCGCACGGCAGACCGCCTGGCGCGAACCGCGCTGGAGCTGGGCGGCAAGTCGCCGGCCATTCTCACCGAAGACGTCGACCTCGACGGTGTCATGCAGACGCTGGGCGTGGGCAGCAGCGGGTTCATGGGCCAGGTGTGCGTCAACCTGTCCAGGGTGCTCGCCCCAAGGTCGCGCTACGATGAGGTGGTAGACGCCCTGGCGTCTCACTACCAGTCGCTGAACATCGGTGACCCGTTCGATCCTGGCACCGATCAGGGCCCCCTGGCGGTTCTGCGCGCCCGCGATCGGGTCGAGAAGTTCGTCAGCCAGGCGCAGCAGGAAGGCGCACGGCTGGTAACCGGCGGGCAGCGTCCCGCGCACCTGAACCGGGGATGGTTCTATCAGCCGACCCTGTTTGCCGATGTGGACAACGGCATGACCCTGGCCCAGGAAGAGGTCTTCGGCCCGGTGACGGCGGTCATTCCCTACGACGGGGTCGATGAGGCCATTCGCATCGCCAACGACTCACGTTTTGGGCTCGCCTGCTCGATCTACAGCGCCGATGAGGGCCACGCCCTGAGCATGGCGCGGCAGATTCGCGCCGGCGGCGTTGCCATCAACTGTGCTGGCGTGTCGCTGACCAACCCCTTTGGTGGCTACAAGCAGTCCGGTTGGGGCCGGGAGTGCGGCCCCGAGGGCATTCTGGAATTCACCCAGATCAAGCAGGTGATGATGGGCGCCAGCTATCTGGATTCTTAGTGGCCGCCGTTTTTGGTGGCGAAGATCTTACGGGAGAGGTTTGTGATTGAAGAGGTTGAGCTGGCGGCAACCCCTGCCCAGCGCCAGACGCTGTTGCTGGCGCGCCAGGAAATAGAGAACGTACGCCGCTGGTATGCGGTTGCCACGGACAAGCTGGGCCTGGCGGGCGATGAGGCCGCTCGGGCCGAGGGCCTGAGAATCTACCACCGCATCTTCGCGCCCGAGGCGAAGATAGAAGTCAGCGGTCCGGGCGCCAGACCCCTTGGCGGTACCGGGCCGGATGCCTGGGCGGAGGTGGCCGCTAACGCTCTGCAGGAGTACGAGGCGACTCAGCACCTCATCGGCACTCAGGTGGTGACCTTCGATTCCGTCACCTTCGGCGATGACCCGGCGGAAATCGTCTCGGGCAGCGCCCATATGTCCAGCTATCTGCAGGCGTGGCACGCCTGGCCCGACGACCGTCTGCGCCTGGTCCTCGGGTCCTATCTCGATACCGTCGTTTACCGGCCGGGCGTTGGCTGGCAGATCGACACCATGAACCTGGTGTACACCAGCGGCGAGCAACGCGCCCTGGGCACCAGCCCTTGAGCGCGCCTGCGGAACAGGAGTGGCCGTCGCAGAAGTACGGCTGGTACGTCACCTTCGTGCTGCTCATCGGCTTCACCTTCTCGTTCGTGGACCGGCAGGTGCTCAACCTGCTGGTGGAGCCGATACGCGAAGATCTGCAGGTTTCCGATACCCAGATCAGCTTTCTGCAGGGTTTTGCCTTCGTTATCACCTACGTGACCATGAGCGTCCCCATCGGCCGCATGGTGGACCGCTTCAACCGCATGCGCATCATGATCGGCGGCATATTGCTGTGGAGCGCGACCACCGTCGCCTGCGGGCTGTCGCAAAGCTACGGTCAGCTGCTGGCCGCCCGCATGGGCGTGGGCGCCGGCGAGGCGGCGCTCAGCCCCGCAGCCTGGTCCGTGCTTGCCGACTACTTTCACCCCGACAAGCTGGCGCGGCCCATCAGCGTCTATCTGATGGGCCCTTATCTCGGCGCCGGGCTCGCCATGATCGCCGGGGCGGAGGTGCTGGACTGGACGCGGCAGGTGGAGTTCGTCACCGTACCTCTCATCGGTCAGCTCGCCCCGTGGCAGTTCACCTTCCTGGCCGTCGGCCTTCCCGGTCTGCTCATCGCCGGGCTGTTCGCAACCCTGCGTGAACCGCAGCGCAAAGGCCGGCGGGGCAACGTCAATCAGGTACCCCCCTGGGGCGAAGTCTGGGCCTACATTCTGCGCCACAAGCGTATCTATCTGGCCCTGCACCTGGGCGTGCCCTTTATCGTCATCATGCTCTACGGGCTGCAGTCCTGGGTGCCCACCATCCTGGTACGGGTATATGAATGGGATCTGGCGGATGCCGGCAGGCGCTACGGCGTGGTCGCGCTTGTTGCAGGGTCAACCGGCGTGCTGACGGGACCCGTTGTCGCTTCCTGGTTCCGACGCCTTGGCTACGTGGATGCGCCGCTGCGGGTTGCCATCCTGGGGGCCGCCAGTGCCACCCTCTGTCTGATCAGCCTGCCCTGGCTCAGCAGCGGCGGTGCGGCGCTGGCGACCATTGCCGGTGCCAGCTTCAGCGTCACGCTGCCGCTTGCGCTCATCACAACCACCATGCAGGAAGTGACTCCGAACGCCATGCGCGGGGTGGTCAACGGCCTGTATGTGGTGACCACCAACGTGCTGGGCCTGGCGCTGGGGCCGACTCTGGTGGCGGCGTCCACCGATTTTGTTTTTCAGGATACCCAGGCGGTGGCGAAGTCGCTGGCCCTGGTATCGAGCGTTATGGGGCCCATCGCGATCATGCTTCTCGCGTCGGGGATGAAACCGTACGCTCAGGCGAAGCTGGGCGGTGAGGTCGGCTCCGGCCCGTGAGCGTTCCGGTTACGGTGCGGAAAGCTGCATCGCCCTTACATCCTCGGCGATGCGGCGGGCGAGAAGGTCGAGCAGCTGGCCTTCGGCATCTATCAGCGCTGCGTGGCCGGTGCCCGCTTGCTCCGTGCTGGAGCTTACCTGCCCGTGCCGGGAATTCGCCGGGTCTGCCACCGGCACCACGTCGTAGTGCGCGCTGAGGATTGCGCGACCGTCCAGCGTGCCGTGAAGCTCTTCAACCACTACGTCCACCCGCAGCTGCCAGCGGTCGCGGAACCGCGCGCTGGCATCGACGTTGGTCTGCAGATTCTGTGAGAGCCGGTCTCGCAGATACCGGCGGATGTTCCCATCCAGGGGCTCCGCCCAGCGGTGGTAGCGGGCGGGTCGCAGCTCCTGAGGGCCCACCTGGAGCATCACATGGTCACGCTTCAGGTATGGGGCGATGGTCACGGATTCTATGCCGATGGACAGCTCCGATTCGTAAGTGGGCAGGGCGCTGCCGGTGCGCAGCATGTACAGGTGCTGCTCCGGCGGCGGCGAGCTGGCGCAGCCAACCGTCAGGATCACCAAGCTCAATAGTATCGGTCTCATCGTGATCCTCTGCCTGGTTCTGGATCTGGCTCGTGCTTGCCGGAGAATATCAGCGAGTTCGGCTTCTCTTCGATGCTCTCTGCGAGCGCGCGGATGCTTTGCAGCGTTTGCGTCAACTCATCCAGCGTCACGTCGGCGTCGCTGTAAAACTCCGAGCCCTGGGCGAATGACGCTGCGGCGTTTTCAACTTCCAACAGCGCAGCTTCCAGCCGCGCGGGAAGGGCCTGCATCGATTCGCTTTCGGCCATCGCATCCACCGACGTCAGCAGATCCCGCGTTCGTTCCAGCGTCGCATTCAGCTCGGCAACGGTCTGCTCCAGCGGCAACGCGTTGAGCTTTTCCAGAAGCCGGGAGATCTGATTTTCGATTCGGTCCAGCCCGCCAGGAATCGTCGGCAGCGTGGGGTAGCCTCCGTACTCGCCGATGCTCTGCGGTTCGTTGTCGGGGAAGAGATCGAATTCGACATAAAGGCTTCCGGTGATGAGGTTGCCTGATTCCAGCTTTGCTCTCAGCCCTCTCTCTACCGCTCCTGCGAGGGACGCGCTGAGACGCTCAACGCCTTCCACGGTATCCTCTTGCTGAAATCTGCCGGGTTCGACCCGAATGAGGACCGGCAGCATGGCTGCTTCTCCGGTATGGGCCTGCAAGTCACTAAGCATGATACGTTCGACGGTGCCTACCCTGATGCCCCGGTACTCCACCGGTGCCCCCGGCTCCAGGCCCCGCAGGGACTGATCGAACATCAACGCGTATTGCTTGCCGAACTGGTACGGGTTGCGTTGGGCGTCGCGCTTGGTCGCGTAGAGCCTGAAAGTGGCTCCCTTCGAAACGCGGCCCCCCGCCTCATGACCGTCTGGCACGTCGAAGGTTACGCCGCCGGCAAGCAGCGTTATCAGCGAGTCCGTTGCCACATTGATACCGCTGGCATCCGCTTCGATCTGAATGCCGCTCGCGTTCCAGAATCGAGATCCCTCGGTGACGAGCTCGTCATAGGGCGCGTCGATGAAGCCGCTGTACTGCATCTTCGATGACTCCAGATCGAGCTCGAGCGACTCGATCTGGCCGACCTGCAAACCGCGATAGAGAATCGGATCTCCGGTGCTGATGGAGTTCGCGCGGTCGCTCTCCAGGGTGAACCGCAGCCCGCTCACACCCGGCTCCGTCGCTGGCACCTGCTCGAGACCGACGAAATCCCGACTGCCGGTGGCGCCTGTCCCCGGAGACAGCTTGATGTACGCGCCGGACAGCAGCGTGCCCAATCCGGACACGCCGCCAGCGCCGATGCGGGGACGTTCAACCCAGATCTGCGTGTCTTCGCGCAGCAGATCCCTGGTGCCGGGATTGAGCCGCGCCTTCACCACCACGTGGCTGCGATCGTCCGCCAGGCTTACGCTCTCGACGGTGCCGATCTGCACGCTCAGCGCTTTGATCTGCGTCTTCTCGGCCTGCAGACCTTCAGCGGTCTTGAAGCTGATGGTGATCTCCGGTCCCTGATTCAGGTAGGACTGCGCCACCACCCAGATGCCGACCACGAGGACCACGATTGGTAGAATCCAGATGGCCTGCACGCGAGGCGGCTTGTCCTCCACCAAGGCTGCGTCCGGTTCACTCATCGATCGGCTCACTCATTTTCTGCGGCGCGTGCCGTGTCCCAGAGCAATCGCGGATCGAACTGCTCCGCCGCGACCATCGTGATGATGACCACCGAAGCGAATGTCAGCGCGGCGAGCCCGGGGTAAAACGACAGCAGGTCGCCGAGCCTGATCAGGGCAACCAGAATCGCCACCACGAATACATCTGTCATGGACCACTTGCCTACCAGCTCCGTAATTCGGTACATGGTGGTTGGCTGCTTCGGGTTGCTGCTGCCTTGGGACGCATACCAACACAGTATCGACAACGACAGCAGTTTACCAACCGGCACGAAGACGCTGGCGATGAAAATGACGGCTGCTACCGGGTAAGAACCCATGTTCCACAGCACGATCACGCCGCCGATGACCGTGCTGTCCATGGGCGTGCCAAGGCTGACGGTCGTCATCATCGGCAACGCCATGGCTGGGATGTAGAGAATCGCCGCGGTCATCACCAGCGCCATGGTTCGCTGCACGCTTTGCGGCACCCGCGCATGCACTTTGCTGTGACAACGGGGGCAGCGATGCGCGCCGGTGGAGACCAGCTGATAACAGGTGTGACAGCTGGTCAGCCCGGAATCTATGGCGGCGGAACTGGAAGTCAACGCTGCAACGCCTCGATTCGATTCCAGACCACGTACTTGTCGAGCTTCGCCAGCGCGGCCACGGTGAACAGGGCAAAAGCCACATAGCTCCAGAGCGACGGGCCAATCTCGACGGACGCCATGTGCGCAATCTTGATCAGGCTGACCAGCACGGCGATGATGAATACCTCCACCATGCTCCACGCGGTTACGGTATAGATGAAGCGAGCGGCGGTGTGCACGCCCTGCAGATAGCGGTTCAGGTTGAGCGACAGCGCAACCCACAGCACCGCGGCGACCACGCAGGCGGGAAGGATGATGATGAAGGTGAATACGATGCCCGAGAGCACCACGCTGCCATCCAGATAGAGGGCCCAGGCGCTCTGGATGAGGTTGATCTCATTCGAAACGCCCGACCGCGCGAAAGATAGAAAAGGAAACAGCAGCGATAGGGGCAGGAGCAGGGCCGCGCAGATGCTGTAGGGCAGGGCCAGCCGCGCCCGCTGGACGTTGCCATGGCTGAGCACCTCGCCGCAGCGCGGGCAGAGCGAGCGTTGACGCATGCCCAGCGACGGCACTGTTACCAGCAGATCGCATTCGACGCAGGCGACGGTACCTCCGGCGAACGATGCCGCCGTTGTCTGCGAGTTGTCTGGCATGCAAGCTCCGCTTTGAATTTCAGTCATTCGGCCATTTAGGACTCTGGCGGAAGGGGGGTCAATACGAGTTTGTAACGCGCGTTTTAGTGCTGCGTCCCCAACGGGAAGATCCAGAGGGCGCCGCGTCCATTCATTCACATGGTTACTCGACCAGCCGTGTCTGCTGGCGCACGTACTCGAACACGGCCCGCACTTCTTTCTCGGTCAGATCGTCGAACATGGGCATGCTTCTCTCCAGCAGCGTGCCCTCAACCACCACCGCACGGAACGCGCGATAGTTGGTCATGTACGCCGATTCGCGCAGGTCCGGTCCGGCGGCGCCGTTGGAAACCGCGCCCAGGCCGTGACATACGGCGCAGGAAGATCGGTGGTAGAGCCCGTTGCCGAGATCCGCAAGGGTCGCTTCGATGGGGTCCTCGCCGGTATCCACGGGACGCAGCGGCAGGGAGGGCCCGGCAGGCGGCAGAACCCCCTTACCATTCAGGCTGAAGCTCAACAGACGGATGCCGGGGCCTTTGTATTTCCAGCCGTGCTTCTGCATCGCGGGCACGCCGAAGGACGCCTGCCCGCCCCAGCCTACGGGCAGGACAATGTGCTGCCTCCCGTCCAGCGCGTAGGTGATGGGCGCGGCGGTGATCCCCCGGGTGGCGTCGAACTGCCATAGCGCCTCGCCGGTTTCGGCGTCGTAAGCGTGGAAAGCCCCCGAGCCGGTGCCGTGGAAGACCAGCCCGCCCGCTGTGGTCAGGGTGCCGCCGTTCCAGATGGCGTCGTAGCCGACCCGCCAGCGTGCCCGCTGGGTCACCGGGTCCCAGGCCAGCAGGCCGCCGGTGCCGTCTTCCGGCTCGGTGTTTGGGTACTCGGTATCCATGCCGATGACGAAGAAGTTTTCCCGGAACTCGACCTTTTTGCTTTTGGAGTAGAGGGCGGGCATGTGCATCGTTGGTATGTAGGCGAGGCGGGTGCCTGGATTGAACGACATGGACTGCCAGTTGTGGGCGCCGAAAGGGCTGGGGTAGATCAGCTTTTTCTCGCCGGGCTTCATGCGCACGCCGGGGGCCTCTACAGGCCGGCCGGTTTGCGGGTCGATCCGTTCCGCCCAGGTGGCTTTCTCGTACTTCTCGGCGCTCAGGAACTCGCCGGTTGTCCGGTCCAGCACGTAGAAGAAACCGTTGGTGGGCGCCTGCATGAGCACCTTGCGCTGGCGGCCGTCTATTTCCAGGTCCGCCAGGATCATGTCCGCGGTTGCTTTGTAGTCCCACTGCTCGCCGGGATTGAGCTGGTAGTGCCACACGTACTCGCCGGTATCCGCTTTCAGCGCGAGGATGGAGCAGAGAAACAGATTGTCGCCTTTGCCCTGGCTGCGCAGGTCGTGGTCCCAGGGGTCACCGTTGCCCACCCCGACGTACAGCAGCTTCAGCTCGGGATCATAGGTGAGGGCGTTCCACACGGTGCCGCCGCCGAACACCTTCCACCACTCGCCGTGCCAGGTTTCGGCGGCCATCTCCATTGCAGCGTTCTCGAACCCTTCGGAGGGGTCTCCGGGCACGGTGTAGAAGCGCCACAAGCGCTCTCCGGAAACAGCATCGTAGGCTTCCACGTAGCCCCGCGTGCCGAACTCGGCGCCGCTGTTGCCGATGAACACCTTGCCATCGAAGGCGCGGGGCGCGCCGTTGATGGCCTTGCGCTCTCCCACGGGAAACGCCCGGGTTGCCCACAGGACGTCACCCGTGCTGGCATCGATGGCAACCAGACGGCCGTCGCCGGTGCCGACGAAGATGCGTCCCCGCCAGTGGGCGATGCCCCGGTTGGTGTTGAAGCCGATGGCGATGCTGCGGGGGGCGTGTTTCCAAGCCTGGGGGTCGTAGCTCCAGATCAGGCTGCCGGTTTCGGCGTCCACCGCGTGCACGATGCCCCGATCGGCGGAGAAGTAGAGCGTGCCGTCGATAAACAGCGGCGTGCTGTTCAGCGATACCGCGTCCGGGACGTCCAGCGCCCAGTCCAACCCCAGCTCGGAAACGTTTTCGCGGTTGATCTGCGTCAGGGGGCTGAAACGCTGCTCGGTGTGGTCCAGGCCGTAGCTGGGCCAGTTGCTGCCCGGCTGCGCTTGGGCGGGCGAAGCCAGCAGGCAGGCTGATAGCAGGGCAGGGCGCCATATCATCATCGTTCCTCCTCTGTCTGTAGGGAGGATACCGCAACTATTGCCGTGTGACGGGCCAAAAACTCCGAGGTTGCGGTGGTAGTATTTTCATCGATCTCGCGATTCCGCTCGTGAAGTGCGATTTCTCAGGCCGCTCATGCCTTTATCAGAACTAACGACCACAACGATGCGCGGGTTCGACGTGTGATGTAACCAGAGCGCCTTTCATCCGGAAGTGTAAAAGGTTAAAAGGTTAACGAACGGCACCACAGGAAGAGTCAGGTATGACAGAACCCGCCGAAACGCGTCAACATCCCGTGCAGACGGTCTTATCCATCGGCGGTCGGCTGCTGTTGGCTTTGTATTTCCTTGTGCCCGGCATTTCCAAAATCACCAATTTCGAAGGCACGGCACAGTACATGGCCGACCACGGCATGGTGGCCATTCCGTTCTTCCTGATCCTGACCATCGTGCTGCAGTTGGGCGGCGCGCTGTGTCTGGCCATCGGCTATCGGGTTCAGCTCACCGCTTTTGTTCTGGCTGGCCTGGTGCTGGTGATCTCTCTGGTCATGCACGACTTCTGGAACATCGAAGACGCGGTGCAGCAGGCCCACGAGACGCAGAACTTCATTAAGAACCTGGCGATCATGGCCGGGTTGATGGTGCTCGCAGGCGGTCCGCGGGCGATGACCTGGTCATTGCTCGGGCGGAAGGCGGGCTGATGGTTCGGACGATGCCTGCTGCGCAAGGTCGGCACTCCTGACCAGTATCCTCCACGCGCCAGCTGCCGAGCGAAATCGGGCACCGATCCTCGAGGTATTGCGCGCTGAACTGCCGGCCACTGGCCGGGTGCTGGAAATTGCCAGCGGCACCGGTCAGCATGTGGTGCACTTTGCCGAGGCGCTGCCAGGTGTTACCTGGCTGCCCTCGGACCCTGATCCCCGACAGCGGGCTTCTATCGCCGCACGCGTCGCGCAAGCGGGCCTCGAGAACGTCGAGCCGCCCCTTGATCTGGACGTTCGAGCTGTCTGGAAGGTGCACGAAGTCAACGCGGTCATCGTTGCCAACCTTCTGCATGTATCGGAACCGGACACGCTGCCAGGGCTGTGCGAGGGTGCTGCTGGCGCCCTGTGCGCCGGCGGCCTGCTGGAAATCTACGGGCCGTTCAAGCGCGGTGGTGGCCACACGTCGCCAGGCAATCGGGCGTTCGATGCGTCGTTGCGGGCGCAGAATCCGGCCTGGGGAATCCGCGATCTGGAAACGGTGCTGACCGCGGCGGTGGCACACGACTTTGTTGTCCGCCGGATCGTCGACATGCCGGCGAACAATCTGTCGCTGCTGCTCGAGCTGCACAATCAATGAACGCCCGCCTTCGGGGTGCGTCGGTCAGACGCCGGTGATCAGGATAATGGCAACCGCCAGCGGCACCACGTAACGGATCAGCAGATGCCATGCCTCGAACCGAACGCCGGACCGCATGTTCAGCTCTTGCCGGGCAGATTCCTTACTGACAAACCAGCCAACGAACAGGGCGATGAGAAAACCGCCGAAGGGCAGCATGATCTGATTTGAGAGATAATCCAGCAGCTCGCCCACCGTTCGCGAGGCAACCGTCCAGTCGGCCAGCACGTTGTAAGACAGAATGGTAATCACGCTCAGCGTGCCGATGCCGCACACCAGGGTCAGGGTGCTGCCGTGCCGGGAGAAGCCGTGGTGCTCGTCCAGCCAGGCCACCAGGGGCTCCATGAGCCCCACCATGGAGGTGATGCCGCCTACGGACAGCAGCACAAAGAACAGCACGCTGACCAGCTGCCCGGCCGGCATCTGGCTGAACGCCACCGGCAGCGTCTGAAAGATCAGGCCCGGGCCCCCGGCGGGATCGAGCCCGTGGTGAAAGACCGCGGGAAAGATCGCCAGGCCCGCCACCAGGGCGACCAGGGTGTCGGCAACGATGATCAGCGCCACGCTGTGGCTGATGGACTGATCCCGCGGCAGATAGGCGCCGAAGGTCATCATCCCGGCCATGGCTACGCCGATTGAGAAGAAAGCCTGGCCCACCGCGGCCAGCAGCATCGCGCCGCTGACCTTGCTGAAGTCCGGGGTGAACAGGTAGTCCAGCGCCACGGCGAACCCGCCGTTGAAAAGGTTGTATACGCCCAGCACCACCAGCAGCGCGAACAGCGTCGGCATCAGCACGCGCACCGACCGCTCGATGCCGTTGCGGACGCCGAAGTAGACGATGCCGCCGGCGATGGACAGCGCCAGCACGGTCCAGAACAGCATGCCCGGAACGTTCCCCAGCACCTGGTTGAACGCCTCGGCCGCCACGCCGTTGGTGCTGCCGGCAAAGCCGGTGCCAAGCGCCTTGGCCAGGTACCAGAGCACCCAGCCGACGACCACGGAATAGGTAACCAGAATCAGGAAGGCGGTCATCAGCATCAGGCCGCCGGCCCACTGCCAGTGCGGGGTTCTGCCTTCGGCCAGAGCGACCTCGCGCATGGCGCCCGGCGGGCTCGCCCGACCGCGCCGTCCGAGCATGATCTCTGCCATGAGAATGGGGACGCCGATGCCGAAAGCGCAGATCAGGTACACGGCGACAAAGGCGCCGCCGCCGTTCTCACCGGTGACGTAGGGGAACCGCCAGATATTGCCCAGGCCGACGGCGAACCCGACCGACGCCATCAGAAAGCCGAAACGGGAAGAGAAATGCTCCGTCATGCAGCTTCAGGCCCGCTTGCTGAGCTAGGGCGTATACCAGATGGGCGAGGTATAGGCGCGCTCCTGGGTGATCATCGGCACCTCGTCCGACATCTCGATGCCGTAGCGGAAGGCATCGTAGGCGGTCCAGCGCGGGGTGGGGATCTCGATCACCCGGGCGTAGTAGAAGGCCTTCTGCTTTGCATCGAAATCCGGGTCGGTCCAGACCACGCCCAGCTCCGAAGCGCCGATGGTGTTGGTCCAGTTGGCGTTGGCGACGTCCACGGTGCTGCCTACCGCGGGCAGCTTGCCGCTGGCGTCCGGCGCACGGTCATCCGACCAGACCACATCGTAGACCTTCTCCTGGGTATTGCCTTTGCCGACCAGCCAGCCCTTGACGATCTGAATGCGATCCAGATTGGCCCCGACCGGGTCTCGCAGCGCGAACACCATGAACCGCGGCGCCTCCGCCCCGGCCGGGGCCGGGCGAAGCTCGCCGCCCATGGGCACGCCTTTTTCGTAGCCGACTACCGCTGGCATGCGTGAGTTGATGTCCTGGTCCGTGAATTCCCAGCCGCCGAACAGGCGCACCGTCATGCGAGGCCCGGTGGTGCCATAAACTTCTTTGCGCTCCATGGCGTCGAAGATGGCCTCGCGGGTGTTATCAGTTGCCCACACCGCGGCTAGACCCGAAGCCACCGACTGCCAGCCCTCGATCACGCCGTTGTCAGTTTTCGCGAAAGGGTGCGACCAGCGCGTGGCGCTGGGCTCGGTGCCGGTATGCTTGCCGTAGAAGTTGTCCTCGCCCGCGGTGGCCAGCGAGGTGTGACTGTCAGTGGCGCCGATCATGCCGAATTTGTAGGGGTTCGTGCCCAGCCGGTCCTCGATGGCCAGCCCGCGTTTGAGCGCTTCCCGCGCGTACTCGCCGGCCAGCATGTCGTCGGTCTTGGCCTGGGACAGATCCAGGTTGCCGACGTCCCAGGTTTCGTAGTCGGCGAACTCGTCATCGGGCGAGAGCAGGGGATGGGCCTCGCCGTCGCCCTTGATCTGGGTCGCTTCGTAGAGCGGCTCCCATCTGTCGCGCTCGGTCACGTAGGTTTTGTCGAGCCTGCTGCCGTTCCACTGAGCCCTCAGCGGAAACATGATGCCGTTGGAGAGGTTGCCGTTGTGCGGAATCGCCAGCACGTCGCCACCGGTCTTGGTCTCGTAGCCGGTCATGTACTTCCACAGATCCCGGGGGTCTGGACTGCCGATGGGTGGGGTCTGTATGAAAGGCTCGACCTGGCTGGCTTTGTCGGCGTCGTCACGGAAAATGACCACGCGGTGCATGTTGTTGCCGTTGATCAGCGAGGTCCACTCGAAGCCGATCAGTGCGGTAAACCGACCGGGATCGTTGAAGGCCTCTGCCTCGTCCACGACGTTGTTCCACATCGAACGGTAAATCTTGGAGCCCGGGGAGTAGAGTTCCATCAGCTTGGGATCGATGGTGCCCTGGGAGAAGTTACCGATCAGGTCCATGGCGGCGTCCACCGCTGCCGGACCGCCTTCCGCCAGGCCTTTGTTCCAGCGCGCGCCCTGCTCGAAGGCCATCAGCGCCGGCTCGCCGGCCTTGATGTCGTCGATCATGCCCATGCCGTCGGAGTGGTCGGACACCACCAGCCAGTCCAGCGGCCGCGACAGCCGCACCGGCTGCCCGGTGGAGCTGACCACTTCTTCGCCCTTTGCGAACCGGTACGCGTCGCGCGGCGGCAGGCGGTTGCCGAACAGCCCGGCGTCCATGGACAGCGAGGTGTGCAGGTGCGAATCGCCCCACAGCGGCCGCTCGGGGAAGCCGCGCTCTGCGTATGGCGAGTACACCTTGCCCGTGTAGGCGCTGGACAGAGTCTCGGCCGACGGCGTGCCGGGGACCTGAGCCGCAGCAGGCAGTGCAATCACGAGAGCGGTGAGCGCGGTTGCGGTGAAAGCGGTTCTGATCATCACTGGCTCCAATCAGCTATTCGTGGTCAGGCATTCGCATGGGCGCGCGGCGTGCGCCCGCTACTATACCGCAGGCTGGCTCAGTGATTGCGCTCTTTGATGACGGGCATCTCGCCGGTGCGCCCGGCCTGCAGCGGTTCCCGCCGCTTCAGGTTCGATTGGGCGTTGGCCAGGCGTTCCAGCTCGCGCACGGGAGAAGGAAATT
>CAMYJX010000043.1 GCA_947258825.1 uncultured Pseudomonadales bacterium
TGCACAAGGGCGAGCTGAAGCGCCGCATCGCCGCGACCTGCTACCGGGCCCTGTACTGGGGTCAGAATCACGTGGCGCCGGGGCTGCGGTCTCTCATCGGGTTCATGTTCATGGTGGGCGGCGTGTTCGGTTTCCTGCCGGTTCTCGGCTTCTGGATGTTTCCCCTGGGCGTCGCGTTCGTTGCCCTCGACGTGCCACAGGCGCGGCACAAGATCGAAGACTGGATGGCGGCGCTGGCCCGGGAAGCACGCCTGAACCAGGCAACGCCCTCAAAAGACGCCCCGCCGAGCGCAGCTCAACGGTCGGACGACGACTCCACGTCCAGCCAGTAACCGCCCTCCGGGCGATTTCTGACCCACCCGGCCGTGGGGGTGGCGAAATGAGTGCCGATCAGCAGCACCGCCTGCTCGGCGTACTGCGCCAGCAGGGATTCCCGGGTCGAACGGCCCTGCTCGGCGTCGTAATCTGCCGAGCTGCACCAATCGGTGCGGGTCATCTGACAGGGGTGATGTATGCAGTCGCCGGTGATGAGCCCCGTCTGTCCTGCCGATTCGATGAGCACGCTGACATGACCCGGCGTGTGGCCAGGGGTGGGCTTCAGGCGAACCAAGTCACAGACCTGATGCTCCCAGCCGATGAGATCCACCAGGCCGGCCTCGAACACCGGCCGCACCGAATCATCCAGAATGCCGGCGTTCAACGGGTCGTCGTCAACCCCGTCCCAGTAGCGCCACTCGTTCTCCGCCAGCAGGTAACGGGCATTGGGAAAGGTTGGCACCCAGGCCCCGTCCACCAGCATCGTGTTCCATCCTACGTGGTCGACGTGGAGATGGGTGCAGAGCACCGTGTCGATGGACTCTCGGGGATAGCCGGCAGCCTCGAGATCAGAGAGAAACTCCGTCTGCAGATTCGACCAGTTGGGAATCGAACGCTCCTTGTCGTTGCCGATGCAGGTGTCCACGATGATGCGTCGATCGCCAGTATCCACCACAAGCGCGTGAACGCTCATGATCAGATTGCCTTCGGTATCCATGAAATTAGGTTGCAGCCAGTCGATGGGGAGGCAGGCTTCACGGGTTGCATCCGGTAATATGAAGCGCGTGCCGCCGGCGATTTCCATCTCCACGATGCGGGTGATCTTCACCTCACCCACCTGCCACTGGTTCATCTCGCCCTCCCAGCGATGCTGCAACCGTTCCCTGTCATTAGCATGACATAATCGGCTTGATCGGGGGAAGAACCTCGGGCTATGGTTCGCGCCACGCCGCGATTTCGAGGCGGCTCACGGGAACAAGCATGGGCATCGTTGATATAGCACGCACCTTGGCGCAGGTCCCCACACTGCTGGCGCTGAAGAAAGGCATGGAGCAACGGCCGCTGGATGCACGGGACTGCTTCGCGGCCCGCATCGAGCAGACATCTGCCCGCATTCCCGGCAATCCCGCCGTCCTGTTCGAAGGTCGGACGATCTCCTGGCAGGGCCTCAACGCGCTGGCTAACCGTTACGCCAGCGTTTTCAAAGCACAGGGTCTGAAGGCGGGGGATTCGGCGAGCCTGTTCATGGAGAATCGCATCGAGTTCCTGGCAACGGTAATCGCCCTCAACAAGCTGGGGGTCATCGCCGCGCTGATCAACACGAATCTGCGAGGCCGACCGCTGGTTCATTGCGTATCCGTGACGGATTCGGCCAAGTGCATCTTCGGCGCGGAGCTTGCTGATGCGCTGGGAGAAATCCGTGGCGAGCTCAACCTTGGAGACGGCGCAGACTATCTGTGGGTCGCCGACGCCGGCAGCAGCGTCGAAAGCCCGGACGCCCCGGGCTGGGCTCTGGATCTCAGCGCTCTGAGCAGCAGTGCGGACGAAGACAACCCGCCGGATACCGGTGAGCGCACGCTGGGCGAGAACGCGTTCTACATCTTCACCTCGGGCACCACCGGGCTGCCAAAGGCAGCCGTGCTGTCGAACCGGCGCTATCTCGGCAGCGCAACCCTGTCTCACAAGGCCGGGCTCAAATGTTCCGAGAAAGACTGCATCTACCTATGCCTGCCGCTGTACCACGGCACCGGCCTGATGATCGGCGCCGGCGCCTCCTTCTCGTCGGGCGCCAGCATGTTCCTGCGACGCAGGTTCTCAGCCAGCAGCTTCCTCAAGGAGGTCCGTGAGCACAACACGACTTGCTTCGTGTACATCGGCGAGCTGTGCCGGTATCTGGTGAGCACGGAGGCAAAGCCGGACGATCACCGAAACCCACTCACCCGCACCATCGGCAACGGCCTGAGGCCGGACATATGGCACGAGTTCAAAAACCGGTTCGGCATCAAACGCATCACCGAGTTCTACGGCGCCAGCGAGGGCAACGTGGCTTTCGCGAACATCCTGAACAAGGACTGCACCGTTGGAATGACCTCGGCCAGGATCGCGCTGGTCAGATACGACGTCGCCGCAGACGAGATTATCAAGGATGCGGCCGGACGCTGCATTGAAGTCAACCCGGGAGAGCCCGGGCTGCTGCTGGGGCACATCAACGAGGAGGCGGTGTTCGAGGGTTACACGAACAGAGAGGCCACCGAAAGCAAGATTCTCCGCAACGTGCTGGAGCACGGCGACGCCTGGTTCAACTCTGGCGACCTGATGAAGACCGTGGACGTCGGTTTCAGTCTCGGGTTCGCTCACTATCAGTTCGTAGATCGCGTGGGCGACACCTTTCGCTGGAAGTCGGAAAACGTGTCCACCAACGAGGTTGGCGAGATCATCAATGGTTTCCCTGATATCAAATACTGCAATGTCTACGGCGTCAGCGTAACGGGCGCCGACGGTCGCGCCGGCATGGCCGCCCTCACCCTGGAGGAGGGCGCGGGCACTCTGGATCTGGAAGCGTTCTCCCGATACGTCGGCGAGCAGCTTCCGGCGTACGCGCGCCCGGTCTTTCTGCGGGTGGAGCCCGAAATCGACGTCACCGGCACCTTCAAGATGGTCAAAGGAAAGCTGAAAGAGGAAGGCTACGACCCTGCCAGGATCACCGACCCGCTGTTCGTGATGAAGCCCGGAACAACCACCTATGAGGCCCTGGACGCGGCGTACGCGGCGGTCATCTCACGCGGTGAGGCCGGCTATTGAACCCGTCGGCAGTGGGTATTCCAGGCCGGTGATCCGAAGCGGAGAGCCAGCAGCACTAGTCCCGGTCAGGAAAACGCGGGCACCACGGTCTCATCCAGCAGCGCCAAGGCTTTCTGGGCCTCTGTTCGGTCCGTGCCCGCCGTGGGTCCGCTGACAACCACCTTGTCGATTCCCAGGGCCGCGAGCGCCTGCAGCCTCTCGATACAGTAGTCGGGCGGGCCGGCGATGGCGTAACGGTCTACGAAATCGTCATTGAGCAGCGTTGCCTGTACGGAGTCTCCCCGGGTGTGCGCCTTCATGTCGTAGCCGTCATGCAAGGCTTCCAGAACCTTGCGGCTCTCGTCGTCGGCAGGTCCCGCTACCTCGCCATGCATCACCGAGAATCGGGCAAAAGTGGTCAACCCGCCGCGCACCAGCTCCCGCGCGGTTCTGCGATCCGGATGACAGACGAGATTCACATAGGCGCCTGCAGCCAGGCCTTCAGGGTCCTGGCCCACGTCCGCCCGAGCCGATCGCGCAAGATCCACACCCCAGGCCAGCCGCTCCGGCACCGCCCCCAGCGTGAACATTACCCGTTCCGCCAGACGACCAGCCATGGCGATGACCCGAGGACCGGTGGCCGCCACCTCCACCGGGACTTTAGGCAGCTCACCCTTCAACCAGCGAATGCGGCTTTCGGTCGGATGATCTGCAAGCTCGAGCTGGGCGACCGGCGCCGCCACCTGATCCGGCATAAGAATGGCGTCAAAGGGGACGCTTTCACCGCGCAGATAGCGCTGCAGGACATCGATATAGCGCTCGAAGCCGGCAAACCTGGCTGGTGATCGACCCAGATGGGCCAGCGCCGAATCGCCACGGCCGATACCGAGGACCATTCTTCCCCCGGAAACCTGCTGCACGGCGCTGGCAGCAGACGCGGTAACCGCCGGGTGGCGGGTAGCGGAATTGGTGACGCCGGTCCCCAGGCCCAGCCGTTGAGTGCCCGTCGCGGCTAGCGTCAGGGCAACGTAGGAATCGGGGGCGAGATTCTGAGAGTCCACCACCAGCAGGCCCGCCCAGCCGGCTTCCTCTGCACGCTGAGCTGCGCTGAGCGCGTGATGAGGGGTCGAGTGGGTGAGCATCCAGAGTTGCATCAGCAATCTCCCGCACCGGCGGTAAGGAGAAAGCGTACCCCAGCGCAGCAGGGATGTCCGCTGTCCTGCCGGCCCGCTGGCGCGAAACAATGCCTGGACGCGGTTCGTGTTCAGCGGCAAGAAACAGAGCGGAACCCGGTTGGACCCGGGTTCCGCTCAGAACGTCCAACCACAGCCAGGGGGAAGGGAGGGAGCGCGCTGTGGCGAACGCGGACCGGCACTCACAGCAACCCGCAACCGCGACCTCGGGCGACGGATCAGAGTGCAGATCCTGAACAGACCTTAACGCTGACTGGGTGAACGCCGGCTGAACGAGAAAGAACGGCCAGCAATTCAGACCCGAATCAACCGTTGATGGCGGAACCTATGGCCGCGTATTGATCCAGGAGGGGCAATACCGTGTCCGCATCTGCTGGGGGCAGACCGAAGACGACGCGGTTGAACCCCATGTCCAGCAGGGCCCTAACGCGAGGCTCGTCGGGGCCTACGCCGAAGATCGTGAAGTCCGGTTCTCCAGCGCGTCCCCCCGCGTTCCAGGCCTCTCGAGTCAGCCGGATGCCTTCCTCGTAATCCACAGCCCCTTGGGCCGCCGCGCGGCTGGGATCCTGATGAATGGGGAACCAGCCGTCGCCGTATTCTGCTATGCGCTCATAGGTCCAGCGCGAAGATGCACCCAGCAGCACTTTCGGACCACCGGGCTGAGCGGGCTTCGGGAATGACCAGACGGGGTCGAAATCTACCCAGTCGCCGTGATACTCCGCCTCTTCTTGGTTCCAGATGGTCCGCATTGCAAGCACCCGCTCACGTAGAACCCGCCAGCGTGAGGCAAAGTCGACGCCGTGGTTGGCCATCTCCTCGACGTTCCAGCCCGCGCCCACGCCCAGCAGAACGCGCCCACCTGACAGCTTGTCCAGGGACGCGACCGTTTTGGCCAGCACGATGGGATCGTGCTCCGTGATCAGCGTGATGCCGGTACCCAGCCTGATGGTGGAGGTCACCGCAGCGGCGGTAGCCAGGGCCACGTAGGGATCGTACGTATGCGAATACTCCTTTGGCAGCTCGCGACCACCCGGCCAGGGGGTGAGGCGACTGACAGGAATATGAGTGTGCTCAGTGACGAAGAGAGATTCGAAGCCACGGGCCTCAGCAGCGCGGGCCAGCTCTGCCGGCGCGATGCTGTACTCGGTAGGAAAGATCAGAACGCCGAAATCAGCCATAGAGCCGGGCCTCTCAGTTCAGGAACAGGGTATTTTCCGGAAAGTGCGTTCAGGAAAAATTATTCAGGGTTTGCACGCCCCCAGAGTGGATCAGAGCGGATCAGAGCGGCAGGCTTCGCAGCTGCTCGCGGGCGCGGTCTATCTTTGCCACGTAGCGGCGCGCCGCGCTCAATTCCTGGCTGTACATGCCGATGTTGTAGGCCTTGAGCGCGCAAAGATCATCGCCGCAGCGCTCTCTGAGATGGGACAGCACCTGGGCGCCGCAGTAGATGTTTTCAGCCGGATCGACGAGATTAGAGCTGCCGCAGAACTTGCTCCACATCTCGGGGCGCACCTGCGCCGGGCCTATGGCGCCGACGTGAGAAACCGCCTGTTTGCGAAAGGTGCTCTCGGTGTGAACGAGGCTCGCAAGCAGCTCAGGATCGATGTGCTGGCGGGTTGAAGCCTCGAGAATCCAGCTGGCGAACTCGCGCGCGGTGATGTCCCCGACGCCGAACGCGCGGCTGACCCGCGTGCCGAAGGCGTCAACCTCGTCGGCCCAGCGCTGCTGGGAGTGTTTGGCGGCCGGAATGGCGAACGCGATCCGCTCGTAGCCCTGGTGCGAACCCAGTTGGCCGACCACCAGTGCCACCGTAACGAGCACGGCGACGATCAAACTTTGAAGCTTGATGACGGTGGAGAATTCTGACCAAATTTCGCCCATTAGACTGATTTCGCTTTTTGTCCGACCTTTCAAGTGGGGAGCATTCTACTTGCCACGGGTCACATAATGAAGAAAAACAGGAGCACATTCCTTCCGACGACTGTTCGACCCTTGTATGAAAGCCACACCGTTAGTAATTACTAACGCTGCATCGCCCATTATGAGGGTTTCAACTGACCAGACCTGGATGAAACAACGGTCTAGGTTATACCGACTCGTTCTAACGGAGCATAGATAAAAATCCCGTGAAGGCCCCTCAACCGGCCCGCAACGCCTGGATGATTTTCGAGCGCTCACCTGCATCGGATACGGGAAATGAGGCGGAAGTGCGGTCGGTGAAGCCGCCGTAGCGGCGCAGCATCTCCGGCGCTATGTCTTTCGGCTCGCCCACCACGGCGAAGGCCTCCAGCAGGTCGTCGGTAATCCGCGTGCCCATCTCCTGCCAGCGCCCCTGCTTCGACAGCGTGTTGAGCTCCGGCTGCAGCTCCCCGGCGCCGATCGAATCCAGGACACCCTTGTAGGCGGGCGTGGAACCGTAAAAGGCAATTCGCTCCCGCGCCGCCTTCCGGCTGGCCTCGAATTCCGCCTCGTCCCGCCCCGTCACAACGAAGCTGGAATAAGAAATCTCGAAATCCTCCCGCTTGCGATGGGCTCTGGACAGGCCAGCTTCAATGGCCGGCAGGGTCACGGACTCAATGTAGGGAACGGTGCTGAACGGATGAATGATCATACCGTCCGCCACCTCACCGGCAACTTCGGTCATCACCGGCCCCACGGCGGCAAGAACCACCCGGGGCGCACCGTATTCGGCGTTTTCGGGCGTAAAGGCAGGCGTCATCAGCGTATGCCGATAGAACTCGCCGACGAACTCCAGCGGATCACCCTGGTACCAGTTGGCCCAGATGGCCCGCATCGCAAGCACCAGTTCCCGCATCTGCTTCGCCGGCGCACCCCAGGGCATGCTGAACCGCTTGGTGATGTGCGGCTTGATCTGAGAGCCGAGGCCCAGCGTAAAGCGTCCTCGAGAATAGGCGTTCAGATCGTGACCGATGTTGGCCAGAATCATCGGGCTGCGCGCGAACGCTACGGCGATGGACGTACAGATCTCCAGCTTCTCCGAATGCTCTGCCGCCAGCAGCAGCGGAAAGAACGGATCATGGTTCGTCTCGGCGGTTCGCAGCCCGTCGTAGCCGGTCGCTTCCGCATCTCGAACAGCCTGGGGAATCTTCTCCAGCTGATGGCCAATTCCAGTATCTACTTTCACCGGGTCACTCCCTCAGGCCGCCGTCAGCTCGGCAATGATGTTGACCCGGTCTTCCTTCGGAATGTTCGCGTACGCGGCTGAAGTTCGATCGATGATGTCCCCATAGCGGGCCTTGATCTGACCGGGAACGCTGCCCGGCTCGCCAACCACCGCAAAGGCGTTGAGTACGTCGTCAGTAATGAGCGTGCCCATCTCTTCCCAGCGTCCCTGCTTGGACATGGTATTGAGCTCACCCTGCAGCTCTCCCACCCCGATGCTGTCCAGCACGGGCTTGTACGCGGGTGTAGAGCCGTAGAAGGCGATCTGCCTGCGGGTGTTTACCGTCGCCTCGGCAAGCTCCTCCTCGGTCTTGCCGGTGACGACAAAGACCGGATAGCTGATTTCGAAGTCCTGGCGCGATTTTCCGGCTTTGGCGAAGCCCTTCTCCAGCGCGGGCAGCGTGGTTTCCCGCAGATATTTCTCGGTGGTGAAGGCGTGAATGATGATCCCGTCGGCAACCTCTCCTGCCACCTCGGTCATCATGGGGCCAACGGCCGCAAGAAACACCTTGGGGGGGCCGTAGGCGGTATCCGTTGGGGTAAAGAAAGGCGTCATGAGCGTGTGCGTGTAGAACTTGCCGGTGAACTCCAGCGGCTTGCCTTCGTGCCAGGTCGCCCAGATCGCGCGCATGGCCAGAATGAACTCCCGCATTCGGGCCGCAGGGCTGGACCAGGGCATGCTGAAGCGCTTGGTGATGTGCGGTTTGATCTGAGATCCCAGGCCGAGGATGAACCGACCTTTGGACACGGAGTTCAGATCATGACCAATATTTGCAAGCACCATCGGCGTTCGAGCGAAAGCGACCGCGATCGACGTCACCAGCTCTACTCTTTCGGTGTTCTGAGCCGCTACCAACAGGGGAAAGAAGGGGTCATGGGAAGTTTCCGCCGTCATGATGCCCGAGTACCCCATTTCCTCAAGCTCCTGGGCCTGGGCACCCACCTTGTCCAGTTCCCAGCCTACGCCGCCATCTACCTTCATGTCCGCTCCCTTTTTTCTTCAAGATCTGTCTATGCAGTCAGCGGGATTGTTTCATTAGTCGGCGTGACGAAGCAATCCGTCGAAAGGCCCCTCGCCGGCAATGAAATGAGCGCTTCGGACGTCCCCGGGATCCAGACCAATGCGGTAGAAGAGCTCGTTGGGATGGCGGACGCGGGCTGTATCTTCGGGGGACAGCGCGAGAAACTGGCCAACGATCACTCGGGACATGACGCCATGGGTGACCAGCGCCAGACGGGATTCCGGTCGCCGCAACAGACCCGTCAGAAAGCCGCGTACCCGGTCTCCCATGTCGACATGGCTTTCCCCGCCGGGGGGGCGATGGTAGTAAGGCGCCTCTGAACGCGCACGCCAGCTTTCAGGGTAGGCGGCCTCGATCTGCTCCGTGTCGAGACCCGACCAGGCGCCGCAATCCCGCTCCATCAGCGCGGGCTCAAACTCTACAGGCGCCTGCAGGTGGGCGTTGACGATGGCGGCGGTCTCCCGGGTACGGCCCAGAGGCGAGGCGATGATGGTTTCAACGCCGCCCAGCGAGCGCAGCGTCTTGCCATGTGCATCTGCCTGGGCGCGCCCCACAACCGTCAGCGCAGAGTCCAGCCTGCCCTGCATACGCCCGCAGACATTCCACTCCGTCTGACCATGGCGGAGGATGAAGAGCGTCTTTGAACCGGCCATCAATTCGAAGGGCGGCGTCCGCTCGTCACCGGCTCAGGACTTCTTGCCGCTGGTCCGGTAGTCACCAAACTCCGAGTCGCGCTTGCTCAGGGCCGCCGTCAGCCCTTCTCTCAGCTCGGCCAGATGCGCCTGGGTTGTCGCTGTGTAGGTCGCCAGCTGCTGCATCTCCGTGCCCGCCCGAATGCCCGCGCGGATCCCCATGGCGTCCATCTGCCGGTGCACGGCCCGCTTGTTGATCTGCTGCAGATCCGACGGCGTTTTGGCGACGCGCTCGGCGATCCTCAGCACGTTTTCCTCCAGCTCGGCTTCCGGAAACGCGCGGTTGGCAAACCCGCTCTCCACCGCCTCGAGCCCGGACATGTGATCCCCGGTAAGCATGAGCTCCATGGCGCGCCGCAGGCCCACGATCCAGGGATAGAACTGGTTATCAGGCGGGCTGATCGAGCGAACGACCGGATAACCGATCTTCGCGTCATCGGCCACGTATACCAGGTCGCAGGCGGTAGCCAGCTCGGTTCCGCCGGCCAGACAGTAACCGTGAACCTGGGCGATGATGGGCTTCGCCATGTCCCACATATGAAAGAACCCTTCCACCACATGGCGCGGCCAGTTTCCCAGACCCGCCGGGGTGTAAAACGGCTGATCTTTAGAGACGTTGGAGGCCAGATCGTAGCCGGCGGAAAAGCAGGAGCCTGCGCCGCGAATGATGGTGACGCGCACATCGGGGTTAGTGTCCGAATCCTCGAGCGCGTGAAACATCTGAGTACGCAGCTCGTTGGACAGCGGATTGCGCTTCTCGGGCCGATTGAGGGTAATCCGCCGCACCTGTGGCAGGGGCTCGTCGACAATGATCTTGGTGTAATCCATTTGAGCTGCTCCGCTACTGAATCTTGAACTGGTCGCCCCGGAAGGCATCGAAGGTACGCTGCAGGTCTTCGGCCGTCGCCGCCATGGGAGCAATGATGTGGGTATGCACACCGCCATCGGCGTCGGCCTGAATTCTCTCGCGGACCTCGTCCTCGTCTCCGATGATCGCTATCTCATGGATCATCTCGTCGGTCAGCGCGCCGCCGGTTTTCGCCCGGTCTTTCTGCGCCCAGCCTTCCTGGATCGTCCTGGCGGCCTCCTCATAGCCGGCCCAGGACAGGAACGCGTTGTAGACGGGCGTTGCGTAGTAGGGGGCAAAGGCCGCCCGGAACATGTCACGGCCCCGGGCTTTATCATCGGTGACCAGAACCATGGCCCGGTTCACCACCTCTACGTCCTGCCAGTTCTTACCCGCTCTTTCTGCGCCCATACGGACGTGATCCATCATCTTCGGCAGCGCGCCCGACGGCCAGAGATTGAAGATTACCCCGTCACCGAATTCTGCGGCCGCCTCGATCATTTTCGGCCGCAACGCGGCCATATACAGGGGCGGCGGGTCGTCCAGCGGCGCCTGTCGATAGCCTTTGCTGTAGAGCGTCTGCAGATCGAAGTCGGACTTCTCACCCTTGAGCATGGAGCGGACCATGATGGTCGTTTCCTTGACCCGCGTCAGCGGCTGGTCGAGGGGAATGCCGTTCCATTGTCCCATGATGGTCTGGCTGGAAGAACCCAGCCCCATCACGAACCGCCCCGGTAACACCTGGGCAATGACATTGATGGACGCGGCCAGCACTGCCGGCGTCCGGGTGTATACCGGCGTCACCGCGACGCCGATGCGTATGTTTCTGGTGTGGTGCGCAATGGCGGCGATCTGGGTCAGCGTGTCTGGAGCACCGGAGTCGCTGAACCAGCCGTCCGGGATGCCGTTGTCTTCCGCCCAGCGGATGCGTTCGATGGTCTGCTCCAGCTTTGGTCCCGCCGGCAGCGTAACCGCAATGCGTTTCTGCAAAGCCATTTTCAGTGTCTCCCCCTCGTCAGTACTGTAAAACCCTGCCCACGTCACCTCGAGCAACGCCTGGCAGAAGCTCCGCCAGATGATCCGACCGAGCCAGCGGCGCCCCGGGTTCGTCGGGTCGCAGCGCACACGCATAGCCTCGCATTTTGCGACTCATTTTGCGACCAGGGGTATCAGGCCGTATCCTTGCAGCCCGCCGGGAGAGTGCAAGGAGCATCCATGAGCGACACACAACTTACCGAAGTGCGAGAAGCTCATCGCTTCGACGAGCAAGCACTGGATGACTACCTCAGCGAGCATGTGCCCGGCTTCGCCGGCAACCTGTCCATTGAACAGTTCGAAGGCGGGCAATCGAACCCTACGTTCCGACTCGAGGCGGGCGGGGTTCGCTACGTGCTGCGAAAGCAGCCACCAGGCGAACTGCTGCCATCGGCGCATCAGGTGGACCGGGAGTTCCGGGTCATGAAGGCGCTGGAGTCGACGGACGTGCCGGTTCCACGAATGCTCTGTTTGTGCGAAGACACAGCGATCATAGGCACCAAATTCTACGTGATGGAATGGGTAGACGGACGGGTATTCTCCGAGATGCTACTGCCCAGCCTTGAACCTGCGGACCGCAAAGAGATCTATCTGGATCTGGCGCGGGTACTGGCACGGCTGCACCGGGTGGACCCCGCGCGCGTTGGCCTGGAAACCTTCGGCAGGCCCGGCAACTACTACGAGCGTCAGATAAACCGTTGGACCAAGCAGTATCAGGCCTCCAAGACCGAAGAACTACCGAACATGAACCGCCTCATGGCGTGGTTACCCGAAAACATTCCCGCGGCCGGGCCTGCCGTTATCGTCCATGGCGATTACCGCCTGGGCAACGCCATGATTCACCGGACCGAACCTCGAATCGTCGCCGTCCTGGACTGGGAGTTGTCGACCCTGGGAGACGGCCTGGCCGATCTGGGCTACCTGTGCCAGGACTACCACAGCCGGTCCTACAACGATGCGGGGCTCGCCGAGGCCGATCTGGAAGCGTTGGGCATCCCCACCGAGGAAGAGATGGTGGCGGAATATTGTCGCCACGCGGGCGTCGACCGCATCGAAAACTGGCCGTTCTACCTGATCTACAACATGTTCCGATCAGCAGCGATCATCCAGGGAGTTTACAAGCGCGGGCTGGACGGCAACGCCAGCTCGGAAACGGCACTGGAGTACAAGGATGCCGCCCGGTTTCGCTCGGACAGCGCGGTGGCGATGCTCGACTCGTTGTAGCGGTTTGTCAGTTCCGTTGCGTCGGCTGCCTGCAAGGGAATGATCGGCCTCGCTCCGGCCCTCCGGGCTGCCCTTGGCGGGCGCGCTTGCCGCTTCGCGTCAACTCGCCCGCCGCGGCGTCGCTCCACGGCCTGATCATTCCCTTCCAGGCAGCCGACGACCCAAGGCTATCCGCTCAACGACCGGAGAGCGGTTTCCCACTGGAGCACGTATTACACCTGCAGCCCGAACAATGTCCGGGCGGAAGCACGACCAGGAAGCGCCGCCTTCAGTTCTCAGGACACGTTCGCCATGGGGGGCGCAAACGGGTTGGCGGACGATGTCGCGCCGCCGCGGAGGGCGAACAGACCGCCAGCTCGTCAGAGCGGCGGGCTGCTTCGACCGAGGCGGGGACCCCGGAGGGGCGGCGCGAGGTCCGCCAACCCGTTTGCGCCCCCCAACGACAGCTGAGTCCTCAGGCCCCCGAGGGCAGCCGCGTCTTAGAGCACGTTTTCCGCCAGCAACTGCAGCACCTCCGGCTGCTGAGAGCCGATGAGCATGCTGGATACGTGACCTTTTTTGCCGGCGTCCTGCCAGCGCTGCAGGCGGTCCTTGATCCGGTCCGCGGGGCCGACGAGATGACATGCGTCAATGAGCTCCGCAGGTACCGCGGCCATGGCCTCGTCCTTGCGACCGGCCAGATACAGGTCCTGAATCTTCACGGCAGCCTCTTCAAAACCGAGGCGCTTGGCGTAGCCATTGTAGAAGTTCTTATCCCTGGCACCCATGCCGCCGATGTAAAGGGCCATGCTGCCGCGGATGGGCATCATGCACTGCTCCACATCGTCGCCCATGATGCAGGTAATGAACGGCGCAATGTCGAACTGGGTCAGATCCTTATCGTTTCCGGCGGCGGCAAAACCCTTCTTGATGGGCTCATCGAACACATGGTACTGCTCCGGATCCATCCAGACGGGGAAGAAGCCGTCCGCCACCTCGGCGGCCGCCGCAACGCCGTTGGGCGTGATGGTAGCGGCGTAGATGGGAATATCCTCTTCGCAGTGCAGGATGCTCTTCAGAGGCTTACCAAGACCCGTCGCGCCCGGTCCTTCATAAGGGAGCTGGTACATCTGGCCCTCATAGGTCAGTGGCCCCTGACGCGCGATGATCTGCTTCATGATCTGAACGTATTCCTTCAGCCGGGTCACCGGCTTGCCATAAGGCACGCCGTGCCAGCCTTCCACCACCTGAGGTCCGGATGCCCCGAGCCCGCAAACGAATCGGCCCCCGGACAGCTCCGCCAGGCTCATTGCGGTCATCGCCGCCATGGCGGGCGATCGCGCCGGCATCTGCATGATGGCGGTTCCAGCCTTGATCTTGGTGGTCTGCGCCAGGATCCATGCCGCGGGCGTTACCGCATCGGAACCGTAGGCCTCGGCGGTCCAGATGGAATCGTAGCCCAGGCTTTCGGCATGCCGGACAGCGTCTATGGGAATGCTCATCTTGCGGCCGGAATAGCCGGATATCAGCCCTAGTTTCATTGGATGTCTCCCCGGTGAAAGAAATTGGAAAAATAAACCGTCAGCAGTCTGCCAACATAGCAAATCCCTGGGACTCGCGACAATTTTTAGCAGCCGCAGGCGCCGCCTGAATCCGCATGCCTCGGAGAAGCCTGGCCGTAATGCCCGAAGCCAGGGCTCAGGAAATCCGCAAGCGCCTGCTCAGGTAGTCGATGATGTCCAGGGATTCATACAGCCACCGCTCAGAGCCGTTCCGCTCGATTCGCAGGCAGGGCACGGTGGCCCGACCTCCGCCTTCAATAAGCGCCCGACGCGCATCGGGATTGCGCAGTATGTCCCGCGTTTCGATCTGCAGGCCATTGTGCTCGAGAAAACGCCGCACGCGATAACAGAACGGGCAGCTCTCGTACTGATAGAGGACGTAGCTTTCGGCGGCGTCAGCGATGGAATCGTCGGGCACCGGCTTTTACCAGCTGATCTCAATGGCCGCGCAGTATGCCACAAGCATCGGTACCAACAAGCAGCCGGCCCAGGCAAGCAAGGCAATACAGCAGAGAAACCCGAGACGCGCGCGCAAACGCTCAGTAAACTCTGCTCCACCACGAACGCTGGAGACGCCATGACATCTAAAAAAGATCGCCAGGTCATTCGAACACGCAACACCATTCTCGCCTTCGTTGTCATGGTCGCCATTCTGGTTATTGGCTATGGAACCATTTACACAACCGGGGTTGCCGAGGGCGAGGCGATCCCCGGTGACGACTACCGCGTCATCGACAACGCCCCTAAAAGGAGGCCCGGCGAGGCCATCGAGGTCAGCGAGTTCTTCTCCTATGGCTGCGTTCACTGCAGGAACTTCGATCCGCTGCTGGAAGAGTGGCTCGAAGACGCGCCAGACACGGTGCGCTTCACCCGAACACCCGTCGTGTTCTCACCGGTCTGGATACTACTGGCTCAGACGTACTACACCCTGGAGAAGTTGGACGCCCTGGAGCAGAACCACACGCGAATTTTTCGAGCGATTCACGATAACGGACGACAGTTCCTGTCTCCGGATATGATCGCCGACTACGTCGATGGGGAAGGGGTTACCAGGGAAGAATTTCTGAGGGTCTTCAACTCTCCGGCGATCCGCCGCAAAGTCACCGAGTCGGAAACGGCCCAGCGGACTCTGCAGATCGTCAGCGTGCCGACCCTCGTGGTAGCGGACAAGTACGTCGTCAACATGGACGTCGGTCGCAAACGCTCACTGGAGATCGTCGATCTGCTTATTGCAAAAGAGCTGGCTGGCGACGAAGAGGAGCCAGCGGGCTAGATAAACGCTTTCCAGGCAGCGCCCCCTTCATCAAACGGGCCTGAACGATCAGGGCTCCCAGGTGAACGTGACGCCGTATCGTCTTGGCTCTCCCAGCTGGAAGAATCCCCGTTCGGTATAGAAATCCCGAGGGTCGTTGCCAAAGTAGAAACCTCGAACCCTGTAGTTCTCGTCGCCCAGGTTCCGCCCCCAGACCTTCAGGCTCCAACCATCGGCATCGTAGCCCGCGCTGGCATTCCATAGCGTGTAGCTGTCCGAACGTACTTCGGAAGTCGTGCCTACAAAACGGCGGCTGTCGGAGTAGTAAAAGGCGTCCTTGCCTTCGGCTTCGAGACGCAGGAACCAGCGAGCCGCGGGGCGGAATTCCGCGCCCAGGTAAAACTGGTAATCCGGGGCATGAGCCTGAGGCTTGCCGTCCAGATCTTCTCCGGAGCTGTTGATGAAGTTGTTGAACTCGGTGTGCAGCAATCCGAGAGTGGCGAACAGCGTGAGCCTGTCCAGGGGCTGATAGTTCACCTCCACCTCGAGGCCGCTGTTCGTCCCGCGCGCAGCATTGCTGGTGTAGTCAATGAATTCAGCGCTGCCGTCGGGTCTGGGAAGAACAACTGACGTATTCACCTGCACGTCCTTACGCCGCATGGTGAACAGCGCGGCCCGCAGATCGAGCCGACCATCGAGCCACAGCCCCTTGAGCCCAAGCTCGTAGTTCCACAGGCTTTCGGGATCATATTCACGAAACGCCTGAGGCAGGGTGCCGCTTATGTTGAACCCTCCGGATTTGTAGCCATGAGAGATGCTGACATAGCCCATGGCATTGGCGAGAAACGTATCACCCAGAACGGCATCGCCGGAGAAATCATGCTGCAGCACCAGCCGTCCGCCCAGCAGGTTGTCATCCGGATCGAACCTGACAGCCTCGGAATCACGATATTTGGCTTCGTGCCTTTCTCCACGCAAGCCGAAGATGAGCTGGGTATTCTCCGTCAGCGATCCCACCAGCTCTCCGTAAAGCGCATATCGCTGAACACGATAATCGCTGCTGAAGTCTTCGCTGAAGAACGTATAGGTGCGACGAAGATCCACGTCCTGGTCGAGCACGTAGGCACCCACCACCCAATCGGTGGTATCGCCGAAAAGCCTGCCGTCCTGCCCTGAAAGCCAACGCGCATCCAGGGTGACGGTATCCCGGTTGCGGCGATACCGGTCCGTCGAGCTGTAACCGATGGGATCGAAGCCGTCGAAAGTCCAGTCTTCGTCATAACCGTAGTCCACGTCGCTGTCCGCGCCGCCGAGGGTACCCTGAAAGCTCACCGCCTCCGAGAGATCCCACGCTACCCGGAGGCTGCCTATGAGGCTCTGCTGCTCGTCCTTGCCGGGCTCGTCCGACAGCACGCGGCGATCGTTGTCCAGGGAGAAGGCGTCGTACCCGTTGGAAACATCGACGTACCCCAGCATGGCGGTCCAGGTCACGTCATCACCGGGCGCCCAGCGCAGCTTGCCGCGCAGGGTAAGCTCGTCGTGGTCACTGGTATCGTCTTTACCAAGATACCGGTTTCTGGAAAATCCATCGTCCTGATACTTCTGCATCGACAATCGGTAGCCGAGATCCGGCGTTGCCGGACCGGAAATCACCACGCCCGCACCCAGCGCGCCGTAATTTCCACCATCCAGCCGCAATTGACTGTAAAAGTTGTCGCTGGGATCGTTGCTGATGACGTTGATCAGACCCGCGAGGGCATTAGCGCCATAAAGGGTGCCCTGGGGACCCCGGAGCACCTCGACCTGCTGCACGTCGAACAGGGTCGCCGCCGTGCCGATGCCGCTCATATCGACGCCGTCCAGCACCAGCCCGACCGAAGGGTTCAGCGGTTCGGCAAACTGACCACGCTCGCCGATGCCTCGAACCTGCACGAAGCGGGCCCGGGAACCGCCGCTGGCGTAATTGACGTTCGGAAGCCAGCCGAGAATCTCCTCCAGGTGGTTAACCGTTCCCGCCTTCTGGTCCTCCAGGGAAACGATGGAGATGCTGGCCGGACTGTCCGCCAGGCTCTCACCGCGGAACTCACCCGTCACCAGCACTTCTTCCAGAACGGGCTGAGCCAATCCTGCTGCGGGAGCGAGAGAAATACAGCCCATGACCACGAGCAGCGGTGAAGGGCGAACGAACGATAGAGGCATGGTGCATCCTGGTGTTGGCGTCTGAAACGCGGATGCCCGAAGGGATGAGAACGCACGCTGTGCTGGCTACCTATTCCTACGCCGGTATTACCCGGGTCAGGTTCGAAGGGTCCACCGCCATCGGTGTCTCAGGTTCAACCACCCCTTAGGACCTGGGCATTCTTTCAGACAGCGCGACCCCAATGCAAGCCGCCGGCCGGAGAAGCCGGATTTTCAGGTCCGGTTCAGGTTCGCCGAGTATGCTGGTACACCGCCTGGCGACTAACTGAAACAGGATCAGGAGAGTGACGTGAGCGAGTACGAAGCCATCATACAGACCATCGCGCTGACCATGGGCGTCGCCTGGGCCAGCGGTATCAACCTGTATGCCGCGGTCGGGATGCTGGGGCTCGGCGGCACGCTGGGCTACATCGACCTGCCACCGACGCTGGAAGTCGTGCAGGATCCAATGGTGATACTCGCCGCCGCCTTCATGTACTGCGTCGAGTTCATGGCCGACAAGGTCCCCGGGGTCGACAGCGGCTGGGACGCCCTGCACACCTTCATCCGTATCCCCGCAGGCGCCGTGCTGGCCGCAGGAGCCGCGGGCGACGTCACACCGGCGCTGGCGATCGCCGCCGGACTCGTTGGCGGGAGCGTCACAGCCGCCACCCACGCTGCAAAAGCAAGCAGCCGGTTGATGATCAACGGCTCTCCCGAACCCTTCAGCAACTGGGGAGCTTCCCTCGCGGAAGACGTGGCCGTATTCGCCGGCCTGTGGGCGGCCCTGCAGCATCCCGTGGTATTCTTGGTCGTATTCATCCTGTTCCTGCTTGCCTTATGCTGGCTTCTGCCCAAACTCTGGCGCGGCATCGCGCTGATACTCCACAAGCTGGGCACGTGGCTCGGGCTGACCAAAGACGATCCAACAGACCGCGATCTGCGGGAGCTGGAGCGCCTGCGAGACGCCGGCGTCGTCAGCGCAACCGAATATCTGGCCGCTTACGCTCGGGTGTGCGGTCAACCGCACCGCGATGGCGGCAATCGCTCTGGCCCCGGACCAGCCGCACCGCTGGCAGACGCCAAGCCGGCAACCTGACCGCTGATCCGTCAAGCCCGCATTCTGCCGGTGGCTGAGTCAACCCGGGCAAAGAAGACGCGGCGGCGAAGAAGCAAGCCCAAAGCGCAGCGCCAGAAAGGGCAACAGCGAAGTCTGAAACGTTCACTGCTGCGCTACGCCTTTGTCGGGACCCTGCTGGTTGGCGTCGCGCTGGCTGGATATCTGGTTTATCTGGATCGAACCATCACGAAAACCTTCGAAGGTCGACGATGGTCGGTACCCGCGGTCATCTACGCCCAACCCCTGGAGATCTTCCCCGGCGCCAGGTTGACGCTGAGCGAGGTCACCCGCGAGCTGCAGCGTCTGGGGTACCAGCCCTCTGCCAGTCTTCAAGCACCAGGGACCTACAAGCGAACGGCGAACCGGCTGCACGCCCACCTGCGCGGCTTTCGCTTCATGGAGCACGCACGAGCCAGCCAGAGGATCCAGCTGACTTTCGGCGCCGGCATCATCAGCGATGTCCGTGACGCCACGGGTCGCCCCGTCCCTCTCATCAGGCTGGACGCGCCCACCATCGGCAGCTTCTTTCCCAGCCACGGCGAGGACCGTCAGGTACTGACCCCCGAACAGGTGCCTGATCTTCTTCGACAATCGCTGATCGCGGTTGAAGACCAGAATTTTGCAACCCATCTGGGGTTCGATCCTGCAGGTATCGCCCGGGCGCTCTGGGTCAACGTGCGGGCAGGCGAGTTGCAGCAGGGCGGGTCGACCCTGACCCAGCAGCTGATCAAGAGCTATTTCCTGGACAACCGTCGAACTCTGGCGCGCAAGCTGCGGGAGCTGGGAATGGCAATCATCCTGGAACTGCGATTCAGCAAACCCGACATCCTGAACGCGTACATCAACGAGATCTATCTGGGCCAGGACGGTTTACGGGCCATTCACGGCTTCGGCCTGGGTTCCCAGTTCTACTTCAACAAGCCGCTGCCGGAGCTCGACACCAGCGAAATTGCCACCCTCATCGCCATCATTCGCGGGCCGTCCTACTACAACCCGTTTCGCCATCCAGACCGGACTCTGGCCCGCCGCAACATGGTGCTCGACAAGATGCACGCCAGCGACCTGATCGACGCCGATCAGCAAAGCGTCGCCGCGGGACGGCCGCTGGCCGTGGTTCGCGGAGCGAGGGTCGGCGGCGCCTACTATCCGGCATTCATGGACCTGGTGCGAAGCCAGCTGGGTACGCGCTACCGCGACCAGGATCTGACTTCCGACGGGCTGCGTATCTTCACCACCCTTCAGCCACCGGCGCAGGACGCCGTGGAGCAGGCGCTCAGTCGGACTTTGGGCGACCTGGAAGCCGCTCGCGAGCTGGCCCCGGACCTGCTGCAGGGGGCCGCTGTGATTACCGCGCATCAGACCGGCGAGGTGGTGGCTCTGGCCGGCGGGCGCCTGGCAGGATTCGACGGCTTCAACAGGGCTCTGAATGCCCGTCGGCCCATTGGCTCGCTCATTAAGCCCGTGGTGTACCTGACAGCGTTGGAATCCGACTACCACCTGGCGAGCATGATCGAGGATGCGCCGGTAACCGTCAGCCAGCGGAACGCCACCTGGAAACCTGAGAACTTCGACAACGAGGTATACGGGCAGATACCGCTTATCCGTGCCCTAGGTGACTCTCTGAACCTGGCGACGGTGCAACTGGGTCTCGCGCTGGGGGTGGACACTGTGGCGGCTCGGCTGAAGGCGCTTACGGGGCAGAACCCTGACAACCCCTACCCATCGCTGCTGCTTGGCGCGGAATCCATGACGCCGCTGGAGGTGACCGGCCTCTACGGCACCTTCGCGAGCGGCGGCTTCTACATGCCCCCGAAGGCGGTGATCGCCGTGCTGGACGAAACCGGAACCCCCATTTCGCACCATCCTTTCGCTCCGGAGCAGAGGATTCCCGCGCAGACGGTAGAAACCCTCAATCGAGGCCTCGAAGCGGTCATGCAGCACGGGACCGGCAAGAGCTCACGCTTCGCTAGCGCGGGGGTCGCCGGCAAAACGGGGACGTCCGATGACTACCGGGACAGCTGGTTCGCGGGCTTTGACGACACCCATCTCGGGGTCGTCTGGGTGGGCGCGGACGATAACGCGCCAACGGGGCTGACCGGCGCCGCCGGCGCCCTGCGCGTGTGGGACAACATCATGGTCCATCTGTCTGTCCAGCCTCTCAATCACGGGCCCGCAGACGACCTGAAGGCCATCGAGTACGCTACGGGGCTGCTGGCCAACGCCGACTGCGCGGAAGTCGTGAACATACCTGTTCCCCGAGGGGCTGTTTTGCAGAGCAAAGCCGGGTGTGGTATCAACCTTCGAACCATCACCGACCGGCTCCGCGATTGGTTGAGCAAAGACTGATACTCACCGCCGAATCATTGCGGGGCGCACGCCGCGCCCGCCCAGCGGCGCTGCTGGCGGGCCTGCTGTTGGCCGGCTGCGCTTCGACGTCACCCGTCGCCCCCGTGGAAGATTCACGGCCAAGCGGGCAGACGGCGCCTGCCAGCGCTTCGGCGCCCGACAGGGCACCTTCCGAGTCCGCACCCGCGCAGCAGCAGGCCGAGCCGAGCTATGCCGTGCCAACGCTGGCCCTGCTGCAGCAGACCCAACGGGCCGTTGACGAGGGCAACCTTGACGAGGCCATCGCCTACGTGGAACGGGCGATCCGTATGAACCCGAGAGACCCGCAACTGTGGCTGCGACTGGCGGAGCTGCAGCTGTCGGCTGATCATCCCGCCTCGGCGGCACAAGTCGCCCGGAAAGCCATCGCCCTGGCAGGTTCCGAAACCGAGGTGCAGCGCAAAGCCTGGTTGGTCGTCGCCGATGCCCATGAACGCCAGGGGGACGCGAAGGAAGCTGCGCGCATTCGCAGCAAGTGGCGAACCTATCGAGGCTGATCAGCGCCGGTTTTCTCAAGCGAAGGAACCGAATATGCGCTCCCGATCTGCCCGGTACCGGCGCCCGGCAACGAAGAACAGGGGTATCGCCAGCAGCGAAAACAGCGTGAATATCAGCAGGGTCCAGGTGTAGGGCTCGGCAACGCCTCTGGCCGCAAGCAGATCGATCACTATTCCGCCCGCCGTAATGCCAAAACCCAGACCGATCAGATTGAGCAGCAGGATGTAGAAAGCGACTACGGTCGCACGAATCTGCGGAGGCACCAGCTCCTGTACCGTAGAGAACGTAGGTCCGTAGAAACAGCCCAGCTGAAAGAATCCGACAAACACCCCCACCCAGAACCAGATGCTGTCCCCATCCACCAGCCGGTAGGCGACGTTGAACGGCGCAAGAAACAGCATCACCCAGAACAGAAACATGGGCCTCCCCATGCCGGTACGCCGGAGAAACCAGTCGCTGCCGATGCCTCGAATCCCCGCTCCTGCACGTACCAGAGCTGATCGAAAGCGGCGGCCCCGAGGATGAAGTGCAGGGCAACGCCGCCGGCAATGGTCAGCCCCAACGCGGGACAGATGCGCAGCGATCGTCCCAGAACCTTCAGGATGGACCTGAAGCTCTGTGCGGTGGGCCCCACCGCCACCGCGCCGGGTTCTGCGTCCCGGTCTTCTGCCGGTCCGGCGGCCTCCGGACTCTGCAGATGTTTCCGCGGCGTTTCCTTCATGAACAGCATGGCCGCTGCCAGCAGCAGACCTATCCCGCCCAACACATAGAAACAGTTCCGCCAGCCGATAGCCGGACCCAGATAGCCGACGATGAGCAGGCTGCACCCTACCCCGATAGGCACGCCCATGTAGTAGAAACCAGAGGCGAAACCCAGACGGGACGAAGGAAACCGATCAGCCAGCAGGGACATGGATGTCGGGGTCATGATGGATTCGCCCACGCCAATGAGCATGCGTGGCGCGGCGAGGGTCCAGAACCCTTTTGCCGCTCCGGACAGCGCGGTCAGCGCGCTCCATGCGGCAAGCCCGGCAGCGATCAGGCGGGTGCGATTCACTCTATCCGCCAGCGAACCCATGAACAGACCCATGGCGGAGTAGAAGACAATGAAAAACAACCCCGTCAGCAGGCCGAACTGAGTATTGGTCAGCCCGAGATCGGGAACGATGAAATTAGCAAAGCTGCTCAGCAGCTGACGATCGACGAAATTCATGACGTTCAGCAACGTCAGAAAACTCAGAAACCAGTAATGCCGGCCTGCTACCCGGTCAGTGTCTTCCTGCACCCCGTTCTCCCCTCTCCATTCCGTTGGCGCCAACCACTCGGCAGGGGCTGGCTCAGCGCAACAGCTCTACCCAGTGAACGACCGGCACCGGCGCATCCGGGCTCATGTGCGTCTGGCAACCCACATTGGCGGTCGCTATGACCTCAGGGCCGCCACCGGTGAGTGCCGCCAGCTTGTTGTGTTTCAATTCCTCGGCAAGATCCGGCTGCAATAGTGAATAGGTGCCCGCGGAACCACAACACAGATGCGGATCCTGCACGGGCACGAGCTCATATCCGGCCCCAACCAGAAGGCTTTCCACCACCCCGTTCAGCTTCTGCCCATGCTGCAGCGTACAGGGCGCGTGCCAGGCTACCCGCCGAACGTCTCGAGCGCGTTTGAAGTTGGGTTGCAGCGTCGCAAGATATTCCGAGACGTCCATCAGCTTGTCGCTGAGCAATCGGGCGAAGGGCGCATAAAAGGGATCCGCAACAAGCAGCCGGCCGTAGTCTTTGAGCGTCACACCGCAGCCGCTGGCGGTGGAGATAACCGCGCCGGCGGTTTCCAGATGTGGTGCAAGCGCGTCCAGATTGCGACGCATGGAGGCTTCCGCGGCCTCCGCGTCCCCGAGATGAAGCGCCAGGGATCCACAGCAGGCTTCTTCGGCAACGCTGTCTACCGCCACGTCCCGTCGACCCAGCAGGGCGCGGAGCGCATCGTTGACGCCGGGTGTGGTGACCCGCTGCACGCAGCCCTCCAGCAGCACGACCCGACGGGCGAGACGCTTCCTGGCCTTGCTCCGTCGCGCGGACCGCCGCCCCGGCGCAGGCACCTGCGACGCCAGGCGCCGCGGCAGCAGCCAGCGAAACAGGCGCCCAAGGCGGACCCAGCGACGAAAACTAGCGGGTTTCGGCACCACGGCTTTCAGCCAGCGCCTTTGCCAGCGGTCCACCAGCCCGCGCTCAGCTTCCGGTTCCATGTAGGCACGGCCGATCTCAAGCAGCTCGCCGTACGCAACGCCGCTGGGGCAGGTGGTTTCGCAGGCCCGGCAGGTGAGGCAACGATCCAGATGCTGCACCACAACCGGAGTGACCTCGGCGGTTTCCAGCATGTCTTTGATGAGGTAGATGCGCCCACGGGGGCCGTCCAGCTCGTCACCCAGCAACTGATAGGTGGGGCAGGTGGCATTGCAAAAACCGCAGTGCACGCAACTACGCAGAATGCTCTCTGCCCGGGCGCCAGAAGGCGTGGCCGCAAAGCCTGCTGGCAGCTCAGTCTGCATGACGCCGGGTAAGCTCGGGGTTGAACAAACCGTGGGGATCAAATGCTTCGCGAACACGCGTTTGCACACGCGTTTGCACACGCCAATCGTAACCCGCCCGCGTCGATCCCAGACCCGCCAGGTGACCGCGGACGAAGCCGTCGCCAAAAATCTCCGCGGTGCCCTGCTGCTCGCCGACGGCCTGGTGCACCTCGGATGCATCGCGGGAGGTGGGCCACCAGCGCAGGCCACCCCCCCACATCACCAGACAATCCTGCAGGGGTTCCGGCGCGGCAGGTGGCAGAACGCAGCGCCAGAGCGGCCGTTCCTGCCGCAGGAAATCCAGATCATGATCCCGAAGCTGTCGCCAGAAAATGCTCTCATCCCGAAGCTCGCCACCGAGCGCCGAAGCCGCCTCAGCAACAGCCGCCTCGGCACCGGACAGCCGGACCCTCAGCAGCCCATCGAGGTAGGCGGTAGCCGAGATGGGATAGGCACTCCGTGACCAGACCCTGCAGCGCTTCAGGGCTTCCGCCGGACCGACATCCTGGACCACGGTGCTTTCCGCGGGCGCCGTCGGCAATACCCTGACGCTCACCGACAGCAGCACGCCCAGGGTGCCAAAGGCCCCCACCTGGAGCCGGGAAACGTCGTACCCGGCAACGTTCTTCATGA
>CAMYJX010000044.1:0-31446 GCA_947258825.1 uncultured Pseudomonadales bacterium
GGTGCTGATCAATCCGGGGTCAAAAGGCGAAACAGGCAGCCGGAACCCGGCTTACCTGGCCAAGAATCCCGGCGGGACGATTCCGACGATCGAAGAACCTGACACCGGCTTTGTGCTCGGCGAGGCGCATGCCATCCTGTGTTACCTGAGCAACAAGCACGGCTGGGATGACGTTTACCCCAAGGATCACCAGAGTCGCGCCAAAGTAGACTGGTACCTGCATTACCACCACCGCAACGTTCGCGACGCTTCCCTGGGATTGGTCGCACCAAAGATCCGCAAGGATCTGAATATCCCGGAAGCCACCCAACAGGCGGCGCGTGCGACGCTTACCTACGCGCTGCACGCGCTGGAGTCCGGTTGGCTCGCGGAGTCCCGCTATCTGACCGGATCACAGCTCACGCTGGCGGACTTTGCGGCGTATGTCGAGATCGGCCAGCTGCAGCCGGGCTACACCAACGTTTTCGATTTCGAGCCCTTTCCCAACGTGCAACGCTGGCTGAACGACATGAAGCAGGTCGACGGGCATGACGACGTCCACGTCGTGCTGGCGGAGCTCGGCGACATCAGCGTCGAGCCGCCGAGCATGGATAACATCAAGAACGCGAACAAAGCGGCGCTCAAAGCCTTGAAACAAAAGCTGGCGCAACTGGCATAGTAAACCTCTATAGCCGCTGAGCGCAGGCGCCACCAGAATGGCCGTTATGCCGCCAGCAGCTCGGGTTCCGCCGTGGCTTGCCACATTGAAATCAGCTCACGATTGTCGTGATCCCAGGGGTGGAAATCCGCCCGTTTGAAATCGCGCCACAACGGTGAGAGGTTTCTCAACACGCCCTGCCTGCCAACAAGCCAGTTCAGGCCCCTCAACCAGATCACCGGATTGAATTGCTGCCCGTCGGCTTTGAGCATCATCCACGTCGCGCTAAGAATGTCCTTGAACATCTGGCGGGTAATCAGAGGCAACGCCTGCTTCAGCCAATCCATGTTGCCGCCGACAGCGCGGTAGACATCAAACGTCACCGCTTTGTGCTCGGCCTCCTCTATTGCGTGCCAATGCCACATGCTTTTCAGCGTGGGATCCGCGCCGTCCAGCCATCGATCATCGGTCAGAAGCCCGTGTGCGAGCAGCGCCGTAAGGTGTTCAAAAGCGACCGTTTCCATCAGCCGCAGGTGCGCTGAGTACGCGTCGCGCTCATCAATGCGGTTCTGCAGCCCTTGCTCAAACGCCGCGCCGGCGTAGCCCCGAGCGCCACACAGAATCTCGTTGTACTTAGTGTGCTCGCGGCGGTGTATGGCTTCCTGCCCGATGAAGCCGCGAATCTCCTGGCTCAGCTTCGGGTCATCAATCTGCTTCTGGAACGCGCGCACGCTGTCGATGAAGTACTTTTCGCCAACGGGGAACGTCAGGGACAGGGCGTTGAAAAATGCGGTTTTGAATGGATCACCACCATGCCAGTTCGTGGCCAGCGCTGCGCGCAGATCAAACGCCGGGTGACGAGGTTTGATCGTGATGGTTTCTGGAGTATGGGATGACGACATGTGCTGGGCTCCGGTTCGATTTAGGTTGCCGCGCAGTTTAAGGAGCAGGCTGTAGTAACATAGGTCATTTCGGGTCATATGGGGTGTCATTTATGGCCATCTACGATGCGTATTTCACCGCATTGTTGGAAGAGCTGAAGAGCCGCGGAATCGATGCCGCATCCCTCGACCTGAAGGTGCCACGAGAGATTACGGCGTCCTGGCTGGCCGAGGCTCTGAGCCGCGCCCTGCGCCTGACGAATGACCCCTGCTTTGGCATCGCCTACGGAATGCGCCTGAATCTCGCCAGCCACGGCATTCTCGGCTACGCGCTGATGAGCAGCCGAAATGGTGATCAACTGCTGTCGCTGCTGACCCGCTACGCGGCATTGGCCATGCCAAACCTGCGGCTTACGCGCGTCGTCTCCGGCAAGCGCATGCTGCTTGTGTGCGAAACCCGGCAGGGCATACTTCCCCAGCTGTTCCTGACCGAGCTTGTCCTGACGACGCTTATTTCGGGGGCGCGCGCGCTGTTCAATCGGCGTATACCCGGAGCCGAACTGTGGCTGAGCTTTCCAAGGCCGCCCCACGCGGATCGCTACGCCGCTCTCAAGCTGCCCGTCCGTTTCGCCCAGCCCTACTCCGCGCTGGTCTGCCAACGCACGTTTCTCGAAATGGAGATATCCAGCGCCAACCCGGTCATGGCGGAGATCGGCGCGCGTCAGTGCGACGACCTGCTCGAGCAGATGCAGTCGCGCTCGGGCTTCGCCCAGCAGATTCGCCGGTCGCTGCTGAGGGCACTGGGCGATTTTCCGACTCAGGCAGAGATGGCGGCACTGGCTCAACGTTACTTGCAGACCTCGGAATTGAGCGTCGGCCAGATCGCCGAGTTGCTCGCCTACGAAGACCCGGCGAACTTCAGGCGGGCCTTCAAGCGTTGGAGTGGCAGCAGCGCGCAGAACTGGCGGCGCGCTTACCAGGCCGGACCCGCAAAAGGTTAAAGGTTAACGAACGGCACCCCGGCTGTTGGGCAGGGTCAGCGCTTCGGCTATGATCCCCATCCTTTATGATCGCTACTCACCATCCCTGCCAGGAGGTTTTCTATGTTGCGCCGGATGACAACGACGAAGCGCCTACGGCGTTTCAATTGGATCCTGTTGGCACTCTGCCTGCCCTACGCCGGCATCGTTCATGCGGGCGGGCTGTGGATCAACGAGTACGGTTCTCCGTCCATGGGCCGGGCCGGTGCGGGCGCCCAGTCGGCGGGAGAGGACGCTTCTGCCGCATTGCTCAACCCTGCAAGCATGGCGCGCCTCAATGAAGACCAGCTGATGATCACAGGCGGGATCATCAGCTCCAAGGTCGAATTCGATATCGACCGCGCCTCACCCATCAACGGCAATGATGATGGTGGTGACGCCGGCGGCATCGCTCCGGCCGCGTCCGCCTTCTACGTTCACAAGGTCTCCGACGACTGGACGCTCGGCGTCTCCATGGCCGGTTTGACCGGCGCGGTTATGGAATACAACAAGGGCTGGGCCGGCCGCTATCAAAACGAAGAGGTCGAGTTGCTGGGGCTGGTCTTAATGCCCAGCATCGCTTACCGGCTGAACGACCATATCTCCTTTGGGGTCGGCATTCCCGTGATGTACGGCGACCTCGAGATGAAAGTTGCGGTGCCGAGGCCGCCGGGGTCGCCCGAAGGCCGGGCCAAAATCGATGGCGACGACTTCAAGGCAAGCTTCAACCTCAGCACCCTGATCGAATTTTCGGAGACCTCGAGGCTCGGGATCGTCTATCAGCACGAATTCGATATGGAGTACTCCGGTGGTGCCAACGTTGAGCCTGCCGGGATCGACGTCGGCATCACGACCGAACTGCTGCTCGCGACCCTGGTGCGGGCCAGCTTCACTCAGGAAATGAGCGACGATCTGACCGTGCACCTGACTATCGGTTGGGAAGACTGGAGCGCCATGGACAAAATCAACCTCTCCACCCGATCGGGGGGCGTAGAACTGGACCGCAACTGGGAGGACACCCACTACGTGTCCTGGGGCTTCGATTACCGGTTGAGTCCCAAGTGGATGATGCGCGGCGGCGTCGCCTACGACACCAATCCGGTTGACAAGGAAGACCGTACCGCCGACATGCCCATCGATCGCCAGGTGCGCTACGCCCTGGGTGCCGAATATCAGAAAAATGACGCGCTGACCATCGGCGCTGAACTGGTCTACGCAGACTACGGGAAGGCGCGGATCGATGCTCTGGGATTTGGCGGCCGGTACAGCAGCAACGACCTGATCTTCTTTTCCGTCAACGCCAACTGGAAGCTGAGCAGATAAAGCAGAAACGGCGCCCGGAGGCGCCGTTTCCATTTTCAATCCCGAGGTTTCCCGGGATGGCCAGGATCACGCCACGCGGCGGAACTTGCGAATGAACAGCCCTGCGGTGAGCACCAACCCGCTGAACAGCGCGATGGCGGGTATCGGGCTGGCCGTGGTAGGCAGCGCGGCAACTTCCTGGACGGGGGCGACAACCACCGGATCGGCGGAGGCGTCCGGGGTCGCCAGCGCGATCTGGGTAACCCTATCTTCGAAGAAGCGGTCCAGGCTCAGGTAGATGCCGATCTCGTCGCCCCGGTTGAGATCGCGAATGCGATACTTTGCGTTGCCGACGTAGACGCGGCCAGAGGAATCCGGCCTGGTCTCTATCGTCTTATCGGTCGCGGGCAGATACAGGCGCACGGTGCCGCCGCGATTGCTGCGGACAACCGCCTGCGCGCGGGCGTAACGCGCGCCGTTGATCTCGTAGATACCTTCGCAGGACCCGCTGAGCTGGCTGAAACGCTCCTCTGCTTCCGCTGTTGCCTGATACTGGTCAGCAAAATCCGCGCAGTCCCCGATACGCTGCGGTTCCACTGCATGGGCATATCCGGCGCTGAGCACCGACGCCGCGATCAGAATTCTGAAGAACTTATTCATTGTCTTATTTCTCCGTCTTATATTTAGTCTTGATATTCCCGTCGGTGCGTCTCTCGCAACCGCCCGATGAGGCTTGTGAATGGTTTAGGTAGCGCTCGGCTGAGGCTTGCGCCTGGTCCGTAGTGACGATCCCCCAACGACCGAGGGCGACAAGGTTAATGGTCTTCGTATCATGTTTCCACCTTGACGGCGACTTTGCATTCTAATGATGAACGTAGGCGTCAGCATGGATTTGTCGGCGCCCAGCCGACAGCAACGGAGAAGTAATCTGCCGAGAGTTCGAACCGACGATCTCGACCAGGGCCAGCGAACGTGCTAGCCTCGCCGGCCGAAAGTTGGCCTACACCCCCATCCCCTGCCCAAAAATTGGCCGGAAGACCATTTTCTTTTAAAGACCAGATAGCTAGCAGATGGACTGCGCTGTTCTGGCGCCGGAGAAATTGATGAAAACATCGAAAACAAAACTACTCGCCCTCTCGGTCGCGGCCATTTTCACAGCGCAGATCCCGCTGGCGGACGAGATAAACCCGCCGACGATAGCGTCATCACACTTTACTCTGGGACTCGTAGCCGGTTTCAAAGATAAGCCCTATGAAGACCTGGATAGCGCTGACAAGCAGATTATCGCTCCGCTCGTCATCTACGAAAGCGAGCGGCTCTTCTGGCGAGGCGCTACGGGAGGCTGGAAGTTCGTCAACCGTCCGGATCTGGAAGTTGCCGCGATAGCGTCGCTGCGCGGTAGCGATGGTTACAACGCCGACGACTCGGATTTCATGGAGGGCATGGATGATCGCGACGGGACGGTGGATGGCGGGTTCCACATCAGATGGTTGCCCAGCGACTTTGGTCTGAAGTTCACGATGGTCGCCGACCTCGCGGATGAATATGACGGATACGAAGTCCGAGGCGAGGGAATATATGTGGCCCAAGCGGGAAACTGGTCAAACCAGGTTTCTGCCGGCGTCATCTATCAGAGTGAAGACCTCATCGACTATTACTATGGTGTCAAGGGCAGTGAGGCGCGGCCCGGACGGCCCGCTTACTCCGGAGATGCTACGGTGAATTTCCGGCTCCAGGCCGTCACGAACTACCGGCCGGAAGGGTCGAAGTGGAGTTATTTCCTGGGCGGAAGATACGAAGTCCTGGGTGACGAGATAGACGACAGCCCCATCACCGACGACGATTCTCAGTTCATGATTCTTGCAGGGTTCGCTTACACCTGGAGATAACGGACGCCAGACGAAAGCGGCCGGTTCCAGGATGCGCGGGCCAGCGTTGACCATCAGTTCCGCCATCGTGATGGTCGCCCCGCAGTCTTCTTCAGCAACCTACGGTAGCGAACCCGGTTCTGATTGCAATGGCAACTGCCACACGCACGCTGGAGCCGAACCTCTGTTTGCCTGATACTGGTCGCCGACACTCGACCACGCAGAGAATCTACCATGGACGAAATACGCAGCTATCACTACGACCCCGAGAAATTCGAGGCCTACAAGCGGTGGGCCCTTGACGAAGCAGTGCCTTTTCTCAAAGCGAATCTGAACATCATCGGCTTCTGGCTGGACGCCGGCATTCCAGCCGAAGTGACCGGGCAGCGTCCGTCTGCGATGGAGCTTGGCAGCGCCAACATCACCTGGATCATCCGCTGGGATAGCAAGGAAGCCCGCGACGAAGGCCTACAGGCCCTGCTGGAGAGCCCCGGTTGGCAGGACATCTGGTCCCGGCACCCCGATGCCGACGGCTACCTGCAGATGGAAGCACGGTTCGCCGACGAGGTGTAAGACTCATTCAGACAACGATATGCCCGTGCCCCGGCACGTCCGGTGCGACCGCTTGTGATCACGGCTTTCGCCTCACCCTCGGCTCGCGCCGCCCTCCCCTTTGATTCGTCCTCTCAATCGGTTTTAATCCGGCAGTCACTGGGGGAGAACTCACCATCAAACTCGACATCGTGCAGGTTGCTTATCACGTGACCGACATTCGCCGTGCCGCCACCGACATGGCCGCCAAATTTGGCGCGGGACCCTTCTTCGTCAACGAGAACATCACCCTTACCTGGGGTGAGCATCGCGGCGAGCCTACGGACTTCGTGCACTCCTCCGCCTACGGTCAGTGGGGAGAGCTCATGGTGGAGTTCTTCCAGCAGGAAGATGATTCCACGAACACGCCATATCGGGATATGTATGCGGCGCACCAGGAGGGCCTGCACCACACCGCCATCATGGTGCGCGATATGGACGAGGCGTTCGATTACTTCGAGCGCAACGACATGCCCGTCGTCACGCGATGTGGATTGCGTCAGGGGGCCAGCGCGGATTTTGCGTTCGTTGATGCCCGGAAAACCTTTGGGCATATGATCGAGATCTACCCCCGGTCAGATGGACTGCTGGGTTTTTATGGCCGGGTGCGCGACGCGTCCGTTGGCTGGACCGGCGAGGATCCGCTGCGCGGTATCTAGGATTCTGCGGTCTGGAGTTACCCTAACTTTCCGAATCCGAGGCCTTGGGCTCTCCGAGGATGCCGCTTAGCGCCAGCCCGTCGATTTCCTCGGAGCTGAAGCCAAACTCCGCAAGCAGCTGCCGGCCGTGCTCACCGAGAGCCGGCGCGAACTGCCGCGTGTTCGTGGGCGTATCTTCGAAACGCGCTGCTGCCCGCGGCTGCCTTACCCGTCCCAGGCCCGGGTGGTCATACTCCGTAAGGATCTCGTTGACGCGAACCTGCTCCTGCTCGATGACCTCCGGCCGGCTCAGCACCGGCGCGCTCGGCACGCCGAATTCATCGAGACGCGCAAGCCAGTAGGCGGACGGTTTCGCGCGCAGCACCTCGGCGGTCATCTCGAGCCGCACCTTAGCGTTCGCGCCCCTCCCCCGTGGGGTAGCAAAGCGCTGGTCGTCCAGCCACTCCGGTTTCTCCAGGGCCTTGCACAGACCCTCCCACTCGGCGTTCGACACCGCGCCGGCGGTGATATATCCGTCCGAGGTCTCGTATACCAGGTCTTTCGACCGCTGCCCCCGCCTCACCTTGTGCTCCTCGCCCACCATCGTGAGGCCGACCAGGCCCTCCTGCCACAGATAGGCGATCATGACGTCGAGCATCGCCACGCGCACATGCTGCCCCCTGCCGGTCCGCTCCCTCGACAGCAGGGCGGCGGTGATGGCCTGCGCGGCCGTGAGACCCGAGGTCTTGTCAGGAATCACCGTTCGCACCATGCGCGGACGGTCGTGCTCATGCGTTGCCTGCAGGTCAGCCAAACCAGACAGGGCCTGAATGACCGGGTCGTACACGCGCTTGTGCGCATAGGGGCCCTTTTCCCCAAAGCCGCTCATCGATACGTAGATGATGGACGGGTTGATCTCGCGGATTACGGGCTCACCCAGACCCATGCCGTCAATGGCACCCGGGCGGAAGTTCTGCACGAAAACGTCCGCGTGCGCGGCGAGGCGTTTCACGACGTCGACGCCGGCCTCGGTCTTCAGATCGAGGGCGATCGCGCGCTTGCCGCGATTCGCCGTGAGGAAACCGGGCGTCACGCCGCCGCCCCCCAGAGCGCGAACCACGTCGCCGCGCAGAGGTTCTACCTTGATGACGTCTGCACCCTGATCGGCAAGCAGCACCGTCGCTGCGGGGCCCGCCAACACCCGTGACAAGTCTAGGATTCTGAAGCCGCTGAGAGGCCCGCTCATTGCCCTTTCCTTTTGCTGCACGACTTCAGAGCTTGAGGTGTTGATCGGCTACGTGTCAACGAGGCAGCGGCTGGCCAACGACGGCAAAAGGCGATATCTAGCCTTCATTTTCAGCCAGAAGGGTTTGATGGCCGGCATGGGGATACAGGGTTCAAGGATCACGAAGATCGATCCTGACAGCTGGGCCGGGGTAGCCGCCAGCATCCGCGTGACCGAGGACATGATGCCGGTGCCTCGGCCGAACTGAGCTCACGGTTCGTTACGCACCCCAACGATCAAAACGCATGATCTCGGCAACTGGTTTGCGCACGACCGGGCCAAAATTCCCCATCGGATAGCCGACAGGTATCAGGCACAGCGCTGCAAAGGTTTCCGGTAGCTTGAGAATCTTTCTCACCGCATCCTGGTCGCGCAGGGCAAGGGTTGTCGGTGCGGCGCCGAGCCCCAGAGCCCGCGCCGTCAGCAGAAGATTCTGAACGCCAGGCCATACGGAACCTGCGCTTCGATAAACACCAAGGCCTTCGACTTTTTCCGGGTAGTCAAAGCAGGCGACGATGAGCGCGGGAATCTCATGCATGTGATCCATCTGCCAGACGACCGCATCCAGCAGGCGCTTTAACTTCGGGTTGCCCGGTTTTGCTACATCCGCGGCTATGTAGGGTGCAGCATGCTTACGATTCTGATCAGCAAGCTCTTGCTTGACGGCTGGGTCCCTGACCACGATCCAGCGCGCTTTCTGAGAGTTCGACCCGGACGGCGCCTGATTGGCAGCATCAATCAGCTCTATCAAGAGATCCTCCGGCACATCAGTGGACTTGATTCGGCGCATCGCACGGCAGTTATATATGGCGTCATGTAAGGAAAAATCTTCGGACACGTTATCTCCCCAATCAATGCTTGGACTAAGCGAATTTCGGCTATATTAAGCTCTTGCGCTTGTCAGTCATAACCTCGAGAACCAACCGGCTGGGACCCGCATCCGAATCACCGGGCTACTGGCGAGCTGGGAAAGATGGGCTGTCCGCTCACCTTCTCCATGTGCCACCCTTGATCGCGTCGGCAACGGGCGTTACCTTGGCGCCCGGACAATGGAGGCAGGTCAGACGCAAGCAGACTTAGCCGGTAACACTCGCCGACCGCCAGGAAATACTCATGAATTCGGCGAACGCACCAAACAGAAAGAGCAACCGGTCAAAGCACAACGAGGTCCGCGATTGAAGCTTAGCCTGACCATCGGCCTGGTGGTGTTGCTGGTCATCGGACCGGTGATGTTCGCCAACCGGATTGCAGAACACTACATCGCGCAGGAAATTCCTGAGGTATTGAGCGGAATCGAAGGCCAGCCGGCGTCACTCACCGATATCCGGGCCAACATCTGGCGCCTTCAGGCCTCTGCAGAAAAGTTTACCTACGGAAGGTCGAGAGACGAGGCTATCGTCGCCACCAGGGTCACGGTTAAGCTCGATCTCGGGAGGCTGCTGCGGGGCGAGATCTACATCCGCAGCGCAACCGCCGATCTTCTACAGATACGTCCCACCCTCTGGCTGACAGCAGCGGAATCCAAAGCCACACCGGTGGCATCCCGGAAAGGGGACGAGCAGGAATCCTATGCGTCAACGATCCGGCGCTGGGTTCCAGATCTGCTTGAACTGGGAAAACTGGAAGTCTTCATCGACGACACGCGCGTGTTCGTGGGAGAAGAGCAAAGATGGACCAGCCCTGGCACCGACCAGCAGCGGATTCTCTGGTCGGATACCCGCGGCAGCGCAGCTTACCATTACGAGCTCGCCGGAAATACGATGCTTGATGTCGACAGGAAAAACGCGGGGCATGCCACCCTGAAGGTATCTTCGGAGGAGGCAGGCCTGCTGCTGACCGGCAAGCTCGATGTCGAACTGGTGGACGATCGATACCTGACGAAGATTGCCATTGAAAGCCAGGGGCTGAAGGGCATTTGGCAATTCGAAGCCGATGAGCTCTTCGATCTCCCCGCCGAGAGCAAGCTGGAGATCACCCATCTCGAGCCGGCCGGATTCGGCCACGCGGCAACGCTCTTCGACTTCACGGTCGGGCGGGACGACGCCAGCAAATCTCGCGATTTCCTCAAAGCGCCGCTGCCGAACTGGCAGCTGCCGGAGCACAGGATCCAGACGACGATCAAAGAATTCGAGCTTGGCGACGACGCAGTTCGCAACACCAATGCGAGCATCCAGCTCAAACCGGGCACTGCAGGCCGCAGCGTCATTGCCGTGGATAACCTCCATGCACAGTTACCACGTTCTGATCTGCAGGGATCATTTTCGGCAACCCTGGGTCAATCGTGGAACCTGGCGTTAAATGCGCAGATTGCGACTCACGCCGGACAGCAAAACCGGTCCAGTGAGTTTGTCGGCTCGAGCTGGTACCTGCAGGCCGGCAGCGGCAGTTTGAAGACTGAAGGCGCGACGCTGGCCGCATTGCTCGAAAACTCCAGCGGCTCGGTAGATCTGCAGGGCGTGTACATGGCGGCACATGAGTTGCCATTCACCCTGAAGGCCACAGTCGACGAGCGACGCGGCCGCGTTGGCACCGACGTCATGGAGCTTCAGCTGGGCAACTCACAAATAGAAGGATCGGCCTGGATTTCGGAAGATCAGCAGAATCTGTTCCTGCAGCTCGATGCAGTGATCCTCGACCTTACCGAGCTGCGCGCTGGTCCCGCTCCAAAATCCTCAGAGAAGAACAAGACCGGGCCCGCCGGACTCGGGATACCGGAAGTCGGCTGGTGGAAGTCGGACATGAAAGTCGACGCGACCCTTACCAGTCCGGAGGTCCGCCTGCCGGGACTGAAGGCAAGAGACGTTAATCTCGAATTTCACCGGGCAAAAGAAGGTGACAGGTTACACCTGGCATTCGCCCCACAGGGAACCGGGCGCATTGAGGCGAACGTGCATAAGAAGCTAGAGGCGACCGGGCAGACACTTGCGCTGGACGTGACCGTTACCGACGTGGATCTGGCGACGCTGGGCCTGGACACCCCCCCGGGCCAGGTAACCGGCAACCTGAATTGGCAGGGCATGGGCGGCACATATCGCGAGCTCATCGGTAGCCTGGCCGGTCCAATCGAGCTTAAACTCGAGCCCGCAAAGGCCGACAGCGCAATCGATCTGCAAGCTACTTCGAGCCTTCTCATCCAGCGTGAGCAAATCCTGGGGTTGGATCTGAATGCGCTGACGCTGACCGTACCCGGAAAACAGACAGCAAGCGGCGACCTGTCGCTGGACGCTACGATCCCGAAAATTTCCGGCCGCCTGCAGATGGGCACCTTTGAGGTCGACAAGGTCATGCATGAGCTGCCTGAGAAAGACGAAACTCAGGTAGGCCTCACGGCCACACTCGATGCGTTGCCGGAGTTCGATCTCGCGTTCAAAGCCGACCGGTTGAATCTTCAGCAGCACGCGCTGGACGGATTTACCGCAAAACTGGTTGCCACCGGCAGCGAGCTGAGCATCAACGACCTGAAGTTTTTCAGTAGGTTCGGCGACGTGCGTGGCGACGGCAAGCTGGGTCGGAAGGGCGAGCAGGTCGACATCGTTTTAAACGCCGACCTGGGCAAAGTCGAACTGAACCGGTTGCTGCGGTCCGAGCAGGTGCGAAACCTCGCCGGGCCGCTCAGCGGATCGGTGAAACTGCAGACATCCGGCAAGGACTGGAAGGACCTTTCGGCGAACCTGAGCGGGCACATCCGCCTCTCTGATCCGGCACACGGCGCTGACCATGACGACAGACTGAATATCGAAGTGCAGTTGCAACAGGTTACCGACGGGATGGCCGCAGATATCAGGTCTCTGCAATGGGGTCGCTCGGACCTGCGCGGGCAGCTGAAATTTTCCCGTGGCGAACCTCCGACGTTGACAGCGGACATCCAATCCGACTACCTCGACGCCGATTACATCCAGAAGAAGCTCGCAGCGGTTCCCAGGGCTGCCAGACCAACGGATGGGAACAAAGCCGACGGGCTGACGGGTTCTGACCTAGGACCTTCGGGGAGCAATCGTCCGGCCGACGCGGCCGATGTAGGCAACTCGGCACTGCGCCTCGTACGCGGCGTGCTCGCGTCACCGTTCCGTCTGTTTCGTGGCGATCCCGAGACGGGTTCGAAGCACTTCTTTGATCAGGAACCCTATCGCATTGATGTGATGCAGGCCCTCGATGCGGACGTCAGGCTGCTGCTCAAGCAGGTCTCCGGAGAATTCGGCGCGGCTCGTCAACTTATCGCGGAGGCGAGTCTCAACGGCGGTATTCTCAAACTCCAGGTGAGCGCCGACGAGATAAACTCGGCGCCGTTTGATCTGGCTTTCGAGTATGACAGCGACCAGAGTCCGCCACAGGCGACGCTAACCAGCACGCTCAGCGGATTCTACCCCGCCGCTAACAAAGCGTTCGCGCCCCGCTCTGGCTACTTCGACCTGCATGCGGAGGGTGTGAGCCAGGCTGAACTGATGGCCACGATGAATGGCGAAGTCTTCGTTCGAGGTGATCAGGGTGAAGCAGACATCGAAGTGCTTGGTCTGGGGTTCTTCACGGGCGACCTGCTCAGCCGTGTGGCCGGCTCGCTGGTTCCCCAGGCTGAGGCGGTACCGACCCTGGACTGCGCCGTCGTCTACGTCGTGATCACCGACGGGGTGATGCAAACTCCGTACGGCATGGTCTTGCAGACCCCGAAAGCCAATATCCTCATCCGCACGACCGTAGACATGAAAAAAGAGACCATCGCCGCACAGTTCGACTCGCGAAACCGTACCGGTATGGGTATCAGCATAGGTAGCGTGTTCTCGAACACCGTCCGGTTAGCCGGCCCATTGGTCGAGCCGAAAATCTTGCCAGACGCGACCGGACTTGCCTGGCGAAGCTGGGCCGCCCTGATAACCGGCGGGGTGTCGCTGCTCGGCGAGAGCGTGTACAAGCGCATGTTGGGTGAGAGGGACCCTTGCAAGCACTTTGCGGAGCAGATTCAGGAAAAAGTCTGCAGGCCGGGTACAACCCCCGCCGCTTCCTCGCCCCTGGTCTGCGGTGCCTGATCAGCTGCATGTCAACGACGAAGCGGTGGGTCAGCGACGTCAGCCGCCCCTTGGTTTATTCTTTGCCCCTCTCGACGAATGAGGATTCTCCAATGCCCCGTTGGCTGAGCTACGTTCTCGTAGCGATCATCGTTGTTGCTCTGGGTGTCGCGATAGCCGCACCTATCGGCCCTATGCCCGGTTTCCGTCTCGGGGGCAACCTGGCGACCGTACCCGCCCACTGGTCGTCGGTAGACCTACCGGAAGAAGTCCGCCTGGCGACTGCCTCGGGCCTTTTACCGCACGTGGTGATCATCTGGGTCGTCGAATCCGACGACCGCCTGTACGTCATCGGTGACCCGGAAAGTACCTGGGTGGAAGGGGCTACGCGATCACCCGATGTTCGTTTGAGAATCGGTGACAAAGCCTACGACATGAGGGCAACTCGTATCGAATCCGGTCCGCGAGAGATCTTTCAGAAATACATCGACCGGTATAAAGATAACTATCCGGAGATCATCGAAGGATTTCCGCCCATGGAAGAATTCTCCAAAGGCGCTGCATTGTTCGAGCTTGCCGGTCGGTAGGGCGCTGGGCGGGCAAGAGGACAGTGAACCATACGGCCCGGCCTATTCGCCCGTTTCCTCGGGTGGGGGATGGATGGTTTCAATATCGTAAAGTCGGTCTTCTTCGATGTTACTGCCGTGAACGGCAATTTCTTCCTCAACAGCAGTAGTTTCGCCAAACCGCGCGATGTGGAACAGCGCATCGCCCTCGTTCACCAGCGGCAGATTGTGAACGCAGATGATGATGCCGTTGTTGCTTGCGCTCAGCACCTCCTCCGTTGTAGAGAACGGTGCCGATATCACGCCCAACGTGTCGCCTTTTTCGACCCGAGCCCCAAGCTTGACCAGCGGCCTGAACACGCCGTCTATGGGCGCGCGAAACCAACTCGTTGACCGCGCGATGTAGGGTTCCGCGCGTACGGTTTGAATACGTCGGGAAGGCAGCATGCCCAGCGTGCGCATGACGCTGACCACGCCCCGGACACCGGAAACGACGGCTCGCTCGTTGAGTCTGAGCGCCTCGCCAGCTTCGTAGGTGATGACGGGAATCCCCACCTGACCCGCTTCGTAGCGGAGGCTGTTCTCGATGAGGCCCGAGTTGATGATCACCGGAATGGAAAACCCCATTGCCATTTCTCTAACGCCAGGTTCATCCAGGGCGGCGCGAACTTGGGGAAGGTTGTCACGGTGAACGGCTGCGGTGTGCAGATCGATAACGTGAGTACAGTGGCGGACTATCTTGTTGAAAAACAGATGCGCTACCCTTGAGGCCACCGAGCCACGTTCGGAGCCTGGAAAACAGCGATTCAGATCGCGCCTGTCCGGGAGATACCGCGACTGGTGAATGAAGCCGAACAGGTTCACCACCGGCACCAGCACCAGAGTGCCGTGCAGTCGCTTCAGCGTGCGAAAGCTACGCATTCTGCGGATGATCTCGACACCGTTCAGCTCGTCACCATGAATCGCAGCGCAAACCAGCAGCACCGGACCGCTGAGGCGGCCGTGTATGACTTCTACCGGCATGTCCAAAGGCGTGTGGGTGTAAAGGTTCGCCGCCGGCAAATTGAACTGGATCCGCTCGCCCGGAGAAATCCTGTGTCCCGCCAGTTCCAGCGGTTCGTTCCTCGCCCGGCTCGTGCTCACCTGCGGCCCACCAGGTAGGAACGCCCCGGATCAACCACGAACCGCTTTCGAATCGCGGTACGACCGAGCAGCATTCGAAATCCCATGTTATCTCTCGCTGTCAGCGTTACCTCGATGGGCCACTTCTGGTCACCCAGCTCGATATCGGTTTCAATTACGTATCGTTGCTCTTCGTGACCGCCAGAATCTCTGACCGTCCGTTGGTCCGAGACCCTCGCTTCGCAACAGGCGACTACCTGCTCCGTACGCTGCTTTGGATGCACCGCGAATTTAACCCAGAGCCCGTCTTCGCGTTCTTCGGTGACCAGGCGAAAGGCGTGAATGGCAGAGGTCCTCGCGCCGGTGTCCACCTTAGCTTTGATTCTTTCGATTCCCAGGTCCGGCAAGCCCACCCACTCTCGCCAGCCGACGTGTTTCTTCATGCAGCTAACCGGCGACGGCTGGGGGACCCGACAGGTCCTTGACCTTGGGGCTGCGGCGGCGGCGCGTCCGCACGGGCACCATTCCGCGCATGGCTTCCAACCGGCCGAAGCACAGCAGTTTGTCGTCCGCCTCCAGCTCGCGGCTCGATTTCGGGTTGGGGATCACCTTGTTGCCCCGATACAGGGTCAACACGTTGATGTCCTGTTCCCAGAGCTTGGTCCCCTCAATGGTCAACCCGACGAAATTCGAACCCTCGGGTACGTATATCTCACTTACGCCGTAGCCTTTGCTCACCGTCAGTCGCTGGCGCACGTCGATCTCGGGAAAATCCACCTGCGCCGCGATGTAGTCGACCACCGCCCCGGCGATATCTAGCCCGGTGCAGGTCTCGATGCCTTCGAGGCCGGGCGAGGAGTTCACCTCCATGATCTGCGGGCCGGTATGGCCCTCCAGCATGTCCACGCCGGCAACCCGCAATCCCATGATCTGGGCCGCCCGCACCGCCGTTTCCGCGTATTCGTCGGTCAGCTCGACGGCCTCGGCCACACCACCACGATGCACGTTGCTACGAAATTCCTGGCCCTGGGCGACCCGCCGCATCGCGGCAACCACCCGGTCGCCCACGACGAAGGCGCGTATATCTCGACCCTTGCTTTCGGCAACGAACTTCTGAATCAGCACGTTCTGCTTCTGGCTCTGCAGCAGCTCGATGATCGACTCCGCTGCTTTGGTCGTCTCGGCCAGCAACACGCCGATGCCCTGAGTACCCTCTATCAGCTTAATGATCACCGGAGCCCCGCCGACTCTTTCGATGGCTGGCAGCACATCTTTCTTTTCGCGCACGAAAGTTGTACGCGGAATCCCGATGTGGTGACGGCTGAGGATCTGCAGGCTGCGCAGCTTGTCCCGCGAGTTTGCTATGCCGTGCGCCGTATTGGCGCAGAACACGTCCATTTCCTGAAACTGCCGCACCACGGCCGTACCGTAATAGGTGATCGATGCACCGATCCTCGGCAGCACCGCATCGTAGTCGCTCAGGACCTTCTGTCTGTAGTACAGGTCCGGCACCCCGCGCTGCAGGTCAATGGCAAACTTCAGCGTGTTCAGCACCTTGACCTCATGGTCGCGCTGAAGCGCTGCTTCTTTGAACCGGCGTGTGCTGTAAGCGTCGGGTGAGCGGGAGAGAATGGCGAGTTTCATCGGCAAATATCGTTAACGGGAATCTTATTAGCGTACCCCTATCAGTTGGTCAACAACAGCGGTATCGACGTTTCTTCAGCCGAATCGAGCGTTTGTGACATCTGCGCTGCGCGTAACGATAGACCGCTCACTCAGCAGCGGCCTCTGCTGGGCTCGTGCCATGGTCAGAGGAAACGCCGAGCGTACTGAGGCGCTCCGCAGTCTTCGTCAGCTGCTCGGCCATCTTCAGATAGCTCCGCAACCCTTCCAGCGCGGAGTTAAGCGGGTTCACGGGCACGGACCGAGCTGCGGCTGCTTCCAGCAACACCGATTTCAACTCGTGCCACTGGGCCCGCAGATCCTCGTAGCTGGCGTCCAGAGCGCCCAGGGAAAACGCCTCACTTTCAGAGTCGCACTGGCCGATGTGCGCCACCACGGCAGCCTGATAATCGGCGATCGCTCCCTCTACCGGCGGCCGCATGATGGTCTCGATGTCGGTTCGATGCTCGTCCAACCCGCGCACCAGACCGAGGGTCTCATCCAGATACCCCGTTATCCGCAGCACCAGGGGTAGGTTGCCTCTGTAGGAACCCGGCAGCTGCTCCATCTCGAGCTCCGTGACGAACTGCTCGATGGCGTCGATCAGCGCGCGCAGGCCCTGTTGCTGTTCGCCGAACGACCGGTGAGGAACTCCCTCGACGTTAATCTCTCCGGCAGTAAGCGCGCGCACCAGGCGGGTGACGCGATTCAGCTCGAGGGTCAAGGCGTCCATAGCCAGCACCGGCGTTGCCTTGACGTTCCGATCGAGACACTGCGGGCGCGCGAGCCGCTCGGTTTCGGTGGTAAACCGGGCGCTCAGGAACGTGGCCAGGCGATCTGTCAACGGCCACATGACCAGCACCCCCAGCACGTTGAAAACGGTGTGAAACAATGCGAGTGAAACAGCCGGCAAATCCTGGAGCCCCAGCACGGTGCCGGTGGAACGCACCACCCATAGCAAAACGGGTAGCAAAAGCAGCGCCACCAGACCTGTCAGCAGATTGAAGACGACATGCACGGCCGCCACGCGCCTTGCATTGGCCGTCGCTCCTATCACCGCAAATGCTGCCGTGGACGTGGTGCCGACGTTAGCCCCGATGACCATGGCCGCTGCGGCATTGAGGCCCAGAACGCCGCCGGTAGCGGCGGTCAGCGTTATCGCGATCGCCGCGCTCGAAGACTGGGTGACCAGCGTCATGAAAAAACCAAGCAGCACATAGAGCGTGACGCCGATACCTCCCTGAGGGGCAAAGCTGGCTACATCGATGCTCTGGGAAAAAGTCTCGAAGGCGTCTCGCAGAAGATCGACGCCGATGAAGAACAGTCCAAATCCCGCGAGAGCTTCCCCCAGCGAGGCAAGTCGGCTTTCCGGACGCAGCATGCGAGCCAGCATGCCAACGCCGATGAGCGGCAGCGCAAGCGCCTCGATTTTAAAGCTGAAACCCACCGCAGCGACGATCCAGCCCGTCATGGTGGTACCAATATTTGCCCCGTAGACCACTCCCAGGGACTGGCTCAGGGTCAGCAGTCCGGCGTTGACGAACCCGATGGTGGCCACCGTCACGGCGCTCGACGATTGAACAACACCGGTTACCAGAACACCGGAAGCGACCCCGCGTAATCGGGTTTCCGTATAGCTCGCCAGTATGGAACGCAGCGCGTCTCCTGCCGCCAGCTTCAAGCCGTTGGTGATCATGGAAACGGCAAGAAGGAAAAAGCCGAGACCACCGATGAAGGTGCTGATGATCAGTATCATGGCTCGAGGATACCCCGACGCACCGCAGCCAGTCAGCAAACGCAAGGACGCCGTCGACGCGCCCATCGGATACCTAAATAGCGATAGGGGTAACTACGGGTTGCTCAAGCGCCGCTTCCTATTTTAGATGCTGATCGAGCGCAACTTTAGCTGATACCACCAACAGCGCCCAGACGGGACTCACCATGCCAAATCAAAGTCAACCCTTCCGCTATCTCGAGCTGCTGAATCCCCGCTCTCTGAAGCACCTGAACCATTACCTGTCGTCGCTGGTTGAGGGTCGCCTGTGGCTCAAAGTGCTCATCGGCATGCTGGCCGGCCTGATCGTCGGGGTGCTGCTGGGACCCAGCGCGGGGTTGGTGGAACCTAGAACCGGGGTGCTGATCGGCAACTGGTTTGCTCTGCCGGGCCAGCTCTTCCTGGCCGTCATTCAGATGATCGTAGTTCCGCTGGTGATCGCATCCGTCATCCGCGGGCTTGCCGCCAGCGAAAATCTCGAGCAGCTGCGGCAGCTGGGCCTGGTGGTCACCGGCTTTTTCATCGTCACCACGGCCATCGCCGCTTTCATTGGCCTGTGGATAGCCGGCCTGCTGGGGCCGGGAGAAGGCCTCACCGGCACCCTTCAGGGCACAACGCCGTCCAGCAACGCGCCGGAAGCGGCGCCCGTCATGCCGGGCGCGGCGGACCTTCCGCAGGCGTTGATCGGCCTGCTGCCGGGCAATCCGCTCAGCTCCATGGTGCAGGGCGAAATGCTCCAGGTGGTGCTGTTCTCCATGATCGTCGGCGTGGCCCTGGTTTCCATGCCACCGGTGCAATCAAGGCCCCTGTTGGACCTGCTCGGTTCGCTTCAGCAGGTCTGCATGACCGTCGTGCGCTGGGCAATGCTCCTGGCCCCGGTGGCCGTATTCGGCCTGATGGCGCGCCTGACCAGTCAGATCGGCCTGGACGCGCTGGTCAGCATGGCGTTCTACGTCGCCACCGTCGTGCTGGGGCTGATCCTCATGCTGGGTGTCTACCTGGTGCTGCTGTACGTTTTTGCGCGCCAGTCTCCCTTCGAATTCCTGCGCGCCACTCGAGAGCTGCTGCTGCTGGCCTTTTCCACCTCCAGCTCGGCAGCCGTCATGCCGCTATCCATCAAGACGGCAGAAGAATCGTTGCACGTACGTGCTTCCATTGCTCAGTTTGTGATCCCCTTAGGAGCGACCATCAACATGACCGGCACAGCCCTCTACCAGGGTGTCGCCGCCATGTTCCTGGCCCAGGTCTACGGTATTGATATCAACCTTGGCGGCATGCTGCTGATCGTGGCCATGGCGGTAGGGGCGGCCGTGGGATCTCCCGGCACGCCGGGCGTCGGCATCGTTATTCTTGCCATGGTCTTAAGCACCGTCGGAATTCCGCCTGAAGGCATTGCCCTGATCATGGGGGTAGATCGGATACTCGATATGTGCCGGACGTCGGTCAACGTGGCCGGCGATGTGGTGGCGGCCAAGCTGATGGATGGCTGGGTAACCGCCGGCAGCTCTAGCGCGGCGGCAACACCATCCCCCTCGGAAAACCCTCCGCCCGCAGAGCAGGGCCCGGCCAGTGAAGCATCAGCTCAGGAGCTCACCTGAGTTGGCGGACGATAGCCATGACGCTCCGTCCGGTCATCGATTAACCTTCTGATGCCTGAAATTCAGTCGTCACCGAACCGTCTGAGCTGCGCTACCGGCGCGAGGATGAGCGGGTCCGGGGGCAACAGAAAGCCCAGGTCCCTCCCGTCGTATTCGAACTGCTGCAGCATGTAGCGCATGGCCTGGAGGCGAGCGCGCATCTTATCCTCGGATTTTACGATGACCCAGGGCGCCTCCGGCAGGTCCGTCTCGCGGAAAGTAACCTCCTTGGCCTCCGTGTAGTCGTCCCACCGCGCCTGAGCCTCCCGGTCGATGGGCGACAGCTTCCATCGCTTCAGCGGGTTGTGCTCGCGCTCCTTGAAACGTCTCAGCTGCTCTTCGCGGCTGACCGAAAGGTAGAACTTGATGATGCTGATTCCGCTGCGCACCAGCATGCCTTCGAACAGCGGGGCCTGGCGCACGAATTCATCGTACTCCTCGTCTGAGCAGAAGCCCATCACCCGCTCGACGCCCGCACGGTTGTACCAGGAGCGATCGAAGAAAACCATCTCACCAGCTGTGGGAAGATGGTCGACGTAGCGCTGGAAGTACCATTGTCCCCGCTCTTCCTCAGTGGGCTTGGTCAGCGCAACCACCCGGGCACCCCGCGGATTGAGATGCTCGAGAAATCGTTGAATGGTGCTGCCCTTACCCGCGGCGTCCCGACCTTCGAAAACCACGACGATTTTACGACCCTGTTCCTTGACCCAGTTCTGCAGCTTCACCAGCTCAATCTGCAGGGCCAGCTTCTGACGGTAGTAGGTTTTTATGTCAATCCGCTCTGAGTAGGGATAGGCGTTTTCAGCAAAGTAGCGTCGCACCGTCGCGGGATTGATGGCCGTGTCCGCCGGCACTGGGCGCACGTTGACCAACGGCGCACGAGACTCCTCTACCTCGAGGGAATCGATGACGTAGTCGGACCAATCCGATGCTTTCATATCGCTCCGTTTTTAGTTGTACGAGTTACACGATGCTGGCATCTTTCGCCCCGCCGGGAAAACCCGCAGCGAACAGAAGCCATGGCTAACGAAAGCTATCACGAGCCGAACCTGAGTTCTCCAACGAACGCGGTGATTGCGAGAGCCACTTCTCTGGGCTCAGTTGAATGACCAGAACGCTAGGACGCGTAGCGACCCTGCTGGTGAGCGTCGCCATTCTCCTGATCGGTCATGGCCTGCAGCTTACCCTGTTGCCGGTTCGCGCCGGATATCTCGGCTGGGATGCCAGCCTTGTCGCGCTGACCGGATCGGCTTACTTTCTGGGATTCGTCGTCGGGTGCCTGGTCATTCCATCAACCGTATCTCGAGTTGCGCACATTCGTACCTTCATGGTGATGGGCGCCCTGGCCACTTTGTTCCTGCTGGGTGCGGGATTGCTGAACAACCCATATGCCTGGCTTTTCCTCAGATTCGGCACGGGATTCGCATTCTCGGGCCTTTATATGGTCATCGAAAGCTGGCTTGGCGAGGCGTCGCCAAGGGAATCGCGCGGTTCGGTGTTGGCCACCTACACCATGATCTGCCTGCTTGGCATGACCGCCGGCCAGGGCCTTCTCGCCCTGGGCTCGCCCGGCGATCTGACGTTGATCGCCATTGGCGCGGTTTTTCTGTGCCTGGCCATCGTCCCAATCGGCCTCACCAGCATGCCGGCACCTGCTCCCATTCCGCGCGCGCGCTTCTCAGTAAAAACGCTGCTGCGCGCGTCCCGTGTCGCCGTGGTCTGTGCATTCATGGGCGGCTCGATAACCGGAGCTATCTGGGCAATCGGCCCGCTGGTAGGCGACGCATTCAAGCTCAGCGGTGCACAGATCGGCTTGATGATGGGCGCAATCATTCTCGGCGGCGCGGCGGCGCAGCTGCCCGTGGGGCGGCTGTCGGACCGCACTGACAGGCGCATGGTAATTGGCGGCCTGCTCGCCACAGGAGCGGCCGTCTCACTGCTCAGCTGGATGATCGCCGGATCCGGCAACGGGGTCCTGTATCTGTGCATGTTCGCCGTCGGGGCCTGCAGTATGCCCATCTATTCATTGTGCATCGCCAATGCGAGCGACAACAGCGAGGTACCGCTGATCGAAATCGCGAGCGGCATTCTTATAATGAACAGTCTGGGATCGATCCTCGGCCCGCTGATCGCATCCCTGATGCTGGCTTCGTTCGGCGGCCCTGCGTTCTTCCTCTATACAACCGTTTGCTTCACCCTGGCATCAGCATGGGCATTCTATCGGCTTTCCGTTGTAGAAAGACCTCACGAGCACGCTCGCGGACGAATACTGCCGAAGACAACACCCGTGATCGCAGAGCTGCACCCTGAGGAACCGACTGCAGAAGGTTCGCAAAAATAAGCCTCAGAGCCCGTCGCGCCGCGGAAAACGTCGCGTTGCCAAATACAGAGCGACTACTTATGCGCAATCGGCTTGTCCGTGAAGAGGTAGTCTTTCAGCTCGTTTGCGAAACTCGAATCCTTGCGCCTGATCCATTCGAGCAGCATAGCGGCATGTTCTTTTTCTTCGTCGCGATTGTGTGCGAGGACCGCCTTCAAATCCCCATCTCTGCACGCATCCACCCGCTGGTTGTACCAGTCGACGGCTTCCAGTTCCTCCATCAGAGACACAATAGCCCGGTGCATGTCCCTGGTTTCGTCAGAGAGCTCGTCTAAAGGCTCATGATAACCTTCATTGGCCATCAGCATTTATCTCCCGATTGTTGATCTTTCCTTTTTAATTAATTCTCGAAAACTACGAGCGCTCAATCGTGGGATACACCTAACGGGTTTCAGGCGTATCGCGACGATCCGATTCCGGTCAGTAACCGTCCGAGAATGTCGGCGCCGGTGATGATCCGGGGAGAATCGACCCAGATCAGCACCACGTCGTTGTGAATCGCTTCATCCGTATGCGCCGCGTCCCGTTTCAGCTCCCGGATCACGTCACCCAGCGTGGTGGTCCGGTCGCGGACGACAATTGGACGATGACAGTGCGCGTAGGGCTGAAACGGTGCCGGCCCGTAAAGGGCCGCTCGGGTAAAGTGATCCACGTCCAGAGCCAGCCGCGGCTCGCCGGCTGTATCCACGATGATCGCCCACGTCTGGTTCGAGGCGTTGATACGCCTGAGGAATGGGTCTTCGGCTTTCGCGGTGATTTCCGGAAACCTCGGCAGATCGATATCGACGGGCAGCTCGATCACGCTTTCCGCGCTCAGGAGCTCGCCTTCCTCGATCGTGGTCAGGTCATCGATATCGAGGAAATTCAGAGCGCCCAACCCTTCAACGTCGCTGACTTCCGTCTGCGGGGATCGTACGTGCGCCTTCAGGATGTCCCGCAGCAGCGGCTCATGCAGGTACTCGATCGCTTCCTTACCGAGCCACCAGTCGAGAAACAGCGCCGTGGGTCGGGTCACCGGATAGAGCAGAAACTGATAGATGCTGATGAAAGGGGCCAGTGCTGAAGCCATACGCAGCGGGTGCCGGGAAAAATAGGCCTGAGGCATGACCTCGCCGAACCAGGTGATCACGAAGGTCGAGAAGAAGAAGGCGAACACGCCGATCAGCACGGAGTTCGCCAGCAGCGCCAAAAGGACGTTGATGCTGACGTTACCCCACAAAATGGTCGCCAGCAGAAAGTTGGAGTCGGAGCGCAACCGGAGAACGCGTTCGGCGCGGGGATCCCGCTTGGCTTCTACCTCGAGACGAAGCCGACTGAGCCGGTAAAACGCCAGGTTTCCCCCGGAGAACATGGCGCTCTGCGACACGCAGAACAGGATGCCGATCCACGTCAACAACTCCTGCATGCGACCTCGAACCCGGTCCCCACCGACCATTCCTCCGCGATAAAACCTGCATTGTCGCGCTTGGCGACGATACAAGAAAGCCCGACCTGACCCATCAACGGGTCCCTGCTGTGTCCCTTTGCGCTTTTACGTGACACGTCTGCGTGTATCATATAAGGCGTGCTGAACGCTGAAACGCGATCGCATTGGGAGAGTATCAGCTCAGGGGGCACTTCAATGAACGGTTCCTTTCTTGCGGAAGCCGTGACTAACTATCCGGAGATCGCCGCGCTGGTCGGCCAGCTGTCACAGTGGTTGGACGGCGTTCTGAACTACCTGCCCAGGGTGCTCGTCGGGCTGACGATCATCGGATTGGGCCATATGACGGGGGTGCTGGCGCGGTACCTGGTTTCGCGGATGAGCGACGACGTGGAGCCGACGTCCACCGGGCCGCGGATCATTCATGCCGCCATCGTGGTGATCGCCGTGGTGATGGGTCTTCAGCACATGAAGATCGACATCACCTTCCTGACCCAGTTGGTGCTCGTCGCGTTAGCAGTTTCAGGTGCCGGGCTGGCCCTGGCGTTTGCCCTGGGCGCACGGCAGTACGTCAGCAACCTCGTGGCGCAAAGCGAAATATCCAGGTACGCGATCGGTGATCGCATCCGTGTCGACGACGTGGAGGGAGAAATCATCGAGATGACGCGGAGCGGCGTCATCGTGAATTCCACCGAAGGGTTGGTCAGCATCCCTGGCGCCCGGTTTCTCGCTACCAACGTGGTTCGGCTGGGCGCGGGGCTAGGGGATGAGTGACGCAGACCAGCTGACCATAGACTTCGCCAGATTTCAGCCCGAGGCATTTGCCAGGACGCTGGCGAGGGGCAGTCGTGCCGAATTGGACGCGATCGTCGACGGGCTCCCCGACGATATCGCCGCGTCGGTGGTCGGCAGGCTTCCGGCAAGTCTGGTCCGCGAACTTCTGGCAGGCGATCCTGAGGCTCGATCGCGCTGGATCAGAAACGCGACGCCGAACCACGCCATGACCCTGTTGACCTATCTGCCCCGTGAGATGCGGTTCGGCTTGGTCAACGATATGCCGGCGGGGACGCGCAAACGCACGCTGCTGAGATTTCTGAAATATCCGGCCCACAGCGTAGGCACCCTGGTATCCAGCGAGTTCGCGGCCGCTTCCAGCAACAAGCCCGCATCAGAGGTGGTTTCGGAGCTCAAGGCGCTGGCGGAACCGGTCACCGTCGTGGTTCATGATATCGACGGTCGGTATCTTGGCCTGATGAATCCGCAACGTGCCCTGGTCGGCGAAGGACGAGGCACCGTGGGCGATTACCTGGAGCCAATCGATCCTCTGCTCGCAGAATCGCCTCTGTCGGAAGCCTCTGCGGCGCGACAATGGTCCCGCAGCCCGGTGCTTGCCGTGGTCGATCACGATCGGCGAATTCTCGGCGTCATCTCACGCGATCGCGTGCTCACGGCTATAGCGGAACTGGGCCTGCACCCGGAAGCCCGGCAGGCGGTGCTGGCGGATTTGGTGGATCTCTACCTCGGGGTGCTGGCTCGCCTACTCGCGCTGCTGTTGGGTTCCCGGAAAGCTCGATGAGTCTCGCCCTGGCGCTGAAACAGGCCTATCTCACCCACAGTCCGGAGGAAGCGGCCAAATCACTGGAGCATCTGTCGGTAACCGACCTCGCTACCGAGCTGGCCGAATTGCCACCCAGCAATCTGCTGCCCGTTCTGGATCTTCTGACGACCAGCCGCGTGCTCATCGTATTCCGGCACCTCGATGCGACGCAGCGGACCGGCGTGCTCGCAAGCGCATCGCCGAGACTGGCGGTGCTGCTGCTGGCCGCCCAGGACGACCAGGAACGGGAAGATCTCATCGGAAGCCTCCCGGACGCTGTGGCCAAAGAGCTGCAGAGGCTGCTTCAGTTCCCGGAGAACACCGCCGGCCGATTGATGGACAGGCCCTTCGAAATTCGAGCCGACATGTCCATAGAGCAGGCTATCGAGCGAATCAGCGGTTCGAAAATCAATCGGGCTCGATCAATTTACGTCGTCGACCACGAGAACCGTGTCGCAGGACGCATCGACATGCAGGACCTGGCGACCGCCGATCGCACGCGGCCGCTCCGCGATTATCTGCACGAGCTCGATGGGGCGGTACCTCCAACCGCGCAACGCGAGGAGGTTGTCGAGTTTCTGTCCCGTTATCAGCTGGACTCCGTACCCGTGGTCGATATGGACGGTCGCCTCATGGGCGTGGTCCGGTACCAGCGACTGTTCGAAACCATCGAAAACGTCGCGACGGCAGACCTGCAAAAGATGGTGGGCGTAAGCGCCGACGAGCGATCACTGTCGACACCCGGCTTCTCCATCCGACGCCGCTTGCCGTGGCTGCACATCAACCTGCTCACGGCGTTTCTCGCGGCAGCAGTGGTTGGACTGTTCGAGAACCTGATCGCCCAGTTCACCGCCCTCGCGATACTGCTGCCCGTCGTCGCCGGCCAGTCCGGTAACGCTGGCTCCCAGGCGCTGGCCGTCACCATAAGAGGGTTGGCGCTGCGCGAGATAGGCACGCGGGAATGGCGAAGCGTCCTCAGCAAGGAGGTCATAGTCGGCGTGGTCAACGGATCGGCACTGGCGATCACCTGCGGCCTGGGCGTATTGCTGTGGAGCGATTCTGCTGGCTTGGCTCTGGTTATCGCCGTCGCCATGGTCCTTTCCATGGTGGCTGCCGGGTTTGCCGGCGCGCTGGTGCCCATCGTGCTGACCCGAGTCGGTCAGGATCCAGCCACCGCCTCCTCCATAATCCTTACCACGGTCACCGACATCGCCGGATTCTTCGCTTTTCTGGGTACGGCTACGCTTCTCTCCTTCATGCTCTGAACGTGCCTTCAGGACGCCGCAACGACCAGCTCGGGCACGTTCTGCACATCCAGGCTCATGGTCACGTCGGCGCTGAACGTCAGACCGGCGTCACGGAGGGCGAGCCAGCATTTCGCTTTCACGTCTTCACAGATCGGCACCAACTCGCGCCGGCTCGTCGAGGCGTCGATCCAGAAGAACAGTTCGTACAGGACGTACTGGGCCGAAAACTCCCTGACGGTAGCCAGTGGTGGCGGCTTCGATGTAACGTCGACTACGCCGCGGGCCGTTTCTTCGAGCAACGCCCGGATCCCCCCGGGCGCGTCCTGATAGCTAAGGCCAACCGTGAGGCCGAACCGGCGCAGACCGTCACGCGTGTAGTTGAAAAGGGGCTCGCGGAAAATCTGCGCGCTGGGAACAAACACATCGCAGGCGTCAGCGGCACGTATGTGCACGTGCCGCATCTCGATTGCCCTTACCACGCCGGTCAGCTCGCCGGTCCTGATCAGGTCGCCCAGTTCAAACGGTCTGCTGAACGTGAGGAAGAACCCGGCGAGAAAATTCTCGCCTATCTCCCGAAAAGCGAAGCCCAGAACGATAGCAGCGACGCCACCGGTCGCGAGCATGCTCGCCGCCACACCGTGAAAACCGAGCACGCCCAGCGCAAGCAGCACCCCTACGGAACCCGCCAGCCAGGAAATTCCCTGGCCTATGAAACGTTCGTTGCCATGAAAAAAATCGCTGCGGCCCGAGATGCCGCTGACGAGTCGCGCGGCGAATCTGCCTGCCCCCAGGAAAACGATCAGCAGCACCAGGGCGTACAAAAGCCTGGGCGTGTAGCTCAGCAACAATAGCCAGTCGGCACGAAAGCTCTCGATCACAAAGTCCATGAGTTGGCACCTTTCAGTCAGTTGGGGCCGAGCTTAAGCCTGCCTTTGTGGTCTCCGTCTCCGGCTCCGCCGCCTGGCGCCACCGTTGCCGTTGCCAGAGGGACGCGACCGGGCGCCGCCCCCGTTGCGACCTCCCTCTACCTGAGCAGGCCGCGAGTTAGACGCTTCCCCCGGCTCTCGCGGCGGCAGCTTTACAGACAGCTCCGTGGGTGAGAAACGGATCAGCTTCTCTACCGCCCGCAACCGGCTGCGTTCCGACGGGTCCACCAGAGACCAGGCAACGCCCGCAGCCCCCGCACGCCCGGTGCGGCCGATTCGATGGACGTAGCTTTCAGGCTCGTGAGGCAGCTCGAAGTTGAAGACGTGAGATACCGCGTCGATGTCTATGCCGCGGGCGGCGATGTCCGTGGCGACCAGCACCCAGGTATCGCCTTCCTTGAAGCTCTTCAGCGCCCGCTGACGAGCGTTCTGAGACTTGTTGCCATGGATCGCCTCACTGCCTATCCCTGCGGCTTCCAGCTTTTTGGCAACCTTGTTGGCGCCGTGCTTGGTCCGGGTGAAAACGATGGCCCGGCTCACCTCGTCCTCTCGCAGCAGGCGCTCGAGCATCCGCTGCTTGTCCGCATTCCCCACCATGACCACTCGCTGATCGATGTCTCGAACCGTCACCTGCTTGGGTGAAACGTCGACGCGAACCGGGCTGCGAAGCATCTCGTTGGCAAGATTCGTCACTTCTCTCGGCATGGTGGCCGAGAACAGCAGCGATTGCCGCGACCTGGGCGTCTGCGCAACGATGCGCTTGACGTCCCTGATGAAGCCCATGTCCAGCAGGCGGTCGGCTTCGTCCAGCACCAGAACCGACACCTCGGAAAGGTCGAGGTGGCGCTGCGCGGCCAGGTCGAGCAGGCGGCCGGGCGTCGCCACCAGCACATCCAGACCTCGGGCAAGCGCTTTCACCTGAGGATTCTGCCCGACGCCGCCAAAGATGCATGCCATCCGCAGCGAGGCGTGGCGGGAGAAGGCGTCCAGCTCTTCATGAATCTGCAGGGCCAGCTCGCGGGTCGGCGCGAGTATCAGCGCGCGGGGTCGTTTCGGCCGCGGTGACACATTTTCTTCATCCAGCCGCTGCAGCAGCGGCAGTGCGAATGCGGCCGTTTTTCCGGTTCCGGTCTGGGCAATGCCCAGCAGGTCCTTACCCTGCAGCAGATGCGGGATGGCCTGGGCCTGTATGGGGGTGGGTTCCGAAAAACCCATATCGTCCAGGGCGCGGCGAAACTTGCCGGCGATCCCCAGTGATTCAAAATCGTTGTTGCTCAATGTTTTTTTCCTTTGCGCACGCGCGTGGCCATCGGCCAACGCAGCAGCTGCGTCCCGTTGTCATTCCCACGCACGATAAGGAGGTAACGGATGATCTGAAGGGTATCGAGATAACAGTGACCAGGAAGGCCAGTGTCGCGCGTTCGACACGCGGGGCGCACAGTGAGGCCTGAGCAACCTCAAGTCAAGGAATGGTTCTGCAACTCAGAAAAAACCCAAGGCGGTCACGACGCTGGCCCCGTGGCTGCAGGGACCCGGCGTCCGTTATGATCGCGCCAAATCCGGGGAACCTGTCGAACATGGCGATCATCACCAACATTGCGGATCTGCGTGCGCTGCACCGAAAGCGCGTGCCCAGAATGTTCTATGACTATGTGGATTCCGGTTCCTGGGACGAGCTGACCTATCGTGACAACGAAGCGGCGTTTGCGCGCATCCGATTGCGACAGCGGGTGGCCGTGAATCTGGAGAACCGGTCCCTGCGCTCGCGGATGATCGGCGAAGAGGTCGCCATGCCCGTGGCGCTGGCGCCAACGGGCCTGACCGGCATGCAGTGGGCGGACGGCGAGATCCTCGCTGCCAGGGCGGCGGAAAACTTCGGCGTGCCGTTTACCCTGTCCACCATGAGCGTGTGTTCCATCGAGGATGTTGCCGCTCACACCACCCGACCATTCTGGTTTCAGCTTTACGTCATGCGCGACCGCGATTTCATCGCCTCGCTGGTAGAGCGCGCTAAAACCGCCGGCTGTTCGGCGCTGGTGCTGACCCTCGACCTGCAGATCATGGGTCAGCGCCACAAGGACCTGAAGAACGGCCTGTCCACCCCGCCCAGGCTGACCCCGGGCAACATTGCGAACATGATGACGAAGCCCGCCTGGTGCCTTGCCATGCTGGGCACCCACCGGCGGGAATTCCGCAACCTGGTGGGGCACATTCCCGGCGTGGAGTCGCTGACTTCACTTGCCCAATGGTCGGCCGAGCAGCTGGACCCGACGCTGAGCTGGGAGGACGTCGCTTGGATCCGGGATCTATGGGGCGGCAAGCTGATCCTGAAAGGCATCATGGATCCCGCCGACGCCCGGCTGGCTGCCGAGAGCGGCGCCGATGCGCTCATCGTGTCCAATCACGGTGGCCGACAGCTGGACGGCGCGCCCGCCACCATGGACGTGCTGCCTGGCATCGTCGACGCCGTAGGGGAAGCCATCGAAGTCTGGGTCGATGGTGGCATCCGCTCCGGTCAGGATGTGCTGAAGGCAGTGGCCCTGGGCGCAACAGGCACGCTCATCGGCCGGGCATTCAACTACGGGTTGGGCGCCATGGGGGAACGCGGCGTTACCCGCTGCCTGGAGATCATCGCCAACGAGCTGGATCTCAGCATGGCGTTCTGCGGTCACCGGGACATCAATGACGTCACCGCCGATATCGTCTGGCCTGCCCCGTGACGCTGGTTCAGGTCTTGCCTGCGGCAGCAACGGGTTCTGTGCCGGTAAACGCCAGCTCGTCCGGCTTGCAGACGAAGCGAACGGGTTGAATGCTGACGGTCTCCAGCGCAACGGAGGCAGATACCACGAAGTAAGGATTCAGCAGCCGGTTGCCCCAGGCTTCGCCGTCAAAGGCTGACAACCGGGCGCTCAAGCGCTCCACCCGGTTTGCGACGTGATCCACTTCCACCTGCGCCAGCCGCAAGCCCAGGGGCGTGTGGGCCAGGTTGAGATTACCCGTGTACTGAACGTCGTCCAGGCCCATGGGTTCCGGATCCAGCGCGGCGATGCCCAGCGTCCGACGGCCATCGACCATCACCTCGGCCTCCACGCCGTCGTAATGCCGGCGCAGCGTCACCTCCCCGAGCACGCACGGGAACCCGAAGCGTTCGGTCAGAATCTGCGCCGACGCCTGGGTGGACGCCACCGCCGCGGTGGAAAAGCCCCGCGCCCTCACCCCGCTGCGACAGCTTACCCGACACATCGCGAACCCGAACGCGCCCACCGGGCTGTCGGCCACGTCCCACACCTGTATCGAAGCGACCGGCGGTATGGTGGGATGCAGGGCGGGCGGGAGAACCGCCTCCCTCGCGCTGTTACGCATTTCCGCGGTCAGCTGCAGGCAGGCCACGTCGCCGAGCATCAGAGGCTCCGAAGCGAAGGACGCGATTCGGGGCGACCGCTCACCAAGCGCCTTGACGTCGGCGCTGCCGATCAGCATGCGGCCGCCTGCTTCTCAGCTGCCCGACTCGGCGCCCACACCGGCGCTTTGCTGGCTTCCGGGCTGCGGAATTTCGGCATCACCTCCCTGGCAAACAGCCGCAGGCTGTCCAGCACCTGTTCCTGCGGCAGCATCTCCATGGCGTTGAGCAGGAAGTTGATGCCGGTGACGCCGATGGACTCCCAGCGCTTGATCACCTGAATCAGGTGCTCGGGATCCCCTACCCCGACGCCCTCAGGCAGGCCCTTGGCGACGCTGGGATCGTCCGCCGGCGGCTTCTTCGCTTTCATCGCCGCGCCCGCATTGCCCAGGGTCTGGTAGGCGCGCGTCGGATAGGCTTCCCGGGTCCAGTAGAGATGGGCATTGGCGACGTTGAAAGCGTTAACCATGGGCACGCCGATGTCCCTTGCC
>CAMYJX010000044.1:31475-32987 GCA_947258825.1 uncultured Pseudomonadales bacterium
GTCCCTTGCCTGGCGGTAGTCCTCGTGACAGTACAGGAAGTTCATAGTGTGCACCTGATCGTTCACCAGGCCGCCCACCGGCTTGCAGCTCTGAATGCGTCGATGGTACTCGCGCGTCCGCCGTTCCTGCGCGTCGTAGCCGGCGGCGGAAACGCCGAGACAGCCCAGACCGCGGTCGGCGGCATCGAGCTCCGTTCCCGGGCTTGTCACGGTGACCCACATCGGCGGGTGCGGATCCTGATAGGGCTTCGGCAGGACGTTCCGGGCCGGCATGGAGAACGCCTTGCCCTGCCACTCGAACTCGTCCTGCATCCACATCTGCGGCAGCGCGCGCACGAACTCGTCCCAGGTTTTCTTGGTGTCATCCGGATTCACGCCGAAACCGCCAAGCTCCGTCCAGGTAGAGGACCGGGCCGTTCCGAACTCGAACCGGCCCTCGGCAATGATGTCCAGAGCGGCAGCCCGCTCCGCGACCCGGACGGGATGGTTCATCTCCGGGACGCAGACCACAGCGCCGTGGCCCACTCGGACACGCCGTGTCTGCGCGGCCACGGCGGTGAGAAACACCTCCGGTGCCGAGCAGTGTGAGTACTCTTCGAGAAAATGGTGCTCCACCGCCCAGACGTGATCGAAACCCAGCTCGTCGGCCAGCCGGCACTGCTCCAGCGCGTTGTGGTAGACGGCCCGCTCCGCTTCCCGGGTAAACGGCCTGGGCGTGGACAACTCGAAGAATATGCCGAACTTCATGTGGTACCTGCTCTCTCGCAATGACAACCCGAGTGTAAACAGGTCAGGGCACCCCGGGTAGTGCGTCGAAACAGCCTCGGTGCTACTCTCAGCGACGGGAGGAAACGATCATGGCCAATCCAATACCAGAACCGGATGCCAACAACCGCTGGCGGCTGGACACCCCCGGCGAGCCCGGCTGGCAGCGCACGGCCAGGCCAGAATCGGCTAATTCAGACCGAACCAACAAGTTTTTCATGGTCTCTGCAGACGGCCACGTTCAGGAGCCGTCTGATCTGTGGCGCACGCGGATCGATGTCAGATACCGGGAACGGCTGCCGGGCATCATCGTCGGCGAGCAGGGCGAGCAGTTTCAGAAGACCGAAGGGTTCCGACCGCTGCGCATTCGCAACATCAAGTTCGAGGGCGAAGACGCCCTGCGAAACCAGTCCGGCAAAACGCCGGAGGAGCGCCTTGCTGACCACGAGGCCGACGGCGTCGACTGCGAGGTTCTCTTCCCCAACAAAGGGCTGACCATCTGGGCAACGCCGGACGCCGAGTTCAGCCAGGCCATGTGCCGCGTCTACAACGACTGGGCATGGGAAGTGTTCGGGCCGTACAACGACCGTCTGTCCCCCATGGCCTGCGTCGCCGCGGCCGACATTGCCGGCGCGATCGCGGAAATTCAGCGCTGCGCCAAGCTGGGTTTCCGCGGGCTCTGCCTGCCCTGCAAGCCGGTCTGGGGCGCGCCGGACCACGAAGCGCTGAACTACAACCTGCCGGAGT
>CAMYJX010000044.1:33017-65854 GCA_947258825.1 uncultured Pseudomonadales bacterium
CTGCCCATCACCTTCCACGTCTCCACCGGCCGCGATCCGCGGACATCCCGAGGTAACGGCGGCGCCGTCATCAATTACGCCGTCCATTCTCTGGCCCCGACCATGGAACCCGTGGCCAACCTGTGCGCTTCCGGCGTCATCGAGCGGTTTCCCGGGGTCATCTTCGGCACCGTGGAGGCCGGCATCGGCTGGGTGCCCTGGGCGCTGTCCGCCATGGACGAAGCCTACCTGAAGCATCATATGTGGCGACGACCCAAGCTGGACCGGTTGCCCAGCGAGTACTTCAAGACGAACGGCTTCGCGACCTTCCAGGAAGACAAGCCGGGGCTCGATCTGGCCCGCGAGCACGGCCTGACGGATAACTTCATGTGGGCCAATGATTACCCCCATCACGAAGGCACCTGGCCGCACTCGGCGGAGGCAATCGAGCGCACCATGCAGAACCTCGACGATGGGGAACGTGCGCGAATTCTCGGGCTGAACGCGGCCCGCGTATTCCGCTTCGAAATCCCCGAGCGCTACCGTGACCATGCGGATGCCCGAGCCGCAGCCAACGAGATAGTAAGCCGCTGAGGCGCAGGTCGCTGACAGTGGAAAGGACGCTAAGAGGCAGATCGGCGGTGGCCGGCACAGGGCAAACCACCTATTACAAGCACGGTCAGTCACCCCACGCCGAAAGCCGCCTTACCCTGGAGGCGATTCTCAGCGCCTGCGCCGACGCCGACATTGCGCCCGAGGAGATAGACGGTTTCTCCTCCTACAGCAACGACCGCAACGACGGTCCCCGCATGGCGGCAGCGCTGGGTTGCCGAGAGCTGCGCTTCTCCAACATGTTCTGGGGGGGGGGCGGCGGCGGCGCGGCAGGTGCGATTCAGAACGCGGCGGCAGCCATCGCCGGCGGCCTGGCCGATTGCGTGGTCGCGTACCGGGGTCTGGCGCAGGGCCAGTTCGGCAGGTTCGGCCGCGGCGCAGAGGTGCGCCAGGTTTCCGGAGAGGCGGCTCACACCACCCCGTTCGGGCTCATGTCAGCGGCGCAGATGTTCGCCATGAAGGCCATGCGCTTCATGCACGATCACAACGTGGACCGGTCTGCTTTGCGCGCCATCGCCCTGGCCTCTTACCAGCATGCCCAGACCAACCCGCTGGCCATCATGAACGGCCGCCCGCTGACGCCGGAAAAATATGACGACTCCCGCTGGATCGTGGAACCGTTCCGGCTGTTCGATTGCTGCCAGGAAAACGACGGCGCTGCAGCCATCATTCTGGTATCCGCAGAACGCGCGAAGGACCTTCCCCATCCACCCTGCTACGTTCTCGGCGCGACCAGCGGTGGCCATTACCGGGCCGGCGCGCCGGTCCACAACACGCCCGACTACGCCAGCTCTCATTTCAAAACCGTCGCCCGGCGCCTATACGACATGGCCGGAATCGAACCGGGAGACGTGGACGTGCTGCAGTCCTACGAAAACTTCACCGGCGGCGTGCTCATGGCCATCGTAGAGCACGGTTTCTGCGAGCCCGACCAGGTCAACGACTTCTTCGACGTCGACAACTTCCTGGCGCCGTCGGGGCGGCTGCCGCTCAACACCAGCGGCGGCAACCTGGCCGAATGCTACATGCACGGCCTGGGCCTCACCATCGAGGCCATCCGGCAGATCCGGGGTGATTCGCCCAACGCGGTTCCCGGCGCCGATGTGTCGCTGATGATTGCGGGCCCCATGGTAACGCCCGTCAGCAGCTGCGTCTTCGGCTCGCAGGCGACGCTGTGAGCGCCACGCTGTGAGCGCCACGCTGTGAGCGCCACGCTGTGAGCGAATCGCCGCCACCTTATTTGCAGCCCGGGCTGCCCGCGCCCCGACCGGCCAGGGACGGGCTGGACGCGCCGTTCTGGTCAGCGCTGCGCGAAGAGCGGCTGGTGCTGCAGCGCTGTGGCGCCTGCCAAAGATGGCAATGGGGCCCGGAATGGATCTGCCACCGCTGCCACAGTTTCGACATCAGCTACCAGGCTGTGGAGCCGGTTGGACGGATATTCAGCTTCGAGCGGGTCTGGCATCCGGTGCATCGAGCGCTGGTGGACCAGGGGCCCTATATCGTCGTTCTGGTGGAGGTGCCGTCGGCGGACAACGTGCGCCTGGTGGGCAACCTCCTGGGGGATCCACGGCAGCCCGTGCCCATCGGCGCAGACGTCAGCGGCGTGTTCGAGCACCACGCTGATGCTGATCCGCCCTACACCCTGCTGCAGTGGCAGCTGACGTGACGGATGCCTGGTCACTGGGCGGCAAGCGCGCGTTCGTCACCGGCGGCGCCCGGGGTATCGGCCGCGCCATCGCGCTGAAGCTCGCCGAGCGCGGAGCCGCGGTAGCGGTGGCCGATGCTCATCCCGAGCCTTTCAGCGGCGAGCGCTATTACCGTTTAAAGCGACGTTTCTCAGGGGACGAAGAGCAGATCTCCACCGCGGATGCCATCCAACAGCTTGGCGGTCACGCCATGCAGCTGCAGCTGGACGTCGCGGATGCCGACGCCGTGGGCCGGGCCGCTGAAACGGCCAGGGATGCTTTCGGCCAGATCGACATTCTGGTCAACAACGCCGGCATCGTGAACAACATCGCAAGCATCGCAGATATGACCGCAGAGGCCTGGGCACACGAGCTGCAGGTGAATCTGTCCGGTGCCTTTCACTGCACTCAGGCCCTGGTGCCGGCAATGGCGCAACAGGGTTGGGGCCGGGTGATCAACATCTCGTCAGTGGCCGCGCGGCAGCCGGGCATGGGCCAGCCCGCCTATACCGCCAGCAAGGCGGGCCTGGCCGCCATGGCTACCCCCCTGGTGCTGTCCATGCCGGCAGAGTTGCGACAATCGATGATCGCACGCACCGCGCTGCAGCAGTTGGGCACGCCGGAGGACATTGCCGAGCTTGCTGGTTTTCTGGCTTCCGAAGCTGCCCGGTTCATCACCGCCACCGCCATCCCCTGCGACGGCGGGCTGCTCGGCGCCCCTGCGGGATAGGCGCCCAGCGACGTTGGCCGTTGGCCGAACTCAGGGCGGCGTCGTCAGGGTGGCACCGTAGCGCAGGTTACCCTCGTCGAGCCCGAGCCACTGACGCATCTGCGGTGACAGGCCGTCCTGAACCGCCTGCCGAAGCTGAACGTTCCAGTTGGATTGCGGGCGGATATGGTCGGCGCAGTAAAAGCCGAAAAGCAGCGCGCGCTCCCGGTTTCTGCTGCGGTTCGCGCCCGAGGTGTGCCACAGACGGCCGTCCATGGCCAGCACGGCGCCCACCGGCGCCTCGAACGGCACGCTGAGTGCCCGAGGATCTTCCGGAAGATCGTCCGGCGTCCGCCAGAGATGACTGTCGGGCACGTACCGGGTCGCCCCGTTCTCCTCGTCCATGTCGTCGAGAACCCAGATGATGTTCATGGCCTCTGCGGCCACCCACGGCGGCGTCGTGACGATGCCCTGATCCGAGTGCAGGGCCATGGATTCGCTGCCGGGTTGAGCTATATTCGCGGTGAAGTTCGAGATCAGAAAGTGCTCGCCCAGCAGCTCGCGAATCAGGCTCAGCGCCAGAGCATGCTGTATCAGCTCTAAGAAAACCGGGTGGAGATCCAGAAGGTTGAACACGCGCACGTTGTGCGCATTCGGATCGAGGCCGACGTAGGTTGTCGGCACGCCCCGTGCCCGGCTTTCTTCCGCCGCCGACACCAGCCGCGCTCGCACCTCGGCCGTCGCCTCGGCGGTGAGCACGTCGGGGATCAGGCACCAGCCCGACGCATGCAGCTGCGCCACCGCCTGTGCGGGCGCCTTTAGGTCAGCTTCCCCGGCCTGGGACATCGCCACGTTTCTCCCGCAACGGCTCTCTCCGCTATGCTAGGCCATCCCAATCCAAATGCCACCCCCCGACACGTGCAACCAAGAGGGCCGGAAATGATGAGCCAGACCGATGAGCAATCCACGCTGCTGACCCAGGTCGCCGACCTGCGCGCCGAAGGCGACGAGCTTTACGGGCTATTGGGAACGTTGAGCGAAGCAGACTGGTCGGAGACCACGACTTTCAAAGACTGGACCATTTACGACGTGGTCGCCCATCTGCACTTTTCCGACCACATGGGGGTGACCACCCTCGCCAGCGGAGACGACTTCAAGGCGCTGATGCGGGACATTCAGGCAAGCGGGCTGCCCATGGTTGCCTACACGCGACGCTGGCTCGGGGCTATCGACGGCCCGCAGCTGAAAGCAAGGTGGCGCGATTTGTTCCTGGAAATGTGCGACAGGCTCGGCGCCGCGGACCCCGACCTGCGGCTGACCTGGGCCGGGCCCGGGATGCGTCCCCGCATGTTCGTTACCGCCCGACAGATGGAAACCTGGGCCCACGCCTGGGAGATCTACGACAGGCTCGGCGTAACTCGGGCTCACAGCGACCGCATCTTCAACATCGCCACTATCGGCGTGCGCACCTTCGGCTGGAGCTTTACCAACCGCAAGCTGGAAGTGCCCGCAGAAGCGCCCTACGTGCGATTGAAGTCGCCATCTGGTGCCATATGGGAGTGGAACGATCCGAGTTCGGAAAACCGGATTCAGGGCGACGCGGTGGCCTTCTGCCAGGTGGTCACCCAGGTACGCAACGTCGCGGACACCGATCTCTCGGTAAGCGGTGAAACGGCGGAGCGCTGGATGGCCATCGCTCAATGCTTCGCAGGCCCGCCGGAAGACCCCCCCGCACCGGGGAGCAGAGCCTGAAAGGGCAACGCGCCGAAGTCGACTAGGATTCCAGCACCGACTCGAAGGTTTCCAGATCGGGGTGGCCCAGATAGGTGCCCTTGGGCGCGCTGGTCTGCGCGTGCGCCTTGCGAAACTGTTCCGATTCGGTCCAGGCCTGGAAGGCGTGACGTGACTCCCACACGGAGTGCGACGCGTACAGCGTATGGTCGTCGGACTGAGGGCCTTTCAGCAGCGCAAAGGTTTTGAACCCGGGCACCTCGCTGAGAAAGGTCTCGCGGTCGCGCCAGACTTTCTCGAAACCTTCTTCGAAACCGGGGGCGATCTTGAAACGGTTCATGGCGATGAACATTCTGCTGCCTGCCTGTGCTTTGGATGAATTCGAAAAACCAACGCTACCAGACCCGACGCCCGCGGAAAACCGGGCGGAAAAAGGCCTTACCAGTAACTCTTACCAGCAAGAGGGACGGGCATCCGCTGCGGATGGAATCGTGAACTGCCGCACAGCCGGCAAAAGCAGGCAGGTTACCATCCTCCAAGGATGCGAAGGACCCGCTCTTGAATTACGCGTACATCATCGCCGCGGTAGGCTGCGTTGCAAGCTGCTACGCCATGCTCAACCTCTGGCGCAACCGCCGAAGCCCCGGCGCTTTCGCCTGCATGGCCATGTTCGGCTGCGCGGCGGTATACGTCGTCTCCGCCCTGCGAGCACAGCCGACGGAGCTGTCGCTGCAGCTGTCTTTCCTGGGTGGGGCGCTGATCTCGCCGCTGCTGTTCATTGCCGTCAAAGATTACACGAACGCGCGCATTCCCCACTGGCAGTTTCTCAAACCGTTGGCCCTGTACGTTCCCCTGACGGTCGCCCTGATTGCCCTGTTCAAGGATGACAGCCAGATATTCCAGACGCTGGCCAACGAGGCCGACATGGCCCTGCGCATCGACAAGATCCGTGCCGCTCGACAAGGTGCTCTGGCACCCACCACCGGGCTCATCTACGGGTTCACATTGCTGGCCGTAGGCACCGCGATCTGGCGACTGTTTACAGCGCCCCACCAGAAAAAGGAAATGCTCGCGATCATCGCGGTGCCGCTCATGGTCATCGCGGCAGATATGAGCTACTACTTCCAGGGTTTCCTGCTGTTCGGCGCCATGCCCACGCCGTTCGCAATGACCTTCGGTCTAACCCTGATGGCGCTGACCCTGTATCGCTCCAGGATCTTCGATCTGCGGCCTATCGCCCGCAGCACGCTCATCGACAATGTCCAGGACGGCATGCTTGTGGTGGACGAGCAGCAGCGGCTGGTGGACTACAATCACGCCGCGCTGGTGCTGCTGGAAGCCTCCGAAGAAAGGCTGATCGGTCGAGCTGCCAGCGAGATCGTGGCGCCGGAAATTACCGAGCTTCTGCAAACGGATGCACCCATCCGGGAAGAGATCGCCATTGACGGCGAAGTCGAGCGGCAGTGGCTGGAAGTCGACGTCACCCCGCTCAACATCGACAGCAAAGGCCGCGGGCACCTGCTCATCGCCAGGGACATCACCGCCCGTCGGGTCGCGCAGGAAGCACTTCAGGCCAGCCAGAAGGCGCTGGAGGCTGCCAACCACCAGCTGATTGAGCAGAGCGTCACGGATCCGCTCACAGGCCTGCGGAATCGACGCTTTCTATTCGAACGGCTGCAGCAGGAGGTCAACCGGCACCGTCGGTCAGGCAGCGTGCTGAGCCTGCTGGTCATCGACATCGATCACTTCAAGCAGGTAAACGACACCCACGGGCATCCCGCAGGCGACCGAACGCTGCAGCTGGTGGCAAATGCAATCCAGGAGGTCATTCGCGAGAACGACGTTGCCGCGCGGATCGGCGGCGAGGAGTTTGCCATCATCGCCGTGGATACCAACCCGGCAAGCAGCGAGGTGCTGGCGCAGCGGGTATGCAAGGCCATCTCGGCGGCCGACGGTAACAGCGTCGCCGAGCAAAACATCCAACTCACGGCGAGCATCGGCGTGGCGTATTTTCAGCGTGGCAACGCCGACGCGGACCGGCTGTTTTCGGAAGCAGATCTGCGCCTTTATGAAGCGAAAAACCAGGGGCGCAATCGGGTCGTATGCGGACCGGTCCCCGACCCGGAGCAGGCGGCCGTCTAGCGGCCCGGGCAGTCAGCGTTCGCTCAGATTGAGTCGCTCAGATTGAGTCGCTCAGATTGAGTCGCTCAGATTGAGTCGCTCAGATTGAGCCGCACCGGCCGTTCCGAGTCCGGCTGCAACGACGTGGCAACCTCGAGGTCACCGGGTTTCAGCCGCACATCTCCATCCATCGTCAAACGGCCGACCACTTCGAGACTCGTCGCCGACAGGCCCTCTCCGCGGAAACTGACAGATATCGGCAGCTCACCGGGGTCGCGCCGCTCCACGGCCAGCGGCATACGGCTGCCCGGCTTGCGCACAAACACGTATACCAGCGCCGAAGCGGGAAGCTTCGTCACGTCTCCCGAATAGGTAACACGAACCGCGATGTCGTCAGCCGTCGAGACCGGTCGTCGGCCGATTTCCGGATGTCCTTCAGGAAGCACTGCCAGATCTCTCGCATCTGTCATGGATCCAAGACCCGGCAGCGCGACGGCAAAATCCCCAGCCGTTGCGGGCGCAGCTGCCGATGCGCTCACGGTTGGCACCGGCTCCGACGGCGAGACATACCAGAGTACCAGCGCCACCGTCGGCACCATGGCAAGCACAATGATTCCGAGGCTACGAAATCGCATAGCCTGCTTGTTCTCTTGCTGGATCTACCTGCATTTCTCGGGATTGAACCTTAGCCACCAAACACCCCAAACAGCCCCCGGGATGAAGCGAGTATGCTATCCCACTCTTCGTCTTCGTGCGCCCTGGAAACGATTTCATTCCAGCAGGAACAGTCAGATGACTGCCGCCACCGAGCGCATGTGCACGGGCGCCAGATTGTCCATCAGAAAGAACAACACCATGCCGGAACCGACGAATCCGGCCAGAGAGGAACCCAGAACCACGTGGCATGCGGCCAGGGTGAAGCGAACCAGCAGCGCGATCAGCAGGCCCAAGTTCCCACCCAGCGCGAATACGCCCAGGGTCGCGTAGAAGATTGCAAAAGTCAGGCCGATGCGAAAGCCCATCTTGAAGTCAGAGGCACCCAGGTGCTGCTTGATGGGCTCCAGCAGGATGCCCATGATCCGTCGATCGACGTGGCTGGACGTTTACACGGCCAGCAGCACGCCGAGGGCGTACCACCACTATCAGGGACGATCGAGCCGTTGGCGATCTGCAGGCTTCAGCGCTTTCGGCCCGACGGGTTCGGATTCGTCATGTTCCGGGGTCGACCTGCTCTTCTCTGGTCAGCAGCAGATCGACGCTGCCCGGGGCGACGAAGTTGGGCGCATCGCCCGCCTGCTCGACGGTCATGGAATCGGAACCCATGGAGCGCACGGTGGTATCGTGGTCCGGCCAGTAGATCTCGGTCACCCCATCGTAGGCGGGGGAGTCATCATCGTAGCTGTCGGGCAGCACATGGCACTGCACGTAGCGCTGACAATCAGGCGTGCGGCTGGCGATGGGCCCGTGATGATCGAGCCAGTAGCGCTGAAACTCTGCCAGGGGCAGATCCTCACGGCGGCGGAACAGGAACACCCCCTTTACCGCATCGGTGCTCAGCCCGCGATCCACCAGAAAGTGCTCTCGCGTCCGCAAGCGGGCAACGGGCGAAGTCGCCGCTGCAAGCTTTCCGTCCACGGTATCCAGCGTGTCCAGATCCCGGCAACGGACTTCCAGCACCGTATGCAGAGCCGGCGTCTGGCCGCCGGGCAGCTGCTCATCGCGGCGCACGCTGATCTGAACGCCGGCCACATCGGCGAGATCCACCAGTTCCCGTGCCAGTTCCGGAATGGCCGGTTCCGAATTGGAAGGCTCCTCACTGTATACGGCTATGAGTCTGAACATGGGTGTTTCAGTCCGTCGCAAAGTCTAGGGTCAACCGCAGATAGGCGAAGCGCCCGTTAAATCCGTAAGGCGAGTAGTTCGAGTACGGCAGGATGTTGTTGTACGGCTTGTCAGGAATATCTCTCGGCGGCACGTCCGGATACTCGTCCAGCAGGTTCTGGATTCCCAGGCCCGCCGTCATGGAATCCGTCAACGCGTACTGAGCATTGAGGTCCACCAGCCAGGTCCCGTCAAGATCCAGGTCGTCCGCCGGGGTATCTCCGTAATCGGTTACCTTGCCGTAGCGCTGCACCCGCAGATCCAGGCTGTACCGCTCCCGCTGCCAGCGCGCCTGCAGGTGCAGCTTGCTGTCCGGCGCCCAATCCTCCAGCTGATTCTGCCAGGCCGAGGGAACCAGCTCGAAGCCGGTTCCCAGCGTGACAAGCTCGGGCGGTAGAGACGCCCGGCTCGTGACGCTGCGATCGGTAAGATTCAACCCCGCACTGAATGCGATGGGACCCCAGGGGCTGCTCCAATTGTAGCCGGTGGAGAAATCCGCGCCTCGGGTACGCATGTCGAGGCCGTTGTAGAGATACTGCACCGGCCCGATGCCCGTAATGCCGGCATCCGCAAGTATGCCCTCCACGGCCGGACCCGAGAGCGCCTCGGTCATGACGATCTGATCGTCCACCTCGATCTGATAAAGATCAAGCTCGAAGTAGAGGGCCTCTGTCGCCTGGAAACGAACCCCCGCCTGCAGGTTCAGGGCGGTTTCGCTGTCCAGGGTGTCAGCGCCGAGGGTCAGTGCCACGGGATTGTCCGCAGGATAGACGCCGCTTTCCTGGACGGCGCCGGAGTCGAGATAGTCGCGTTCAGTCGCCCAGAAGTAGGCCTGGGCTGGGGACGGCGAGTGAATGTTCTGGGAGACGCTGCCACGCAGGGTCCAGCGTTCGCTGAGGTTCCAGCGCGTTGCCAGCTTAGCGGTCACGTCGGTATTCTCGTCGTTGTCGTCCACCCGCAGGGCAAGCTGCACCGCAAGGTCGTCGGTCAGGTCCGCATCCAGCTCCACGTAAGCGGCGACGGTATCGATGCTGTCGTCGAAGTCGTCCTGGGGTCTGACGCCATAGAACCCCTGGGAGCCGCTGGGTCTGAAACCACCATCGTCAGTGAGATACCTGCCGAGAAAGTTGGATGCCTGGTCACCGCGTTCGTTCTCATACTCGGCGGACCGGTACTCAAGCCCGGTGGCCAGAGCCAAGGGGCGATCAATGAATCCCACGTCTACATAACGGAACAGATCCAGATTGAACATCTGGTGCCGACCTTCATAGTTGGCGACCGTGAACCTGGTCGGGCTGGACGGCCCGATGGAGGCGTTTATGCTGCTACCCAGTTCCCAGTCGATCTCGTTTTCACCCTGATCCATGCTGAAATCCCAGTCCCAACCCCAGTGAGTGCCGCGGAAACCAAGTGAGAAATACCGGTCTTCGACATCGGACTGCAGCTCGGGAAGATAGCCGTCGGGATAAACCTCGGTGATGGTTGCATCATCCACGGGCAGCCGATACAGATCGCGGCTGTCCGCATTGCGGGACGTGTAGCCGATGTAACCGTAAAACTCCACGCGCTCGCTGACGGGCAGGCCGAAGTTGACCAGCATTTTGTAGTCCGTCTGTTCGGGGTTGCCGTAGGCATGAGTACGGCGGTCGACAAACTGCTCCCGCGGATCAAAGTCACCGTTCGGCAGCGGCGGGTAGAACGCTCGCGGGTCATAGCCTGATCGGTTGGTCGTATCCTGATCGAAATAGTCGAAGCCGAGATTCAGAAAGCCGTCCTCGAAGAGGGTAAAAGCGCCGTGCACGGAGAACGTAACGATGTCACCGTCACCATCATCGACGGCAATCTCGGCTCGCTCGAAGAGACCGAACTCGCTGTCGGAAATGCGCTCGAAGTCCGACAGCTTCGGCACCCCTTTGAGGGTCGTGCGGTACTGCCCGAAAGTACCGGTGAGCGAGCCGCCCTCCTTGGCATCTTTCAGCACGATGTTGATTACCCCGGCGATGGCATCCGTTCCGTAAATCGCGGATGCGCCGTCACGCAGGATCTCGATGCGCTTCACCGCGGCGATGGGAATCACGCTGAGGTCCACACCCAGAGAGTCACGACCGAGCGTATCGGCGCGATGGAACTGGGCGCTGGGATTGCGCCGTTTGCCATTGAGCAACACCAGCATCTGATCCGGCGCCATGCCCCGCAGCGAGGACGGACGCGCGTGCTCGGTACCGTTGACGATGCTGGGCATGGGAAAGGTGTAGCTGGGCGCCAGCTTGGCGATAATCTGCGGCAGATCCGTGTACCCCAGAGTGAGGAACTCTTGGGCATGGATCACGTCTACAGGCGCGATGCTGTCCTTCACCGTGCGGTCCGGGCGGCGCGTCCCGACACTCACCTTCTGGTCCCGAGAGTGCACCGCGCCGTCCTCAGCCTGAACGAGCCCGGAGAAAACGAATCCGGGCAGCAGCCCAAGGATCAGAGCCCAGCAGATAGGGGCCCTGCAGTTCAAGGAGAATTTTGTCGGCACGTCGTCCCTCTCGCGCATAAAAGCCGCGCATTATGGTATTAATTGGCAACGAGATACAGCGGCAGACTGACTTATGCGCGAATACCGACAGACACGTTTTCAACGCCCGGAGGGCGCAACGGAAGTCCTCCTCGTCCGGCACGGCGAATCCCGTGCCGCAACCGCAGACAATCCTTTTCCGCTGGTGGACGGCCACGGCGATCCGGAGCTGCACCCCAACGGTCGTGAGCAGGCCATCAGGGTGGGCGAGCGTCTGAAGTCCCAGCCGATCTCTGCCATCTATGTGTCCAATCTTCGACGCACCGCGGAAACCGCCGCCCCGCTCTGCGGGCACCTGGGGCTGGAGCCGTTTGTCGACCCGGATCTGCGCGAAGTCTACCTGGGTGAATGGGAGGGCGGGCTGATGCGGGTAAAGGCCCACGAAAACGACCCTGTTTATCTCCGGGTTCAGGAAGAGCAACGCTGGGATCTGATCCCCGGTGGAGAGCCTCACGAAGCGTTGAACCGGCGACTGATCCGCAGTCTGACGGGCATAGCGGAACGTCACCCGGACGAACTGGTCGCCGCGTTCGTCCACGGCGGGGTCATCGGCCACATACTCGCCCACGCCACCGGGGCCCGGCCATTCGCCTTCAATGGCGCGGACAACGGGTCCATCAGCCACATCGTGCTGCTGGAGGGGCGGATCATGCTGCGACGGTTCAACGACTCCACGCACCTGAGCGAAGCCCTGTCCGTCGCGCAAAGTCAGATGACATGACCAGCAATTCCGGTAAGCTTCACTACCTGCCTGCAAACGTCAGCAGCACATCAGAAGCACATTAGAAATCGAGGGAGAAGCAACATGAGTCAGGCCGATCTGGTTATCCGCAACGCGCGCATTATCGATGGCACGGGCGGCGCTGAAATTCGCGGCGATGTCGCCGTCAAGGATGGGAGCATCGTATCGGTCGGTGAGTTCAATGGCGAAGCCAGGGAAACTCTGGATGCTGACGGCAGGATCCTCACGCCGGGATTCATCGACATTCATACCCATTTCGACCCGCAGCTTTGCTGGGACGGTCTGGCAACGCCTTCCCTGGAACACGGCGTGACCACGGTGGTCATCGGCAACTGCTCGCTAAGCCTGGCGCCGGTCCGAGGAGAAGGCGCAGCGAAGATCGTCAGCATGTTCGGCGTAATCGAAGACATCAAGAAGCCAACCTTTGATGAAGCCGTGCCTTTCAGCTGGGAAAGCTTCAGCGAGTATCTGGATTTCATTCGCCCCCGGCTCGGCATCAACGTGGCGGCGCTGATCGGCCACTCGGCGCTGCGCTTCTACGTAATGGGCGCCGAAAGCCAGGAGCGGGTGGCCACAGACGACGAGATTCAGGAGATGTGCCGCCTGGTCGAAGAAGCCATGGCAGCGGGCGCCGCAGGTATCTCCTCCTCGTACGTGGACATCGACGAGAACATGAATCCCGTACCCAGCCGGCTGGCCGATCTGAAAGAAAAGATCGCGCTGGCCAAAGCCATGGCCAAGAGCGGCCGGGGCGTCTGGCAGGTGGTGCCCTACTTCCCCGATATCAACGAGGAGCTGGCCAACATCCGCGAGCTGGGAGAGATCAGCCTGGCGGCCGGCGTCCCCTGCTCTCTGCAACCGGTGCTGTCATCGCCCACCTCGCCGAAGGCGGCAGAGATCATGGAAGCGCTGGAAACGGAACAGGCGCGAGGCGCCCGCGTCTACGGGCAGGTGATGCCGCGCTGCTTCGACATGAACATGCGCCTGGCGGAAACCAGCATGCTGCTGTACGCGCTGCCCAGCTGGAAAGCCATCATGGACCAGCCGAGGCCCGAGCGGCGCGCGCGTTTCGCCGATCCGGAAATGCGGCAGAAGCTGGTGGCCGAGATGAAGAACGCCGAGGGCATGAGCGGCGCCCTGCCCTTCCTGGTCGTCGGCGAGGTCACCGCAGAGGAAAACCAGCCCTATAAAGGCCGAAGCCTGGCAGAGATTGCTCAGACCGAGGGCCGGGAGCTGGGCGAGATCATCCTGGACATCTCAGTGCGCGACGATCTCAACGCCGAGTTCAAGCTGATGAACGTGCTCAATGCCGACAAAGCCTCCGTGGCCGAGCTTATCGACCATCCCCTGCTGCATTTCGGCGCCTCAGACGCCGGCGCCCACATCACCCAGTTCTGCGGCACCGGGGATACCACCCACATGCTGGAGCACTACGTACGCGACACCAAGAGAATGCCGCTGGAAAGAGCCGTGCACCGCATGACCGGCGAGGTTGCCCGGGACTGGGGCATTTCCGACCGGGGGACCATCGAGCCCGGCAAAGCCGCAGACCTGGTGCTGCTCGACATGGACGCCCTGCATTGCGGCGCCGAGGAGTTCGTAGACGACTTCCCCGGCGAGGCCAGCCGCTACGTGCGCCGGTCCACCGGCTATGAGGCTGTCATCGTCAACGGTGACATCGTCTGGAGAGACGGCGGCTACACCGAGGCGCGTTCCGGGCAGGTCGTCTGATCTGCCCCGCGCCGGCGTTCAGACCCGCTCGATGATAACGGCCGGGGCCATGCCGCCGGCAGCACACATGGTTACCAGACCCGTGGTCAGATCACGGCGCTCCAGCTCGTCCAGCACAGTGCCGATCAGAACGGATCCGGTGGCAGCGATGGGATGCCCCAGGGCGATGGCCCCGCCATTGACGTTGCAGATCTCCGGGTCCAGCCCCAGATCCCGCATGAACTTGTAGGCCACCACGGCGAACGCTTCGTTGATCTCGAACAGATCGATGTCTTTCAGATCCATGCCCGCCTTGTCGAGCACCTTGCGCGCCGCCGGCACGGGTTCGTTGAGCATCAGCTCCGGGCTTCCCGCCACGTTGGCCATGGCGCGAATCCGCGCGCGAGGCTTCCAACCCTGAGACCGGGCGTACTCCGGCGAGGCCAGTAGCAGCCCCGCGGACCCGTCAACGACACCGCTCGAGTTGCCGGCGTGATGAATGTGATTGATCTGAATGTCCGGATAGCTGCGACGCACCAGCTGATCAAAGGTCTCACCGGACTCGTCAATGGGCTGGGGCATGAAGTTCTCAAAAACAGCCGGCAGCTGAGCCAGACCTTCCAGGGTGGTCTGCGGTCGAGGAAACTCCTCGTGATCCAGCGCCAGGGTGCCGTCTTCGTTGTAGACCGGTACCAGGCTGTTGGCGAAATAGCCCGACTCGATGGCATGCGCGGCGCGCCGCTGGCTTTCCAATGCCAGGGCGTCCACGTTTTCCCGGCTGATACCCTCCAGCGTGGCGATCACGTCGGCGCAGACGCCCTGATGCGGCTGCGGGTGCTGATCCCGCAGATGCAGGTTACCTGCATCCAGCATGTTGGGCGGCAAGGTCGCCGTATAGGACATCATCTCGACGCCGCCGGCTATTACCAGGTCTTCCATGCCGGACATGATGCTGGCCGCAGCCAGATTCACGGCGGTGATCCCGGAACCGCAGAATCGATCCAGAGTCACGGCGCTGGCCCGGGTATCCCAGCCGGCATCGAGCAGCGACATGCGACCGATGCAGGCGCCCTGCTTGCCCTGCTGGGAGCTGCAGCCCCAGATGACGTCATCCACCTCGGCGGTGTTGATGCCGTTGCGCTCTTCCAGCGCCTTTAGAACTGTGGCCGCCAGACGCTGGGGATGCAGGTGTGCCAGCGCGCCCCGTCCCTGCTTGCCAATGCCACGCGGGGTGCGGGCCGTGTCGATAATCCAGGCTTCGATGGTCAATGCATGTCTCCTTCAGTGATTCCGTCGGCTCATACCGGCGAGGCAAGGCGGGTGAGCATGGCGACGCCACAGGAATAGCCCCCGCCGAATGCGGTTGCGGCGATTCGATCACCCGCTTTGATGTCGCCGAGCACCCGATCTATGGAGATGGGGATGCTGGCGCAGCCGGTGTTGCCCAGCTCGTTTACGGTCACCACGCAACGGTCTTCCGGAAGGTTCAGGGTCTGGGCCACCCGGCGCAGAATTCGCAGGTTGGCCTGGTGCGGCACCAGCCAGTCGATATCCTCAACCTGCAGACCGAGCTGCTCCAGGCCGTGATTGACCTCTTCCACCAGATAAACGCAGGCCTGCGCAAAGACGTCACGCCCTTCCGCCATCACCAGCCCGCTGGCCCCTTCGGCAGGGCGCAGCGCGATAGCTTCGGGGCCTTTGCCGGCACAGGCAACGCCCCGCGAGCGGACATAGTCCAGGGAGAACTGCGCGCCCTGGGGATCGGAGGAAACAACCACCGCGGCTGCCCCGTCTCCCCACAGATGCCCGGACATCCGATCTGCGTCGTCGCTGTAAAAGCTGTTGTGCTCGGACACGACGATGAGCGCCCGCTGTGCCTCGCCTGCGCCCAGCATGAGCTTTGCCAGCTCCAGGGAGCTGATGAACGACGAGCAGGCGGTGGACAGAAAGTAAACCCGGGCATCCTCAATGCCGAAAGTTCTCTGCACCACGGCGGGCATGGTGGACAGGGTGTCGTCCGGCGTGTAACTGGCGCCGATGATCAGATCGACGCCCTGCAGCGCGTCGTCACCGCCGCGCGCGATCAGGTCGCGAACGGCCGTCAGCCCCATGGAGGTGGTCGTCTCTTCTTCAGACGCTCGGGATCGCGAGTGAATGCCCGTGGTGCTCCGCAAAGATGATGCTCGGCAGACACTGGATAGCCCGAGCTGTACGATGCTGAAGCTGTGAAAATTCAGTCCTTTTCGGGCTCTTTCGCGGCCCTCTTCTTCTGGCGCCTGCCTGCCGACCATGTCGCTGGCAGCATCCATGGATGCAACCCGCTCGGCAGGCTCACTGGCCCTGTTGCAGCAATGCGGCATCCTGCCTGAAGCACCGGAAAATGTGAAATCATACCCCCGGTGTCGCCGCCAGTCTCTCCCAGCTCCGTTTCTCCGTGCAGAGCACCGCAATCGCCAGAGACAGCATCCTTGCAGCCTGAATTCGGCAGCCTGAATTCGACCCATTCAGTTTCCATTAAGCTGACCGCTCCTACCATGACCGTGCGAATCAACAGAAACGGGCATCGGGAGGACCCATGCAAAAAGTCAACAAGAACAGGATTCGATCTCTGGCCACGGCAGGCCTGCTCAGCTTCAGCGTCCTCGCGCAAACGGCCCACGCCGAATCGACGCAGAGCACCTATTACACCTATGCGGACGTCATCGCGGTAGAACCCAGCTACAGCCGCCTGACCGTCAGCGAGCCTGTAGAACAATGCTATGACGTTCCCTCCCCCAGCAGCCGGAGCTATTACGGCGGTGTTCGCTACGACCACAGAGGCCCTTATGCGAGCCGGCGCTATGACGACTACGGTCGCCATCATCACGGCCATCCCGGCGCGACCATTCTCGGCGGCATCATTGGCGGCCTGATCGGCAATCAGTTTGGCGGTGGCAACGGCAGAAAGGCGCTGACCATCGCGGGCACGGCCATCGGCGCGTCCGTGGCCAGCCGCGCGGCGCGACACCCTGTCCGGCCCGCCTACGACTATCGGCCTCCTGCGCCAGCGCGCCGCTGCACCACAACCACGGAAACACGCGAACACACGGTTCTCGACGGCTACGACGTGATCTATCTGTATCACGGACAGGAGTTCACCAAGCGGGTCAGCGAGCATCCCGGAGACCGAATCCGCATTCGCGTCGACGTGGAGCCGGTGTGATAGCCCGGGCCATTCGAACTCAAGCGCACCGGCATCGCGCGCGCGTCAGACCATTCAGTCCTGGTTCAGTTACCAGGCGCTAGCGTTCAGATCAAAACGGGAGACCCCTCATGCAACTTCGACCTTCGCGCGATTCGCTTCAGCGGCTGCTTCTCGCCCTGCCACTGCTGGCGCTGACGGCCACCAGCCTCGCCACCTCCAACAGCTCCGGCCCGGTGGTCCGGCTGTTTCCAACCACGGTGCTCGAGGATATCCGTGAGACCGGGCAGGTGGCGGCTGACATGGAGAACAACCTGCAGGAGGTCATTCACCGTCTCGACCTGCAGCAGCAACTGTACACCGAAAGCCTGTGCCAGGGTGCCGACGGCGACCAGGGGTGCGAACGCATCGCCAAGCAGCTGGGCGCCACCTACCTGGAGATGCTCAACGCCATGGGCGACCGGCTGCCGGAAATGGAGCAGGCGGTCAACAGCACCCGCGCAAGCCTTGAAAAGCGCCTGCGCGAGGAGCTGGGTCAAAGGACGACGCCAACGTCACTGCAGAACGCGTTGCTGGGAGAAGCGGCTCCGGCGGCCAGACAGGACAAGCCAGCGCTTCGCGGCCGTTCCGGGGTGCGTCTCTCGGATCGCTTCAAGCAGTACTACGAGCTGGTAGCAACCCATCGAGACGGGCCCGGCCAATCCCTGGCGGTGGTGGCGGCCGACATCTATCTGGACATGGAAGAAGCGTCAACGCTCATCGCCGCCACCCAGCAGGAAATTGCACGGGCGTCGCTCATGGAGCAGCTCAATCAGTCGTTCGGCATGATCACGCCGGAAATGGCCGCCGTCGTGGGCGGCGTCAAAGAGATTCTGTTCGGCGAGTCGGCGGGCGAAGCACCCATAGCGTCGCCACCCTACGTGATTGGCGAAACACCGTTCGTCAGCCCCCTCGCAATGTAATTCAGGCACCGCCAATCGGGCGACGCAAATCATTCAGGAGAAAATCATGACACGTCCACTTGCCACCCTACTGGCCCTGCTCGCGCTGTCGGCCTGTACCACCACGGACACCACCAGCTACTGCGCCACCCCGCTTAGCGGCAATCTGGACAGCGCGATCCGTACCGCGGAATCTCGATTGGCCAACGGTTGCACCTATCATTTCGATAGCTATTTTCAGAACCTGCTGAGCATCGCCGAAAACAACCCCGATCCAGCCAACCCGATGCTGTTCAGTGATTTTCTGATGGGCTCACAGGACGGCGGAATCATCAGCCAGCGCCAGGCGGAGTCGCTGTACAACCGCTATTTCAACGTCAAGTTCGTCTCCCTGCAGGGCGACTACAACACGTGTTCCCAGACCTGCCCGGTCAGAGAGAAAGTGATGTCCGATATGCGTGCGGAGCTGCACGACAAGGAGATGGGCCTGCTGCGAGCCAGCGCGGATTCCCAGAGCTTCTATCGCGCCGACAATCTGCTCAAAGAAACCGATCTGGTGCTCGAAGCCACCTGCCGAGCCTGTGACGCAGGCGCCCGCTGATGATCCGAAACCGGCAGTTTGTCTGGGGCCTGTGTGCCGGCGCCGTTGTCGCCGTCCTGGGCTTGCGGCTGCTGGCGCCGGTGCCGCCCACGGGCGCCGCGCCCACTGCGGAAGCGCTGGGCGCCTGGCTGACGGTTAATCTGGGCCACGCGGCATGGCTGTTCGCCCTGATATTCGGCCTCTATCTGCATCATCTGCTGCAGCTCAAGCAGCGGCTCGACGCCAATCCCGGCGTGGATGGTCCGGATGTGGACAGCATCGTGGAGCTGGATCAGCTGTCCGACGTATGGACCCACCTGTTCATAGGCGTCGGCGTCATCTGGACCGCCATCGGCATGCGCGCCGCGCTGCAGGCCGCGCTCGGGGATCCGGACGGCACGCTGACGGATACTGCCGGGTCCGTACTGCAAAAGCTGGTGGACGGCGGCATCCTGCTGGCGCTGACCACAACCATCGTCGGTGGTATCGGCGGTTACCTGATGCGTCTGGGCAAAACGCTGCTCGTCGGCGCCAGACTTCACGCCAGCTACCTGGCGAAGGAAACCCAGGAACTGCGCCGACTGCTGAATGCTGTTGAGCGCATCGAAACCAGACTGACGGTTGCTGACTCGGCGCCGTCCAGGCGATCTGCGGAACGTCCCGCCGAACATTCACCGTTTGCCAGCGCCGAGGTCCGATAAGTCATGCGTCGCGCCGGCTACCCATCAGCCGCGGACAGCGAAAGCCTGCAGACCGACGTCATGCGCTTCATGGCCATAATCGCCTTCTGCCTCATCGCCATCCTCGCCCTCGTCCGGAACGTAGAGCCTTCAGCGGATAAAGAGCCTTCAGCGGCTAAAGAGCCTTCAGCGGATAAAGAGCCTTCAGCGGATAAAGAGCCTTCAGCGGATAAAGAGCATTCAGCGGCTAAAGAGCCCTCAGCGACCCTCGAACATTCAACCCCTGGCGAGGTCCAGGCACCCGCGACAGCACCAGAAGTTCCAGCCGAGATCCCGGAAGTCGCGGAAGCGCCGCCCCTGAAAGCGCTCGACCCCATCCCCCCGTTGCCCGGAGACCGGCCGCTGCCTCGAACACGGAAAAAGGCAATGAAGATCGCCGCAGCACCGCCACCAGTCGAGGAGCCTTCAGCGCCTAAAGAGCCCTCAGCGGAAAAGGAGCCTTCAGCGCCTAAAGAGCCCTCAGCGGAAAAGCAGCCTTCAGCTGTTAAGGAGCCTTCAGCTGTTCAGGAGCCTTCGGCTGCCAACACGCCGCCGGCTGAGCAAAAGGCCGAAGAAGGTCTCAGCCTACGATTTGCGTCTGATCGGGATTTCATGAGGCTCGTCGCCAAAGGCGATATTCAGGTATACGCGCTGAAAGCCCGGGACGTTCTGTCTCTCGATCGGACCTTCCGTTTTCTCGAGTCGCCGACTCCCGATCGCATCTACGAGCTGCTGCCTGAGACCATTCCCGCGCTGATGGCGAACGCCCTGAGCTCGGCGCGGGCCGAAACCCGGGACTACGTCTGGGGAATCCGCATGCCGGACCGTCTGGAGCAGCGCATCCAAGCGTTCGTCGACGAAGGCGCCACCGGGCAGCTGATCATCAACCGATATGGCGAGGTGCAACATGCGGCGGGCGCTTGAGGTCCTGCTGTGGCTGTCGCTGACCTTCGCAGCGACGGCCCAGGCATCGCAACCGCTGCTGGACGGCGAGCTGGGCAAGTGGCTGGATGACAGCGTTGCACCGGAGCTTTCCAGAACGCTCAGTCAGCATCCCATGTTCAAAGGAGAAACCGTTCGCTTTGCAAGCCTGCGCAACGGCGTCCCGCAGACCAAGTCCACAGAGCTCAACGAAGCTATCGAACGACGTCTGACTCAGCGTCTGCTTGCGGCCAGCGGCGTCAGGTTAGCCGTAGACCGGCCCGGCCCGGCCTGCCAGGTTCCACAGCCGGTCAACTACATCATCGGCGTCGAGGTATCCGCCACAGGCAGCCGTTCAGCAAGCCTCAACCTGGCGATCATCGATGTACAGGAATCTGTGTGGGTCAGCGGCATCAGCTTTCAGTGGCAGGGGCGCCTGTCCAAGGCGGAACGACAGGCACTCGCGTCCAGCGTAATCACCGCCAATCCCGGGACCGCGGAAAGTCCGCTGGCTCTGGCGGATGCCGATCAGATTGCACGCACGATCCGGCAGCGACTGAAATGCTCCCTGCCCCGGGGCCTGAACGGCCCCGTCTACGTCAGCACCGCAGAAGACGTGGCCCTGTCGAGAATCAGTCTTGCCCTACAGGGCGAGCTGCTCACCTCGCCGCTGGCAGCGTTGACCGCGGACAGGCAAACGGCACGCTGGATCATGGCGCTGGACAGCCAGTCTGCGGGTGCTCGGATTCAGGAGATACACGTCAACCTGCAGGGTACAGACGGTGTGGGGGGGCAGCGCGTCGCATCCGTCTTCGTCGCTGCAGGCGACGCGCCACGGCGAATCACCGAGGTGCCACCCATACCGAAAGCATCGACGATGCCTCCTTCGGCCCTGTTGAGTGCGCTTTCGGCGCTGCCCGCGGATCCAGTCGGCGTCTGCGACCACCGCAAAGCCAGGAACAACAGCTGCATAGAAGTGGCGTTCGATCTTCAACGCCCCGCGTTTCTGCTGGTATTCAGCACTCGGGCACTGGGCATCCAGAACATGTCCTGCGAATCTCGATTAGCCCGCAGCGAGGCGGGCCCAAGACGCTTCCGGCTGCGGGTTCCACCGAGTCGGCTTCCCCCAACCAGCGGCGTGGAAGGCAGCCCGGTAGCGCAATCACGCAGTCCGGACGCCGGGCTCTACGTCGTGGCAACGGAAGATCGCGCTGCGGCTCGGAAGCTGCACAGGATACTGCGCCGGGCGCCTGGTGCCTGCCGCAGCGCCGTCGGTAACGGGAGGATGGAAAGCTGGCTCGACGACGTGAGAGAGGCGACGCGAAAGTACGCCGACCGTCTGGAATGGCGGGCCATCCACCTGGCCCATGAACCCGAAGGCGTGGTGCAGCTGTGACGCGCAACGGAATTCAGAGGAGGCCGGGATGAAGTTCCTGATCGGATTGCTGACCGGGGCAGCGCTGATCCTCGCGATGAATGGCGAGTTGCGGCATGGGAAAGTTGTGGCGCTTGCCGGGTCGATGTGGTCCGTGCTTCTGGAGGGCACGGCTGCCTATCTATTCCCGACCGTCGTTGGCGTCAATCCGGAAGCAACGCCACGGGAAACCCGGGAACCGCCGTCAATTCCGACCGCTACCCCGGCTGCAGCTGACCCGCTGCGCGAGGCAGAGCCGACACCTGCCCTGGCCTCTGCGGCCGCAGAGGCGCCTGCACTTTCCGTTTCAGCCCCACCCATCGCCGAACCCGAGCTCGTCGTGGCACCGGTCACAGCAGAACCGGTTCCGCAGATCGCGGCCACCGAATTTGTCTGGATACCGTTTAAGAGCCAGATCTCCGCCAGCGGGTTCGCCAACCGGTTGGCGCTCAGTCTGGACCACCCGTTCGACGTGCATCGACAGGGCCCGAGCCGCTATCAGGTGGGCTTCAACTACGCATCCGACGAGGAACGGGTCCTGCTTGTGCAGCAGATCGCCCAAATCACGGGAACATCGAGATGAAACAGCCGCTGATCGCTTCCGCCTGGTTGACCCTGACAGCGCTCGCGTCAACGCCTGCTACGGCAACCGTGGACGGCGACTATCCCTACCAGTCCTGTTTCGAGATCGCTTCAGATCTGCACCAAGTGCCATTGGACGTACTTCTTGCCGTAGCCGCCACGGAGAGCAACTGGGATCCGGACGCCCGATCCCACGCCAACGCCCACGGCATCATGCAGATTCAATGGCCCGGAACCGCGCGACACCTCGGCGTCAACCGCGTCTCGGAGCTCTACAACCCGTGCCTGAACATCGACCTCGGCGCCCGCTACCTGCGGGAGCTTCTGAATCGTAACCAGGGTGATCTGGAACGTGCGCTCGCGGCATACAACTACGGGCCCACTCGCATTGAAAAAGCAGCGCATCTGCCTGCTGGAGCCGCCCGCTACGTGGCCACCGTGGACAAACACCGAACAAAGATCAAAGGCGCTCCCTCAGCGCAAACGGCTCGAGCGCAAACGGCTCGCGCGCAGACCGTCGCGGCTCGAGGCGTGATGCGCTTCGATCACAGAATGCGGGCGGAGAAGTTCGCCGCGGTGCTCAACCGTCAGATCTCCAGCGCCGACTTCTCTTCCGCCCGATCTAAGGACGGGAGCTTCGCGGTCACCATGACCGTTACCCAAACCGGCCTGAGCCCGGCCGACGTCAGGAGGCTGCGGACGCTGGGATGGCCAGGGCTGGAAAAACCATGATGAAGGATCAAAAGCATTCCGGAACCCGACGCCGCTGCAGGCATCTCATGCTGTCGCTGCTGGCCATGAGCGCCGGATCGCTCGAGGCCCGCGAGCTGGTCGTGCACGGCAACGTGGTCGAGGTGCAGCCCGTTACCAGCAAGCGTCAGATTGCTGAAGCGCCATCGAGCTGTCATGCGCAGCCGGCCGCTCCGCACCACAGCCTCGCCGACCTGCTGGCCTGGGACCTCAGAGCCGGATGCCCCACCGTCTATCGCACCGAAACGTCTATCACCGGCTACCGCGTCGTCTACGAGTGGGACGGCCGAACCCACACCCGGGTAATGCGCGAGCCTCCCGGAGAGACCCTGGCGCTTCGGGTCCGGGTCGACTGATCGTCCGGGTCGACTGATCGTCGGCGAGGGGCCCGCAGCCGGTTACACATTCGGCGGCCCGTCCGGCTACAATGCCGCGCTCAATTGAAGTGACGGAGCATTAACCATGAGCGAGTACAAACTTCTGATCAACGGCGAGCTGGTCCAGGGTGACCAGAGCATGGACGTGATCAATCCGGCAACCGAGGAGACGCTGGCGGCATGCCCGCGAGCTTCAGAAGGCCAGCTCAACCAGGCCGTCGCTGCCGCCAAGGCCGCGTTTGCCGAGTGGAGCGCCACCACCATGGAAGCGCGTCGCCAGGCGGTAAACGCCATGGCCGACGTCATCGAAGCGAACGCCACCGAGCTGGCTCAGCTGCTGACCCAGGAGCAGGGCAAGCCGCTGGCCGACGCCACCGGGGAAGTCTACGGCACCGCCGCCTTTTTCCGCTACTTCACCAGCCTTGATCTGCCGGTAAAAGTGCTGGATGACAGCGACGGACGACTGGTGGAAGCTCATCGCAAACCGCTGGGCGTGGTAGGAGCCATCGTGCCCTGGAACTTTCCTATGATTCTGATGGCTTTCAAACTGCCCCCGGCGCTGCTGGCGGGCAACACCGTCGTGCTGAAGCCTGCGCCTACCACGCCTCTGACGTCGCTGCGACTCGCCGAGCTGATCAAAGACCTGATTCCCCCGGGGGTAGTCAACGTGATCACGGACGCCAACGATCTTGGCGCCGCGCTGACAGCCCATCCGGACGTGCGAAAGGTATCGTTCACCGGCTCCACGGCCACCGGCAGCAAGGTCATGGCGGGTGCCGCCGGGCTCCTCAAGCGAATTACCCTCGAGCTCGGTGGAAATGATGCGGGCATCGTTCTGGACGACGTAGATCCTAAAGTGACGGCTCCGAAGCTTTTTCAGAGCGCGTTCCAGAACAGCGGCCAGGTATGCATCGCCATGAAGCGCCTGTACGTGCACGAATCCATCTACGACGAGATGTGCGAAGAGCTGGCGACCATCGCCGACGCGACCATCATCGGCGACGGCCTGCAGCAGGGCACCAATCTGGGCCCGCTGCAGAATGAAATGCAGTTTGAGAAGGTCAAAGGACTTATCGAAGAGGCACGTCGCGACGGCAACGTGATTGCCGGCGGCGAGACCCCGGACCAGCCCGGCTACTTCATCCGGCCTACCATCGTTCGCGACATCTCAGAGGGCTCCAGGCTGGTGGACGAAGAGCAGTTCGGCCCGGTGCTCCCGGTCATCAAATATTCCGACACCGAAGACGCCGTCGAGCGGGCCAACACGTCGCCTTACGGCCTGGGCAGCTCCATCTGGTCCGGCGATCTGGACCAGGCCTATGCGCTGGCGGAAAAGCTGGAAGCCGGCACCGTCTGGATCAACAAGCACGCCGAGCTGGACCCGAGCATCCCGTTCGGTGGCGCCAAACAGTCCGGGCTGGGAACGGAGCTTGGCGAGGACGGGCTGGAAGAATTCACCCAGCTCAAGGTCATCAACATGGCGCGGTAGGGGGCAGCGCGAGGGTAGCGCGGCGCGTCTCCGGTTGCGGGCAACGTTCGCATGAAGCTCCTGAAGGTACTGACCGTAATCGTGCTGGTATCCGCGGTCGCCATTGCCGCAGCCGGTTACTGGTTGTTCACCAATCAGCCCAGCCTGGCGCGTTTCGAGGCACGGGGCCTCGGCACGACGACGGACGGTACATCGAGCCGGGTCAGGGTCAGCTGGCTCGGCAACACGAACGTCCTCGTCACCGATGGTGAGACAGCCATTCTGACCGATGGCTGGTTTACCCGACCCTCGGATCTGGAAATTCTTTTCGGCCACATTGGCCCGGACCTCGGCGCCATCGATCGGGCCCTGGAGCGCGCGGATATCGAGCAGCTGGCCGCCGTAATTCCCGTCCACTCGCACTTCGATCACGCCATGGACGCGCCGGAAGTCGCCGAGCGCACCGGCGCGATGCTGGTAGGGTCCGAATCCACCGCCAACATCGGACGCGGCTGGGGATTGGCCGATGAAAGCATCCGGGTGGCCACGCCGGGCCAGGCCATGTCGTTCGGCGATTTCCAGGTAACGCTCTTCGAGTCGCGTCACTTCGAGTTCCCGAACCCATTATTGAGGCGCGGCGTCAGCAGTCGCACGGAGATCACCGAGCCGCTGCAGCCGCCGGTGCGGATGACCGAATACGCCGAGGGTGGCAGCTACTCGGTTCTGATCACGCACCCGGATGCATCCGTGCTGATCCAGGGCAGCGCCGGCTATCTGCCTGGCGCCCTGGAGGGCATCGATGTGGACGCGGTATTTCTCAGCGTCGGCGGCATTGGCGGCCAGACCGAGCGTTACCAGAGCAATTACTGGGCCTACATCGTCAACGCGACCACCCCGGAAAAGCTGTTCCCCGTTCACTGGGACAGCTTTACCCATCCCCTCGGCGAGCGCCCCCAGGCGCCGAACCTGTTCTGGGATCAGGTATTCGGGCTGCAGGCCGACGCCAGCATTCAGTGGGCGTTTGACCGCGCCGCGGAAGATCCCCTGCTGCAAGCCGGGCTGCTCCCGCTCTGGCAACCCGTCTCCATTCCCTGAACGCCGACTCCGGAGCCTGACACAGACCCGCAGCGCAAACTGCCGCCCGGTCAGGCTGTGATCTGTCTCACGAAAAGGCTCAGCCAACGCCGCCCGCTGTTCGGCCGGCCTTATACTGCGGGCTCAGCCGACCGCGGCACGAGGACCACCGATGCAGTTACGCAATCCCTTTGGCGATCATGGCGGCATGGCCGCGCTCAAAACCCGAGCCGACGTTTACGGTCGTCACTACGCCATCGACCGGTGCCTGCGCCGTTGTCTGCGCTCGATCTCCGGCGAATCCAACGAACCCCTTCCGAAAGACCTGGTATCGGAACTCTATGCGCACTGGGGAGACCCCCTGACCCAGAGCGGCGAGAACTATCTGCGCTCCTGTTTCGCGGAAGCAAGAAAAACCGAAGGCCACATTCTGCAGTGCGGCACCAGCCTGCTGACCCTGCTGCTGGGGGCGCTGTGCGCGGCCGCTGGATCCAAAGCCAAGCAGCTCTGGTGTCTGGAGCACGACGCCCATTGGGCAAACCTGATGCGCTCGTGGATTACCCAGTACGAGGTGAGCGCCAGCCACCTGATCAGTGCGCGCGCCGAACTATTCGGGCCCTACGTCTGGTACGCCATCGATCCGGCGCGACTGGCGGGTCAATTCAGCCTGGTGCTCTGCGACGGCGCGAACGCCACCCCCCAGGGTGTTCTCGGCACCCTGGACAAGCTCGCCGACCGGCTCACGCCGGACGCCGTGATTCTGGTTCGCAAAGTCGGCAAAGCGGCCGATCTCAAGGCGCTGGCGCAGTGGGCCGAAACCAACAACGCCGCCTGCGCCGTTGTGGACAAGCGCGAAGGTTTCATCAAGATCTCCTGCCGCGGTAGCCGGCCGACGCTTGCACCAGCATCAGCATCAGCAAGGGCATCGACGGCACCGAAAGTCGCCACGATCAAAGCGCCGGAAAAAGCTGCGCAACCCACCGCGTCTTCTGCCTAGGCATCGGCCTCGCGCAGCTCCCGCTTCAGGATCTTCCCCGTGGCGTTGTGGGGAATCTCGGCAACGAACCGCACGCTGTGCGGCTGCTTGAATCGCGCCAGCCGCTCGCGGCAATGCTTGAGCACGGTTTCCTCGTCGAGGCTCGCCCCGCAGCGTTCGTCCGGCACGCCGATCACGGCAACCTCTCCTACCGCAGGCAGCTGGTAAATGACGTTCTCCACCTCAGCCGGATAGACGTTCTCCCCACCGGAGATGTACATGTCCTTCCAGCGATCCACGATGAAGACATAGCCATCCGCATCCACATAAGCGGCGTCGCCCGTATGCAGCCAGCCGTCGGTAAACGAGCTGGCGTTGGCGTCATCGCGATTCCAGTAACCGGGGGTAACGTTCGGGCCCTTCACCCAGAGCTCGCCGACGGTATCGGGCTCCGGCAACGTCTGCCCGTCCTCGGCGACGATGCGCAGCTCCGTATGCATGGCGCAGCGCCCTGAGGAGCCGATCTTCAGCTCCGCCATCTCCGCCGTCAGGGCCGTAACCAGAGGGCTGGTTTCGGTCATTCCGAACCCTTGCTGCAGCGCCTTGCCTTTGGCCGCATAGATCTTGATGAGCTCGACCGGAGTTGGCGCGCCACCGACACCGCAAACGTGCAGGCGGGTGAGATCCGCCGCGGCGAAGTCCGGGTGCTGACTCATGAACAGATAGTTGGCCGGTACCGCCAGAAAGTGGGTCACACCATAGTCCTGGTCCTGCAACAGCGCCAGGGTCCGGCCCGGATCGAAAGACCGCATCACGACGTTGGTGCCCCCCATGTGCAGAGCCGGATTCGCATAACAGTTCAAACCGCCGGTGTGAAACAGCGGCAGCACGCAGAGATTGACCATGCCGGGAAACAGCCTGTGGGGATTGGTGAGGTTGACCACGTTCCAGAAGGTCATGCCGAAGGTAATCATGGCGCCCTTGGGATGACCCGTGGTACCTGAGGTGTACATGATCGTCCACAGATCGTCATGGGTGACGCCGGTGATCTGCTCCATGGGTTCTGCTGCAGCAATGGCCGCTTCGAAGGCCGACTCCGCGCCGTCGGCATTCAATTCAAGCAGGTGGTCAATCCTGCAGGCGTCGCCCAGCGCCTGCGCGGCGTCGGCGAAAGCGTCTTCGTGAATGAGCACCCGAGGGCCGCAGTCACCGAGAATGTAGGTGAGCTCAGGGACGGTGAGCCGCCAGTTCAGAGGCACGTAGACGGCGCCGAGCTTCATGCAGGCAAACTCCGCGTCCATGCAATCGGTGGAGTTGTTGGCCAGCAGCGCCACCCGGTCGCCGTGCTGAACGCCCAGCTTCGACAGCGCAGCCGCCAGGCGCCCGGTGCGCTCGTGCATCTGCCGGTAGGTGTAGCGCCGCCCGGAATACAGATCAATCTGAGCAAGCCGGTCCGGGCTTTCCCCCGCGTGATAGGCGATCCAGTCGTAGGCTCTGACCACGATGCGCGCTCCGTTCCTTCCCTCTGCCGACGAAAGATACTACCAATTTCGCCGGGAATCGTGTTTTCCTGTGCGGCGCAAAGGATATCGTCGCTTGAATGGAGGCTCACGGTGAGCGCAGACCAGAAGCGCATTGAAGCGCTGGAAACGAAGCTGACTTTTCAGGAAGAGACCATCCAGGCCTTGAACGACGCGCTGATCCAGCAGCAGGCGCGCATCGACCATCTGGAAGCGATGCTGAAGCTGGTCAACGAGCGCGCGCTGACCACGCCGGACGAAGCGCAGAACGAATCGGCACCCGAACCACCACCGCCACACTACTAGCATCTTCTGATCGAGGGGGAACAAGAATGACCAGCAACCGCCAGATACACATCGTCGCCATGCCCGAAGACAAGTTGGGCCCGGAGCACTTCCGGCTCGAGGAGGCAGAGATGCCTTCCGCCGGACCCGACGAGGTGCTCTGCCGCACGCTGTACCTTTCGCTGGACCCGGCAAACCGGGCCTGGATGCAGGGTGCCACCTACCGCAGCGCGCTGCAGGCCGGGCAGGTCATGGCGGGATTCACCCTCGCGGAAGTCGTCGGGTCCAATCATGCCGGCTTCTCGCCCGGCGATCTGGTGGAAGGCGACGGCGGCTGGCAGGAGTACTTCGTCCAGCCGGGCAAACGCCTGAGCCAGCGGCCGCGCAGAGAGCCGGTTACCCATCTCATGAGCGTGCTGGGCGTCACCGGGCGAACGGCCCACTACGGCATGGCGGGCATCGGCCAGCCCGCGCGGGGCGAGACGGTGGTCGTGTCCGCCGCGGCGGGCGCCACCGGCTCTGTGGCGGGCCAGATTGCCAAGCTGCAAGGCGCCAGGGTTGTGGGTATCGCCGGCGGTCCGGAAAAGTGTCGGCGGCTCGTGGCGAACTTCGGGTTCGACGCGGCCATCGACTACAAGAACGACAATCTGTTTTCCGCGCTCAAGGAAAAATGCCCCGACGGTATCGACCTCTACTTCGACAACGTCGGCGGCCAGACCCTGGAAGCGACCCTGTTCCGCATGAACCTCCACGGTCGAATCATCTGCTGCGGCGTGGTCTCACAGTACGACACCGCCAACCCGGCCCCGGGGCCCCGCGGGGTGCCAGGCCTGCTGATCACCAAGCGGCTGACCATGCGGGGTTTCCTGCTTGGCGACGATCCGGAAATGCTCGTTACCGCGGACCGGGAGCTAGCGCAGTGGGTGGACGATGGCAGCATCGTCGTCGCCGAGGACGTGGTGGAGGGCCTGGAGAATGCGCCCGCTGGGCTTATCGGCCTGCTCGCCGGCGAGAACTTCGGTAAACGCATGGTGAAAGTGGCTTGATTGCCGCCCCAGCGCAGCCTGTTCAACAACGAGATTTCCTGCCGCCCGCAGGACCTCTCAGGCGATCCGCCGCCAGAACACTCTGACAGAAATCACCGCAGCCGCTGAGCCAGGCGACCGAGCATCAGGCGCCGGCGAAGCAGGCGGGAGAGGCTGGCGCGGAGACGCCGCCAGAGCCGCATCCGCCACCGCCGGATACGGGTCCCGGTGGTATCTGCCAGATGCTCGGAGAGAAAATCCGCCATCTCGCTGACAATGCTCCGGACCCTTCCCAGGAACTCCATCTGCATAAAACCGTGCGGCATGCCGCTTTCCTCCAGATACACGTGCGGCGTCCCGGCGGCGGCAAGTTTGTCGCGCAGCGCCTGGCTCTGGGCCAGCAGTGCATCCTGACTGCCGATCACAATGTAGCTCGGCGGCAGCTTGTGGGCAGCGTGAATCGGGCTCACACGCGGATCGGCCAGCAGGCCGGTGAGCGAATCCGGCAGATAAGCATCGTGGAGAAAACGATTTACGCTGGGGCTGCCCAGGTCTCTCATGTCGAAGACGCCGTAGATGAGCAGCATGGCGGAAATTTTTGGCGAGCCGATGGCACTGCGCAGGTTAATCGCGGTGGCCGCGGCAAGATTCGCGCCCGCGGAGTCGCCGCCGATGGCAAGCCGAGCCGGATCGCCGCCGAAACGCTCGGCATGACGCGCCGTCCAGCGTACCGCCGCGATGCAGTCGTGGAGCCCGGCGGGAAACGGATGTTCCGGCGCCAGGCGGTAATCGACACTCACCACCAGGTAGCCGGCCTGCGCAAAACGCGCCGTCAGCTTGCGATGGCTCTGCGGGCTGCCGGCAACCCAGGCACCGCCGTGAAAGTAAACGAGCACAGGATGTGGTCCGGGACCCTTCGGTACCAGTACGTCGGCGGTAGCGGGCGTCGCCGGATCGATGGCAACCTCCTTTACCAGTTCACCCAGCGCCGGCAAACCCAGATTGGCCATGCCTGTAAGCCGGTCGAACACCTGACGGAGACCGGCAACGCCGCCGTTACCGCGAAACTCGGCGTCGAGAGCGCTGCGCAGCTGCGCCTGGCGCTCCGCCTCGGCCGCATCGGCGCTGTTCATACGCTGGTGAAAGTACGCCTGTACGGGCGCCACGGCACGTTGCAATCTTCCCCTGCTGGGTTCGCTGTTTTCTTGCTGTTTGGCTGGCACGATCTGATCCCTTCGGCGCCTCTGAGCGCTTATGATGCAATGCACCATAGCAGAGGGATCTGACATTTGCGTGAAGCGAATCAAATTCCGCCATTTCGCTAACGGCCGTCCGAGCATTTCAGTGACAGCAACGCGGCGTTCCGTTCCCGGCTAGGACTCTGAAAAAGCCCGGTTGACGTTGGCTTACGTGCCTTCCAACGCCTGCTCCAGGGCCTGGCGGATAGCCTCGAGTCGCCGCCGGTTTGCACCTAAATCCGACAGGCCGACGCGGGACGCCGAGCGCATGGCTATGTCCCCCTGATCGAGACGCATCTGAAACTGCACATCATCGACGAAACCGAAGATTGTCGTGCGAGCCTCCGCACGAACGTAGCCGTCGTCCTTCACTTTGACGGTGAACGATGCCGTGTTGTCGAGGTAGGCCAGCAGGGCTTGCCACACGGCGTGGGGATCAGACCGAAGGGACAGTGGTTCGATGCGGTGCAGGCTGTCCGTGGCATCGCTGGATACGCAGTTCGGCGTGGGCGGACAGGGTGCGAGCGTCTGCCTGTCCGGGGGATCCAGCGCTGCGCCCGATTTGCCGGCGCACCCTGTCAAGCCAAAGGCCAGGCTCAGGGTCAGGACAATTGCCCGGATGAATCTGGCCGGGAAATCCGGGCGCGAAGAGTTCGTCACCGGCGACCTCCCAAGCTCAGCTCAATGCAGCCAGAAACCGGCGCGTGGCGTCGGCGATCGCCCGTGCCCGGTCGGTGATCTCCGGATAGCGATCACGCAACACCTTCGAGCGTATCTCCGGGCTCAACGCCAACCCACCGGGCAGCACCCGGAGCAGTTCCCCAATGGGCAGCTCACCCTCGCCAGGCAGCAGGCGGCCGTCCACGGCCTCGTGGAGCAGCGAATCGTAGTCGGTACCCGGCGCCGACAGCGGGGCATCCGCGATCTGCAGATAGGGGAAAAGGGCTGAGTCCAGCCCCTTCACCGCGTCCACGGTGCCGCCCGTTCGAGCAAGATGCAGGGTATCGATCAGCACGCGCCCGTTCGACCGTCCGACGTCGGTGACGATATTGACCGCCTGGTCCAGGGAGCGGACGGCCGTGATGGGCAGGAACTCCAGCACCAGCGTGAGCCCGGAACCCCGGGCATGGTCGCAGAGCTCGGCGAAGACGCGCTTGGTGCCTTCATCGTCCTCGTCGCTGGAGACCACCAGGCCGTAGCCGGCGTCTATCTCGCCGCCAATGTCGATGATGCGCTTGAGATCGTCCGTGGGCTGTCCGGCGTGAATCCAGATGACCTCAACGTCCAGCACGTCAATGCCGGTATCGTCCCGGCGCCGGCGGACCTCGCGGGTGGTGTCCGTGCTCCATTCCGCAGGTTCTACCCAGATACCCGTATGGTCGAACCCGGCTGCTGCCGCGGCGCTCACCATCTCTGCTGGCGGAAACTCCTGAACGTTGCCGGCGGCCAGAGAAATGGAATGAGCGACCATCGTCAGGTTCTGTAGCTGTCGTCGAGCCGATCCATCTTCCGGAGCAGCGCGGGCCAGGCGAAGCCACCGGCCGTGCCGTCAAACAGCATCCGGCTCTGCTCCGCGGCTTTTTCCGGCGAGCCCTGGGGGGGGCGGGTGATCGCCGTTCCGCCGGCAAGGGCCCGGACCTGCATGGAACAGGCCCGTTCGAGGTAGTACATCGCCAGAAAGGCATCCGCGCAGCTCGCGCCCACCGTCAGCGTGCCGTGATTACGCAGCATCATGAACTGCCTGTCTCCCAGATCCGCCACGATGCGCTCACGCTCGTCCAGGTCCAGAGCCACGCCCTCATAATCGTGATAGGCAATCTCACCGATGGACATGGCGTGCTGACTGATGGGCAGCACGCCGTCCTCCTGGGCAGATACCGCGACCCCGTCGTCGGTGTGCAGATGCATCACGCAGTGCGCGTCCTCCCGCGCCATGTGCACCGCCGAATGAATGGTGAAGCCGGCCTGGTTCACCTCATAGGGCGTGTCCATGACCTTGTTTCCTTCGACATCAATTTTCACCAGGCTCGAGGCGGTGACCTCCTCGAACACGAGG
>CAMYJX010000045.1:0-33029 GCA_947258825.1 uncultured Pseudomonadales bacterium
CCGCGTGGTAACCCTGGTGGAAGCAGACGACGCCTTCTGTGACGGCGTCGCCTATCTGGTGGAGCGGAACACGGTGGACGCCACCTTCGAGGCGCTCGACCATCGGGAAAAAAACGGCTACCAGCGGTTCAGAGTGGACCTTCAGCTGACCGGCGGTGCAAGAACCTCTGCGGCAGAAGTCTCTCATGCTGCCGACGAAACGGCAGTGCAGACCACGGGCATTGTCTATGTAGCACCAAGGGACAACCACGCCTTTCTGGGACCGGCACCCCTGGAAGAGATGGCGCAGCAGATTCTCTGCTGTGAGGGTCCAAGCGGACGTAACAGGGACTACCTGCTGGAGCTGGCTCAGGCGCTGCGCGATCTTGACGCTGAGGATCCCCATGTGTTCGAGTTGGAAACCCTGGTAAGGAGTCTCGAGCAGTGGACATAGCTTTCAGCCCGGAGCACGAAGCGTTTCGCGACGAGGTTCGACTTTTTCTCGACGAGGCGCTGACGGACGAGTTGCGGGACGCCCAGCGGTTCTGCCCCGGCATCTTTCTCGACTACGAACACAACATCGTCTGGCACCGGATCCTCTACCAGAAGGGCTGGATCGCGCCCGCCTGGCCCAGGGAATACGGCGGTACCGGCTGGGATCTGACCCAGCGCTACATCTGGTCGACGGAAACCACCCTGGCCGGGACGCCGGCGTTGGCACCCATGGGTCTGGGCATGTGCGGACCCATGCTCATCGGCTACGGCACCGACGCCCAGAAGGCCCGATATCTGCCGCGAATTCTGTCCGGTGAAGACTACTGGTGTCAGGGCTACTCGGAGCCCGGATCGGGTTCCGACCTGGCTTCTCTGAAGCTGCGCGCCGACAGCGACGGCGACCACTACGTGCTCAACGGTACAAAGATCTGGACGACCCACGCGCACTTTGCAAACCGAATGTTCCTCCTGGTACGGACCAGCGACAGCGGCAAACCCCAGCAGGGCATCACCTTCCTGCTGCTGGATATGGATACGCCCGGCATCACCGTCGACCCCATCCTGTTTGCCTCGGGCACCCACGAGGTCAACCAGGTGTTTTTCGACAACGTCCGCGTGCCCAAAGCCAACCGGGTCGGCGAGGAGGATCAGGGCTGGACCGTGGCCAAGTACCTGCTCGAGTTCGAGCGCGGTGGCGGTGGAGCAGCCGGTCAGAAAACGGCGCTGCGGCGACTGCGCAACCTGGCGCAACAGATTCCAACGCCGACCGGCACCCTGGCCGAAGAGCCGTCTTTCAGGCGCAAGCTGGACGAAACAGAGGTGAAGCTGGAAGCGATTCAGTACACGGAATTCCGCATCATGGCGGCGCTTTCCCGGGGCCAGAATCCCGGGCCGGAATCCTCCATCATGAAGAACCTCGGCGCAGATATCGGCCAGCATATGACGGAGCTCGCGGTAGAGGCCATGGGCAGCTACGCGCTGCCGGACCAGCCCGAGGCTCGTCAGGTGGGGCGCAACGTTGCGCCGGTAGGACCCGCGGACGGCGTTGCCGCCTTCTGCAGATTTTTCAATCTGCGGGCCAGCTCCATCGCCGGCGGCACCAACGAAGTGCAGAAAAACATCGTCGCCAAGCTGGTGCTCGGCCTCTGATGCCACAGCGCAGCACGGGCGTCAGCAGCTGTTTTCTCAGTATTCCAACATAAATTTCTGTTGCCGGAGGAAGAACCATGAGCGCACAGGTATTGCGGGAAGATAAGGATGGGTTGGCAATTCTCACGCTCAATCGACCAGAGGCGCTGAACGCTCTGAGCCCCTCACTGTTTGTCGAGCTGCGCCAGCACATCGACAGCATCGCAGAGCAGACCGAAGAAATCGGCTGCGTCATTCTGTGCGGCAAGGGCCGTTCCTTCTCCGCCGGCAACGACCTCAAAGCCATACAGGCCGGTGAGGTTGCTCCGAGCCGACACTTCCAGGCCGAAACGCTGGATGCGATCGAGAGCCTGCCGCAGCCTGTCATCGCCGCGGTGCAGGGCCACTGCTATACCGGCTCGCTGGAACTGGCTCTGGCCTGCGACCTGATGGTGACCGCGGAAAGCGCCAAGCTTGCCGACACCCACGGCAAGTGGGGTATGTCGCCCACCTGGGGAATGAGCCAGCGCCTGCCGAGGCGCGTTGGGCTGCTGGCGGCCAAAGAGATGATGTTCAGCGGTCGCGTGGTGAGCGGTGCCGAAGCTGCTGCCATGGGTCTGGCAAACCGCTGCGTGCCGGATGACGAGCTGATGCGCTCGGCTATCGCCATGGGCCAGGGGTTCCTGCAGAACTCCTGGTTCACCCTGCGCGCAGACAAGATGCTCGTCAACCAGGGGCTGAACTACACCCTTGCGGACGGTCTCGCCTTCGAACGAAACAACAGCCCGGGCCGGGGACCGGACCTGGAAGACCGCCTGAAGGAGTTCGGATCCTGAGGGAAACCGCTCGGCGCTCAGGCGACCATGGATGCGGGTTGCGCGAGATGCTCGACCTGCAGGACGCTGCCAAAACGCTCCAGCTCATCGAGATATTCGCCGTCAACGTCCGGATCCAGCCAGGGCGCCGGCGTGGCAGTGTCGGTTCTGACGATGTGCAGGCCCTGCTGATGAACCCGATTGATGGCAACCTGCTCCGCTTCGCCGGGGGTTCTGCCATAGGCGATGACAGTGGCGAAGGTGCCTTCATCAACCAGCGGTTGCCGTACCAGATAGATGAACAGATAACGCGAGAAACCGAGGCGCTGAAGCTTACCGTACATTTTGGGACTCCACTGACTGACTATCTGCTTCCAACTATCTGCTTAAAACCAGGCACTACCTTGGTGCTGTCGAGGCTCGTCGCACCACTCGAGGGCCTTCGCGTCTTTCCGGAGCTTCAAGGTGCCCTGATTTACGGGGTTCCTGAAAAACCAGCCTAGATCACGCTTCGGGATTTGCAAACGTCGTGCCAGATTGGAAAGGGCCGCGGAAGCGGCCCCGTGGCGAAAGCGTTCAGCTCCGCCGGTCTGTTTCAGCGGGTCTCGCTTAGGGGACCTCTGACTAGGTCAGCTCGTCGACGGAATGAATGATCTTGCCGACGATGCCGTACTCCACGGACTCTTCCGGACCCATCCAGTAGTCGCGCTCGGTATCCTTGGCAACGCGCTCGACGTCCTGGCCGGTCTGCTCGGCAATGACGCGATTGATGCGCTCTCGGGTTTTGAGTATTTCCCGGGCGTGAATTTCAACGTCCGCAGCAGTACCGCCGAAACCGCCGGCGGGCTGGTGAATGAGAAAACGGGTATTGGGCAGGCAGAAACGGTTGGCTTTGTCCGCTGCCAGATAGATGTGGGTGGCGATGCTGCCGACCCAGCCCGTTCCTATCGTGCGCACCAGAGGCTTGATGAAACGAATCACATCGAAGATTGTGTCCCCTGACTCCACGTGCCCGCCCGGAGAGCCGATGTAGATGGTGATCGGATCATCGGACTCGTAGGACAAGGCCAGCAGCTTCTCCATCGTCCGCCGAGCCACTTCGGTGTTGATCTCGCCGAACAGCGTCAGCGTGCGCTTCTCGAACAGGGTTCGCTCAAGAAACTGAAATTGTTTGGCCGCCTCGGCCGCTTCTTCCATACTGTCCAGCTTGATCATCCAATTGCTCCCAAATCGCGACGGGTTAACTTAATCTAGAGGGCGCACATTCTACACGGGGCAGAGAGATGCCGTTAGCACCCGAGTACCAGGCGATGTTCGCCGCCCTTGGCGAGACGCCTGCGCCAAAAATCACCGACATGACGCCGGACCAGGGCCGGGAAATGTACCGACTGGCCAGGCCCCTGAATCCGGAAATAGCGGTGGGGGCGGTGGCCGACCGCAGCATCCTGGGTCCTGCGGCAGACGTTCCCCTGAGAATCTATACCCCTGAGGGGGAGGGCCCCTTCCCCGTCTTCGTCAATTTCCACGGCGGCGGCTGGGTCATAGGCGACCTGGACACCGCCGACGCCGTGTGCCGGGACATCTGCCGGACCGCCGGCTGCGTCGTGGTGTCCGTCGACTACCGGCTGGCACCGGAGCACGAGTTTCCGGCGGCGGTGGACGATTGCTACGCGGCCACCCTCTGGGTTTCCGAGCATATGGCCGAGGTGAAGGGCAATGGCCGGCTGGCAGTGGGCGGCGAAAGCGCAGGTGGCAACCTGGCCGCCGTGGTCTGCCAGCTGGCGAGAGATGGCGACGGACCGGACATCAGCTTTCAGCTGCTGCTTTACCCGGTGACCGACTGCGACCTGGAGCGGGATTGTTACCAGGAAGACAGCGGCGGCATGTACCTGGACGGGCCCACCATGGAATGGTTCTGGCGCTTCTACTGCCCGGACCCCGACAAGCGACGGGATCCGCGGGCATCACCCCTACGGGCCGGGGATCTGAGCGGGCTGCCACCCGCACTGGTAATCACGGCGGAGTTCGACACGCTGCGTGTCGAGGGAAGGGAATACGCGGAAGCCCTGCGCGATGCGCGCGTTCCCGCGGAATGGTTGCACTGCGAAGGCTTGATTCACGACTTCCTGGCGACCGCCGCGGTGTTCAAGGTGAGCAGGCCGCCGTTTGAGCACGCGTGCCTCGCGCTTCGGACCGCGTTGCAGGGTTGAGTCGCGAGCGCCGCGGGCGTATCCGAAGCGATGACCCGCGACATGCAACCCGGCGCCGAATTTCGCGACGTCGTCGCACGGCTGCTCGAGGTGGAAACGTCGGCACCGACCTTCACCCGTCTCTCCGGAGGGGTCTCCAGCGATATCTGGCGGGTGGACACCGCAAGCGCCAGCTACTGCGCCAAACGTGCCCTGCCACGGCTCAAGGTAAAGGCTTTGTGGGAAGCCCCTACCGCGCGTAACGCCGAAGAGGTCCGCTGGTTGCGTACCGTTCGCCCCTGGATCGGCGAGCAGGTCGCGGAGGTGATCGCCGCAGACGAGCAACGTGGTATCGCCGTGCTGGCCTGGTACGACCCGCAACGCTGGCGGAACTGGAAAACGGAACTGCTGAACGGGCGGGTGAACATCGAAATTGCCGCGCGGCTGGGCCACCTGCTGGGCACCATTGCCCGGCGGGCTGCCGAGCAGCCGGCGCTGGCTCGCAGCTTCGACAACAGGACGCTTTTCGATGCCCTGCGAACAGACCCGTTCTTCCGCCACCTGCAGTCCCGCTATCCTGCGGTTGCTGCGTTGATCGGCGAGCTGGAACAGCGCGGAGCCACCTTGGTTCACGGCGACTTCAGCCCGAAGAACATTCTGGTGGACGACAGCGGCGATGTCCGCGTGCTGGACGCGGAGTGCGCCACCTGGGGGGCCGCCGGTTTCGATCCCGGTTATCTGCTGGCACACCTGCTGCTGAAGCTGGAGCATACGGGTAATCGGGCGCTGCTTTCGGCCGCGAAGGCATTCTGGCGGTGCTATCAGATCGAAACGGGGCTGGCTCGCAAGACCCGGACGCACCCGCTCCTGAAGGAGCAGGATCTGGACTTACAGGTATATCTGACACTGGCGGGCATGCTGCTGGCGCGGGTCGATGGCAAGTCGCCCGTGGACTATCTGACGGACGCCCAGCAGCGATCGGTGCGGGCACGCGCTTTGTCCCTGCTCAGCCAGCCGCCGTTGGCCACGACCGCGCTGCTGAACGGTTGGCTCGCCTCCTGAAACCGAAGACAGGGCCCGAGAAATGTTGCGGACAAGGTTACAGAAATGACAGCAACGAGCGACGGCCGATACCGCATACGCAGCGCGGAGATTCTGCCCATCTACGATTCCAGAGCGCGTCAGACGCTGCAGGTGACCGTTTGCACCGTGGATGCGTCAGCAGCTGGCGTGGCGCCGGCGGGCGCATCTCGAGGTCATCATGAAGCCCGGGAGCTGAGAGACCCGGACGGTGGGCTCATGAGTGCCTGCGCCAGGTTCCGTCAGGAAATCGCCCCCAGCCTGATAGGGATGGATTGCCGAAACCAGGCTGGAATCGACGCGGCGCTGATTTCGCTGGACGGCACGGACGACCGATCACACCTGGGTGGGAACACGCTGATCGCCACCTCCATGGCCACCACTGCGCTGGCTGCCGCCAGCAACCGCATGCCGCTGTGGCAGTACCTGGCCGAGAACCAGGGGGCGACGGAAATGCGCATGCCTCTTCCGCAGATCCAGATTCTGGGCGGTGGTGCCCACGCGGGCGGGCGGCTGCCGCTGCAGGATTTCATGGTGGTGCCGCTGGGCGCCGAGGACTGGCCGACGGCGCTCCGCTGGGTGGCCGAGATTTATCATGCCGCAGGCAGCCTCATGAGCGAGCGGGGAATGCTGCAGGGCGTGGCCGACGAAGGGGGCTGGTGGCCGAACCTGCAGAGCTGCGAAGCCGCGCTGGACTTGCTGGTGCTGGCCATCGAGGCCACGGGACGCAAACTGCAGGACGAGGTAACCATCTCGCTGGACATCGCTGCTAACCAGTTTTATCGCAAAGGTTGCTACCACGTAGACGGCGAGGCACTAGCCCCCCACGCCTGGGTGGAGAAGCTGCTCCAATGGACCCGCCGTTATCCCATTCGGATGGTGGAGGATCCCTGTGCCGAAGACGATCCGGAGAACTACGCTGCCTTCTACGAAGGGTTTCATCAGCAGGGGCTCATCGTGGGAGACGATCTGGTGGTGAGTAACGGCGCGCGGATTCGCCGGGCCGTGAAGGACCGGCAGATCAACGCCGCGCTCATCAAACCCAATCAGGTCGGCACCGTGACGGAAGCACATGAAGCCCTGCTGAGCTGCCCGGTGCCCATCGTTTCCGCCCGCAGCGGGGAAACCGAAGATACCGCCATCGTCGATCTGGCTGTGGGTTGGCAGGCTCCACTCATCAAGGTAGGGTCTATCGCCCGGGGGGAGCGCACCGCCAAATGGAATCGAGGCCTGCGCGTTCACCAGGCCCACCCCATGCCCCTGATGCGGTTTCCCCACCCAGGCAGCCTTTCACAGCACTGATCCCCGGAGGACGTTTTCGTGCAGGTAATCTGGAACTACGACGCGGCGCCCCGGTTTCACGCCTCGCTGAAGGCGCTCGCCGCCGAAGGTATCGACGTGACGGCCTGCCCGGAATCGGACGATGCCCGCCTCTTCGAACTGCTGCCCGACACCGATGTGCTCTGGCATTGCCTGCGCCCGGTGGACGTTACGCTGCTGGATGCGGCTCCCCGGCTGCGGCTGGTGCAGAAAATCGGCGTAGGGGTCAACACCATCGACCTTGCCCTGGCAGAGTCGCGCGGCATCGCCGTCTGCAACATGCCAGGCACCAACAGTCGGGCGGTGGCTGAGCACGCCCTGGGCCTGATGCTGAGCGTGCTGCGCCAGATGCACCGATTCGACGGCGACGTCCGCGCAGGCAGCGGTTGGAATTGGGATCCGCGGCGCCAGAACGACCTCGGGGAAATTTCCGGACGCACCGTCGGTCTGGTGGGGTTCGGTGGCGTCCCCAGGCTGCTGGCGCCGACGCTGGAAGCCATGGGCGCGCAGGTCATCTACACCAATCGACACCCGCCGGCAGACGACGACAGGTTTCGACCGCTGGATCAGCTTCTGGCCGCAAGCGACATCGTTTCACTCCACGTGCCGCTGACCGCCGAAACGGAAAAGCTGGTCAACGCCGAGCGACTGTCGACCATGAAGCGGGGAGCCATCCTCATCAACACCGCCCGCGGCGGCCTGGTAAATGAAACAGCGCTCATTGATGCCCTGGCTGACGGCCGATTATCGGGCGCCGGGCTGGATGTGTTTGCCGAGGAGCCCGCCCCCACGGATCATCCGCTGTTCTCGCTACCCAACGTGGTGCTTTCACCCCACGTTGCATGGTTGACCCAGGAGACGCTCCAGCGCAGCCTGGCCGTAGCCGTCGAGAACTGCCGCCGTCTGGAAGCCGGCGAACCCCTGCTGCATCGGGTGATATGAGCGCGCCCGAAGCACGGACAAAAGGGGCCCCCGACGCTGGTTCGGCGCACCGACAAAGAAAAACGAACAGCAGGCTGAAGGAGGCAACATGAAAACCGCTGTCATAATCGGGGTAGGGCCCGAACTGGGGCTGGGCGCGCAGCTGTGCCAGCGCTTCGCCCATGAAGGTCTGCAGGTCATTGTGGCCGGGCGAACCCCTGCAAAGATCGAAGCAGTGGCAGACTCTGTCCGCCGTGCGGGAGGAGAGGCAACCGCCATCGCCGCTGACGCCACCAGCGAAGCTGACGTTCAGGCGCTGTTTGCTGCCGCCGGGAGCGAGGTGGATCTGGCCATCTACAACGCCGGCAACAACTCGCCCGGACGCATCATCGACATGGAAGCCGATTACTTCGAGCAGAGCTGGCGGGTCTGCTGCTTCGGCGGGTTTCTGTTCGGGCGCGAAGCCCTGCGGCTGATGGTGCCCCAGGGAGGCGGCACCCTGCTCTTTACCGGCGCCAGCGCTTCACTACGGGGGCGCGCAAGATTCGGCGCTTTCAATTCTTCCAAGGGCGCGCTGCGCAACATGGCTCAAGCCATGGCCAAGGAATACGGAGCTGACGGCGTGCACGTAGGTCACGTGGTGGTGGACGGCCCTATTGGCGGCGACAAGATCATCAAGGGTTTTCCAGAGTACGCCGAGAAGCTCGGCGAAGCAGGCATGATCAGCATCGACGGCATCGTCGACGGTTTCGTCTACCTCTACCGACAGCCACCTCGCGCCTGGACTTTCGAAATTGACGTGCGTACCGCCCTGGAGAAATGGTAGCCCCGGGGCGGCGGCGCTTCGCTCGCTCCGGTCAGTCTACGCGCGCCTCGGCATAGCCGGAGACCACCACCACGCCATCCTGATTGGTCGTCTCCACCTTGAGCTTGACCATGTCATCGGTGACTTCTTCAACGGTGGCGGTCGAATTCAGCGTGTCACCCGGCCAGACCTGATTGGTGAAACGAACGCCGTACTTAGTCAGCCGCCCATCGCCCACATAGTTGGTGAGCATGCGCCCTGTCATCCCCATTGTGAGCATGCCATGGGCAAATACCGTCGGATAGCCGGCGACCTTGGTGGTAAAGATCTCGTCCGTATGCAGCGGGTTGTAGTCCCCAGAGGCGCCCGCGTACATCACGATCTGAGTGCGCTTCAGATCCTCTACCAGACATTCGCTGTAGGTGTCTCCAACGGAGAGCTCACTTGATTTCAAGGCCATGATTGCCTCCCCTTATCTGGAATCTTCTTACTTGGAATCTACCGGACGCTCGGTGCGCACGCCGACGCCCGTGGCAGTGATAACCAGCTCGCCGTTCTGATCCCGATACTCGGTAACCGTCTCCGAGAACATGAGCTTTCCGGCCCGCTTGCTCTCTTTCTCCCAGGTTTTCCCCGGCTTCACGGTCGCGGTGAGGACGTCACCGGGCTGCAGATGCCGGTGATATTCGAAATGCTGCTCCGCGTGCAGACCGCCGCCGCCGCCGCCGCCACCTGCGGCCCCCTCCCCGCGGCTGATGCCCGAGGGTTCCTTGCCGGAGCCAAACCAGGGCTGTCCCACTTTGGGCCGCAGGAAATAATCCGGGTCGAACTGGGCGCTGGACTGTGCAAAGGTCGGCGGCGCGATGATGGAACCGGGCTCCGTCGTCGCGGCGTAGTCCGCATCGTAGTAGATCTGGTTATCGTCAGCGATGGACCGCGCGAACATCATGATGTGGCTCGCCTCTACGGCAAACTTGTCCACTGCCATGGCGTCTTCCCCCTCTCAATGACTGGAAAATCGAAGGACGGCAGTATCGCCCAGGGTCGGGGATGGATCAAATACTCGTCCTCGCTGGGGGGGTTCCTGTTGATGCCGGGAGGCGGAAACTGGCGGCGCCGGCGCAGGGCCTCCGGCCTGCCCTCACCTTGCGAGCTTGCCGCTACGCGTCAACTCGCGCGGCTCGGCTGCGCCACATGCCCCGCCAGTTTCCGCCTCCCGGCATCAACCCAAACACCAACAGGCTGGAAGCGACGCTGATCTGCCGGGGGAGAGGGATTTGCGGGCCATTTAGACGCAGCCGCGCGCAGACGATTGACGCGCAGCGGCAAGCGGCGGAGCAAGGGCAGGCCGGAGGCCCTGCGTCAGGCCCGCAAATCCCTCTCCCCCTGCAGACCTTGGAATCGAATTCAAACCAACAAGGTCACTTGCCCTTGAACTCGGGCGGACGTTTTTCCAGAAACGCGGTGATTCCCTCCACCTTGTCGTCGGTCTGCACCAGAGCGCCCTGAGCATACTTCTCGAACATCAGCGCGCCAGCCAGGCTCGCTTCCATGCCGAAGTTCACCATCGCCTTCATGGTCCGCGGTACGAAGGGGGCGAAGCTGGCCAGGTGATCCGCCATCCTTCGAGCTTCATCGAGCAGGGCATCCAGCTCCACGATGCGGGTGATCAGGCCAATCTGCAGCGCGCGTTCCGCGTCAATAGGCTCGCCCATCAGGAGCATCTCCATACCCCAGCCACGACCGACGATACGCGGCAGGCGCGCGGTAGCGCCGCCGCCTGGAATGATGCCGAGCTTACCCTCGGGCGTGGCAAACCGGGCATTGGGAGAGGCGATGCGAAGATCACAACCCAGGGCAACTTCCAGCCCGCCACCCATGCAGATGCCGTTGATGGCCGCGATAGTGGGCTTCGGTATCCGCTCCAGCTGATCGGCCAGGCCCTGCACGATGGGCTCCAGGGCTTTACGGAAATCCCGGTGCAGGACTTCGGACAGATCCGATCCTGAGGCGAAAGCTCGATCACCCGCGCCGGTGATGGTGATGACCCGCACCGCTTCGTCGCTCGCCGCCAGGCTCGCCGCATTCTGCAGGTCTTCGAGGGTCGCGAGGGAAATGGCGTTGTGCTTGTCGGCTCGATCAACGGTGATCAGGGCCATCGGGCCCTGAACTTCGTAGAGGATGTTATCGAACGTCATTCCTCACGCCCGCGAAATTTGTCCGTCAACCCTTTCAGGCCGCCACCGAGCTTGTCGGATACCTTCTTCTGCACGTTGTCCTGCAGCTGCGCCTTGACGCCTTCGATATCCAGGCCCTGACTGACAATTTCCCTAGTGACGGCCTTGATGATGGGTTTGAGAATCTGCTCCATGACCTCCCCCGCCGTGGCGCCGTTGGTCGATCGGCCCACACCCTTGAGGTTGACGTCAGGAATGCTGACCTCGAACTGTCCCGCCAGGTCGGAATCCACGGCCGTCCGTGCATTGCTGAACTGAAAGCGGTCGATGATCAGCTTGGGCCCGGGCGCGGCCTCTTCCTCGGGGGCGCTTTCTTCCGGGCCCAGATTCTCATTCAGGTTGTCCATCAGGCCCTGCAGGTTGGTGTCCTTACCTCGTACCTGCGCCGCCACCTGCGCGCCGTCGACAACCACTTCCTTGAGCACGATCAGATCCGCCGAGATCTGGGAAGGATCCAGCACGACCTTGATCTGTCCAAGCCGAAACGCGCTGCCAGCGTCGAAACCCTGGGGGTTGTCGATGTTGAGACCCAGTATCTCTGCCGACCCTTCGGCAAGGGAAAGATTGACCCGGGAAACGCTGACGTCGGTATCCAAATACTGCGAGCCATATTTTTCGATGGCGTCCTTCACGAGGCCACCAGAATTCAGGACCAGAAAGATCGCCACACCAACCAGGGCCAGGACGACGATTCCGAGAATCCAGCCGACTATTTTCATTGGGTTTCTCCCTTCATTCCATTTCCGCCACGAAGGCCCTGGCTTTGCTGATGGAGGCCTCCATATCCGCAATAAGCGAGGAAACGTCCGCCTCCACCCCAGCCAGCTCGCCCTTCAGCGACGCGACGGCCTGGGCGTTGAGATTGTGCTTGAGGTAGAGGACGTAGTCGCGGAACGTGTTCAGCACCGGCTCCATTCGCGCCTCGGCCCGCCGCATGGCTCGAATCAGGTCGTTGGTCTGTTGCGTGGAACGCTTCAGCTGGCGAGCGCTGGACGCTCTGAGACCGCTGTCCTTGATCAGATCTATCTCTTCCGACCATTCCTCGAACAGGGCTTCCGATACCGACTCTACGGCGTCGATACGATCGCTGACCTCCTCGGCTTTGGCTTCCGAATCTTCGAACGCCTCGTTCAGAGACTCATAGGTATCCTGCAGCTCTGAGGGCGGCACGTTGACGACGCTGGAGAACTGCTCAAACGCGTTCTCGAACTCCGATTTCGCGTCCTCCTGAGATTCCATTGCGTCTTCCACGCGGTCTACCAGGATCTCGCGCTTGTGGACGCCTACCGTCTCCATGGCGCTGTAATAGGTGGACTCGCAACCGCCGAGCATCAGCAGCGCAAGCAGAACTACCACCGTGAGTCTGATTCGGACCTGCAGCATGTCGTTTTCGCCTCTCCATCAACCGGCAACCCTGCTTAGGGTGGGCCGGTGTTTTCTAAATCCGTTTTTCGCCAACCTCGTCGGCGGTGCAGATTGTAAGCATCTGAGCCGCCGCTGTCCGAATGACCCGCTGCGATGACCGTGCAGCTGTCCCGGTGGCGTCCCTTCAGGCCGATCTACCTGCCATACGCCCTTCCGACCCATACGCTCTTTCGACCCATACGCTCTTTCGACAGAGACGCAGAACCCTTAGAGTAGCGTCCGAAATTCGCAACCCGTCACAGGGTACGGAAACCTGACGACAGCAGGGACCCCCCATCTTACAGGCAGGCAGACAATGGCAGAAACGACCCCAGACCAGATCACGGATTTAGTCGGACCCGAGAACCTTTCCAGATACGCGGACATGGCCGTGGAGCTGGTCATGTCCTACGGACCCAGGCTGGTGCTCGCCATCGTCGTGCTGCTCGTGGGCCTGTGGATCATCAACCGGTTCGTTCGGACGCTGGCGAAGGGCCTCGAGAAAAGCAGCACCGAGCCCACCCTGGCTCGCTTCCTCTGCAACCTGTCATCCGTCAGCTTGAAAGCCCTGTTGCTGATCAGCGTAGCTTCCATGATAGGCATTGCGACCACGTCGTTCATCGCCGTTCTGGGCGCCGCCGGGTTGGCCATCGGCCTTGCACTACAGGGCAGCCTGGCCAACTTTGCCGGCGGCGTGCTGGTGCTGCTGTTCAAACCTTTCCGGGTGGGCGATTTCATCGACGCTCAGGGGGTTGCCGGCACCGTGAACGAGATCCAGATCTTCAACACCATCATCAAGACCCCAGACAACAAGCGCATCGTCGTTCCTAACGGCCCGTTGTCGAACGGCATCATCACAAACATCTCTGCCGAACCCACCCGACGGGTGGATTTCGTTTTCGGCATCGGCTACGGCGACGACATCGCCAGGGCCAAAGCCATCATCGCCAGGCTGGTGGGCGAGGACAGCCGCTCGCTGACCGAGCCCGCGCCGCAGATCGTGGTGAGCAATCTCGGCGACAGCGCCGTGGACATTACCACACGGGTATGGGTCAATGCTGCCGACTACTGGGGCCTGTACTTCGACCTGACCGAGCGGGTGAAGCTGACGTTTGACCAGGAAGGGATCAGCATTCCCTTCCCCCAGCGTGATGTGCACGTCTTCCAGGAAGGCGGCCAACCGGGCGAGCGGCAGACGGTTTGAGCGTGGTCTGAAAACGGGCAAAAAAAAACCGCCGATCTGGAGAGGAAATCGGCGGTTTAACGGACCTTTTCTGAAGGTCTAAAAGGGATAGAGTTTTTCGTCAATGCGCCCCAATCATGCCCAAATCGCTGTTACCGGGTGATTTCCCGGGCCCCAGCTTTTGTGACATTTTGTTTCCTGCGGCACGGGCAACGTCCGGCGCGGGAAGCTAAACCGGCGGGCTAAAGGGTAACAACGACGTCCGTGCCGCCATCGGGCGCGCTCTGAATGGCAACCCGCCACCCCTGAGCCTGGCAGAGCTGCTGGACGATTGCGAGCCCCAAACCACTGCCACCCGTCGCGGCGCTGCGGGAGCTGTCGAGACGGAAGAACGGCTGGAAAACCTGCACCCTGTCTGATTCGGGAATGCCAGGGCCTGAATCGATCACATGGATCTGTCGGCCATGCAGCCGAACCCGGACATCATCCCCATGCTGCAGGCCGTTGCTAACCAGATTCACGATCACCCGTTGCAGCGCCCCTGGCGCCACGGACAGACGAAGATTGTCGGCAGATTCCACCTGCAGCGGTATGACCTGTTCGAAACTGCCCAGAATATCGGCGACGAACGGTGCCAGGGCCACTTCCTGAGCACGCTCGCCGGTACCCCTGGCGAATCGCAGCGCGTCTCCTATCAGCGCGTCCATGGCCTCGAGGTTGCGTTCAAACCGCTCAATGAGCTTGGGGTCTACGTCGTCGGGCAGCAGCTCCAACGCCAGACGCATACGGGTCAGGGGCGTCCGCAGATCGTGGGAAACTCCTGCCAGCAGCGTCGTGCGGTTCGACAGCAGGGCCGAAATGTCTCGTGCCATGATGTTGAAGTTCCGCGTCAGGGAAACCAGCTCTCTGGGACCCTGCTCAGGTAAGGGTTCGAAGTTTTCACCCCCCCTGAAGATTTCTGCCTTTTCCGCCACCTGAACCAGAGGTCGGGTGATGCGCTGAACTATGAACAGCGAGGCGAAGAACACGATGCCCGCGCCCAGCACGATGATGATGATGCCCACATAGAGGGGCTGAATATCCCGCCTGGATGGCGAGAAGCCGATCTGAAGTTCGAACCCGCCCATGGGGATGTCGGCCCAGATGAGCTCATCACCCTGAAGCAGCGTCACCGGCACCCCGAGGCGCTCGGCGAGCTTATCCTGAAGCAGTGACAGGTAGGGCTGGTTAAAATCCGCCGCGGCCAGGGGCTCCAGCTCGGCAGAGATAATGAGGTCGTGATTCTGCGCCAGCTCGAGCTCGAAATAGGGTCTCGCGTCCGGCGGCAGCTCCACCCAGGTCTGGGCAGAAAGCACCAGCAGCGCAGCTTCGTCATCGGCGGATCGCTCAGCGATAGGCTCGATGACGAAAACGTTGAGGGCCACCACGGCAACCACGACGATCAGCAAGGCGCTCACAGCAAGCACGAGGTTCGTGCGCACCAACAAAGACATGCTGTTGCGGCGGGGAAGATCTGCAGCAGCTTTATCTGCAACGGTCACTGCGGCTGCCCGGTTGCTCGTCTCCGCCGATGTGGCACCGCCGTCCCGCGGTTCCAGCGAAGTTTCTATCGGTTCAGCCATGACCTTCGGGGCTGAACATATAACCTTTGCCCCAGATGGTTTTGATATAGACGGGCCTGGATGGATCGGGTTCTATCTTGCTGCGCAAACGGGTTACACGAACATCGATGCTTCGATCGAACGGCGAGCGCTCAGCGCCTGTCAGCAGATCCAGAATTCGGTCTCGATTGAGAACCTTGTTGGGATTTTCCGCCAGAATCGTCAGCAGATCGAACTCTCCTGAAGTCAGCGGTACCGGCACTCCGTCCCTGAGCAGTGAATGGGCGGCCAGGTCCAGGGTGAAAGGTCCAAAGCGGATCTCATTGTCGCCGGTGGCGACGGTCTCCCGATCCTGTCGGACACGCCGCAGTACGGCGCGAACGCGGGCAAGCAGCTCACGGGGATTGAAGGGCTTGGCGATATAGTCGTCGGCACCAACCTCCAGGCCAACGATGCGATCCACCTCATCACCCTGAGCAGAGACGATGATGACCGGTATGTCACCGGCATTCTTGAGCCTGCGCGCGATGCTGAGGCCATGCTCTCCGGGCAGCATGAGATCGAGGATGACGAGGTCAACGGCGTGATCCGACAGGTGTTGATCCATTGCCTCGCCGCTGTCCACGCAGCCGACGGTAAAGCCCTGTTTAGAAAGATACGCCTGGGTGAGCTCGCGAATCTCGGGGTCGTCGTCTACAACCAGAAGGGTGGCGGTTTCGGATTCCAAGGCAGAATCCGCCTCAGGGCCCGCCGTCTGAAGCCTTGAACACCGGTACGGGAAGTGAGGTAGCAGTATCATCGGTCAGCCGGATCTGCCCCCCGGCGCCCTGTCGGCGCGCCTTCCCGGCGACCCGTTTTTCAAAACCGACGCCGAAGCCCGCCTGGGCCCGCGCCCTGTCAAGCATGTCCGGGGTAACCGGACGCACCCGGACGACATTGGTCTCGATGCGAATCACCCGTCCGTCGGGTTGCCGTATGATACGGCCATATCGACGTTCACTGCGAATCTGCATGACCGGACCGGCGCTTTCACCACTGGCCATACGGCTCTTCATTTCGGTCAGCAGGGCACGACGCTGCTGCGTACTGAGCCCATCCCACTGCGCAGCGAGATTTGTCAGCTCCTGGTCGGAATGGGTCTCGTAAATCTGTTGGGATTCAACAGCCTGCGCGTCGGTCCCGGTGGCGCCCTGGGTGGCCGAGTTACCCGCGACCACGAGCCCCGGGAGACCCGCCGAAATAAACAAAATGACCGCTGAGATTTTGATGATCCGCACCTCTATGGCCCGTATGTGTGGCCTGTATGCTGACGACATCCTAACGCAGAAACGTCTGCCGGTATGTCGTTAGACGCCGCCCCCAGTGCCGAGAGGCGCCTATTCTCTTCTCTGCAAGTTTCTGATCCATTTCCATTACGTTTCAATATGTTACCCGCAGGGCGTTACTACCGGTGACTGATTTTGGACGAGGCCGGCATCTCCACAGCGGCTCGGTAGCCGCCCCGTCCGGGTATGCTCTCAGGCTGCTTCAAACAGGCCCGCAGCGCCCTGCCCACCGCCTATGCACATGGTCACCACACCGTACTTCTTATTGCGTCGCTTCAGCTCACGGAGAATAAGGCCCGTCTGGCGCGACCCGGTCATGCCAAAGGGGTGGCCTATGCTGATGCTGCCGCCGAGCACGTTGTAGATGTCGTTGTCGATTCCCAGGGCATCCCGCGAGTAAACGCACTGGGAAGCAAAGGCCTCGTTGAGCTCCCAAAGGTCGACGTCGTCCTGAGTGATGCCAGCATTCTTCAGCAGCCGGGGAATTGCAAAAACCGGCCCGATTCCCATCTCGTCGGGCTCACAGCCGGCAACGGTGAAGCCACGGTAGATGCCAATGGGCTCGAGGCCCAGCTGGGCCGCACGCTCGGCGCTCATCAGCAGCGAACGCCGGCGGCAGCCCCGCAAGGCCCTCAATGGTGGTCTTGGGCCGGTTACACTCGTCCCGGTCGACGGTCACTTCCACGTGGCTCTCTTCGCCGGTTTCCTTGTCGACCTTTAGCATCGTGGTTTTCATGGGCACGATTTCTTCGTCAATCTTGCCTTCTTCAACGGCCTTGGCATATCGCTGCTGGCTCTGCAGCGCGTAGACGTCCTGCATTTCCCGGGTAACCTGATAGCGACGCGCAACGACTTCCGCCGTGTTGCCCATGGCCATGAAGATGTCCGGCTTCTCTTCCAGCAGGCGCTTGTTCTGCTGCGACTTGCCGGGCTCCTGGCGGGTCCGCATGGAGATGGAATCAACCCCGCCGGCTATGGCCACCTGGGTCTGACCGGTGGCGATCTGATTTGCCGCCATGGCGATGGTCTGCAGCCCGGAGGAGCAGAACCGGTTGATGGTGACGCCGCCGGTGGTCACCGGCAGTTTCGACAGAATCACCGCAAGGCGGGCCAGATTGCCGTCCTGCTCGCCGACGTGGCTGGCGGCGCCGACGTAAACATCTTCCACCTCGTCCGGCGATACGCTGGCATTGCGATCCAGCAGCGCGTCGATGCAGTGCGCCAGCATGTCGTCAGACCGGGTGAGGTTGAAGCTGCCGCGAAAGGATTTCGCGAGGCCGGTACGCACGCTGTCAACGATGACCACGTCTTTCATGATTTACCCCTTTCAAGTAAGTACAGCCCCTAGAAGGGCTTTTTTCGGGGAGGATGGTACCGCCACTAAGACAGGGTTGCCAGACTCGGGTATCTCGACGCAGCGGATCCGAGGGAGCCGCACGGAGCGCCTGAACGGGCGGATAAAGAGAGGGGCATGAGCCTTGACCGCCAAGGCCATGCCCCCGAGGGAAAAGAGGCTGGATCAGTAAAGCGTCATCTTGAAGCTGACCTGGTAGCTGATCCCCTGTTCGTATTCCTCATAGAGATTGCTGCCCTGGGTCCAGGTGACCTCTTCGTCCAGAATGTTCGTCACCTTGAGCTCCACCTCCATGTCTGAACCCCAGGCCTGGAACAGGTACTTGGCCAGAAAATCCAGCTTGCCGCGGGAATCTTCGATGATGTTGGGGTTATTCCGCTCGCCAACCAGCACGATCCGGTCGTCGGTGTAGTTGTAGGTCAGGGAACCCTCGATGCCGCTCGCCAGGTTCCTGTAGCTGAGGATGAGGTTCCCCAACCAGTCCGACTGACCGGTGATCTGGCGCTCGTTCTCAAAGAACGGCTGCAGCCGACGCCCGCCGGTCAGCGGCACGTCTTCGGCCGTCTCCCCGGAGCCCAGCAGGGTCACTTCCGAATCGATATAGGAGACGTTGGCGCTCAGCCGGAAATAGTCCCAGTAGTCGGACCAGCCGAACCAGGTGGCAAACGGCAGATCCTTGACGATCTCGTACTCGGCGCCTTTCAGCCACGCCTCGTCGGCGTTGAACCAGGTATAGATATCGCCCTGAGCCTGCACCTTGCCCAGCTCGATGGGGGCATCCAGGTCTTTATAGAAAAGACCCAGGGACATGCTGTCCGCGGCGCCGAAATACCATTCCCATCGCACATCGTAGTTGGTGACGTCAGCCTGGCCGAGAAACACGTTGCCGCGGTAGAAGCGGTCGTCTTCCGGGTTGCGGATGGTATTACCCGTGATCTCCGTGAGGCTCGGCCGGTTCACGGTCTGGGAGTAAGCAGCGCGAACCTGCATGTCGGGAATGAACTCCCAGGTCACCGACGCCGAGGGCAAGGTATCCGTGTACTGCTGCTCCACCTTGTTGGTGGTACCCGGTTCCGTATTGCCGCCCCAGGCGTCGGAATCGAGGTCGGCCTGCTCGCGGCGCATACCCGCCTGGACGCGTATGCGCTCTGTCAGCTGAGCATCAAACGCCAGGTAATAGGCATCGACCTCCTCGCCCGATTCCGCAAACGGGAAGATACCGCTGGCGTTGGCCGCGCTGGCGCTGAAGTCCCGCACGGACAGCGCTCCGGACTCCCAGTTCGGAATGTCGAAGAACTGGCTCGGCAGCTGGAGGGCAACGTAGTCGGGTGCCCTCGAGGTCAGATCAAAACGGAACAGGCGGTCCTTGGTCTTCCGGGTGCGCTCGTAATAGTCGTAGCCGGCTTTAACGTCCAGCGCCACGTTGCCGATGAGAAACGGAACGTCCAGGTCGAAGCCGTACTGCTTGATGTCGTCCCGCAAACGCGAGTAGCTGCGCTGCGGCGCCTGGTAGGTTTCTCTCAGGTCGCCGGCGGCCTGCCGGGAGGAGGTCACCATCGCGTCCAGGCCGTCGTTGTTTTCCGCATAGGTGTAGGTGCGTGAATCCGGGGAATTCCGTGTCGCCTTGCCGTCCACATAGCGCCAGGAGATGGACGCATCGTTCCAACGCGGAATGAAGTGCTCGCCCGTTGCGGAATGCTGGATGATCTCGTTCTCGACCCACTGGAACAGCACGTTTTCGACCGGGGTACCGAAGTCGACGTTGTCCTCGCTGGATACGCCCTTCGCCAGCTGGGCCTCGTCCGTGGTCTGCCGCAGCGCCAGCGTTGACAGCGCAACAGAATTGTTCTGGTCGAGCTCGAGGCCGATGTTCCCGAAGCCGGACAGATCGATCTCGTTACGCGTTGTGAACTGGTCGTAGTCTACGGTCTGGGTACCGGTGTCACCCGGCACGCCGGAAAATTCGTAACGCCTCAGGTCCTTGTCGCGGTTGCGCCACTTGTTGCTGTACTTGCCGGAAATCAGCGTGCCGATGACCATACCGTTATCCAGCTCGAGGCGCCTGCCAAGCTCGCCCTCAACCCCGTAGTCCGGCTCGAGATCATCGTTTTCCCGGACGTTCCAGTAGTTGTAGAAGCTCGCGCCCAGGCCCTGCCTCTCCGGGAACGGCACGGCCTCAAACTCCTCGCTCGACAGCTTGCTGATGTTGCTTGGGATATTTCGGGTTCCGTCGTCGTAGCCCCATCGGTCGTCGCGCCCGCCCTTGTAGTTGAGGCCGTCGCCCTGAGTGGACTCACCATTGCCGCCCACGCCCACCTCGAGGGTGAAGTAGTTCTCGTCCGGCGTCGCCTTGGTGCGCATGTCTACCAGACCGCCGCTGAAATCAGCCGGATACTGGGCGGAGTAGGTCTTCTGCACCAGCAGATCGCTGATGATGTTCTTCGGAACGATATCCAGAGGCACCGTCTTCTGAAAAGGTACCGGGCTGGAAATGCGTGACCCGTTGAACAGCGTCGAGGAATATCGCTCCCCGAGGCCGCGGACGTACACGTACTTGCCGCCTACCAGGCTCAGGCCCGTGACCCGGGACAGGGCCTCGCCGACGTTGCTGTCGGACAGCAGATCCAGCGCCTCGGTGTCCAGGACGTTGGAGGTGTCGCGCTTCTCGTCGGGCACGAACTTACCCAGCACCACCACCTCCTCGATGCTGTCCGGCGGCGCGATGGCCACCCGCTGGGCCTGTTGGTTCTGGTCTGCCGAATCGTCGGTCTGAGCCTGGGCCGCGAGGGGCTGAAGCGCCCCTGCCGCTGCCAGGACCAGAGCAGCGAGCGATGACGTTTTGTGGTTCATCATGTTCTGCTCTCGCTGCTTACGGAGTCACGGTCCAGCCATCACCCCAGTCGTCTACATCGGAACCGATGACGTCTACCTGCTCGAAGAAATCGCCGCCCGGCACCGAGACCGGTGGCGGCGTGGAGCCATCCTGGGTGACATTGGGAGAGGCATCGAGCCAGTCCTGCACCGTCTGGTTGCCGTCCTCGACGATGGTCGGACAGCCGAGGGACACCCCTTGGAAGGTTATCCCGGCATCCAGCAACGGTACCGAGTCGGTCCCGATCAGCAGGCAGGAGCCGGAACCGGATACCGCCGAGTTGTAGAGGTTCAGGCCGGTACCGCGGCGAAGCCGAATACCCCGCTCGGTGGCGCTGCCAACGATGGTCATATTGGCAATGTTGGGCTCGGAAACCGGAGTGGCCCCGGCGTCGCCCTCCCGGTTGTCTGCCTCGATCCCGCTGTCACCGGCATCGGCCGCCTGCTCGATGTGCAGGAACTGCACGTTGCCAACCCAGCCGTCGGTCCAGTCCAGCGAGTCGTCCGCGTTGCCGGTCAGCACGACGTGCTTCGCGTTGACGGTGCCGCCAAAGAACTCGACGCCGTCGTCAAGGTTGTTGTAGACCTGAATGTAGTCGACTTCGGTGGCCGAGCCCACGCCCTGGAAGGCGATGCCGTTCAGCTCGTTCTGCGCGTCCACCGCGCTGCCCGCAAACTTGACCACCAGGTAGTTGAGAACGCCGCTGTCATCCAGCGGCTGATCCCCGCCAAACAGTCCGGAGTTGGCCTCGCCCTCCTTGGTGCAGGCGGCGGTGCCGCCACCGATGCCCGCGGGGCAGTCGTTGATGGGCGCGTTGCCGTTGATCACCAGGCCGCCCCAAAGACCACGATCCGTCTGGCTGGCGGTGCCCAGCACATCGGTCAGCGCGGTCATGGTGATGGGGCTGAACCGGGTGCCGGTGGCCACAATCTGCGAGCCGCGGGAAACCACCAGAAAATCATCGGTGTCGTCGCCGATGATCGTGGCGCCCGAATCGATGTACAGACTGCCGGAGTTGGCGTTGTCGTCACCTACGGTCACCTTGCCGTTCAGCAGGTAGTAGTTGTCCCGGGTCAGTACCAGATCTCCAGCGATGGTTCCAGCGACCTCACAGGTCTGGCGTCCATCGACCGCCGTCACCTCGGTGGTGCCGGTGGGACACGGAAAATCAGTCGCCGTCTCCGGCATGCCGACGGTCCAGCCGGCGGTCCAGTCGTTGGCCTCGTCCTGCACGGCGCCGATGAACGGCACGTCGTCGAAGAAGTCATCGCCCGAGAGATCGGCCGGTGGCACCGCCTGCCCCGTCTGGGACACGTTGCTCGTATCCAGCAGGGCCTCGATGGCCGGGATGTCGTCGCCCTCCACCACGGTGGGACAGCCGAAGCTGACGCCGTCGAACGTGATGCCGGTGCCCAGCTGATTCAGGGAATCGCCTGCGACGCGCAGACATTCCGCGCTGCCCTCGACGATGGTGTTGTAGGTCTCGAGCCCCGTGCCGCGACGCAGATACACCGCACGCTCCGCCGCGTTGCCCTTGATGGTCATGTTGGCGATGCGCGGCAGCGATCGCGGCTCGGCGGTTTCATCGCCTTCCCGGTTGTCTGCCTCGATGCCGTTGTCTCCAGCATCGTCCGCCTGCTGGATCAGCAGGTACTGCACGCTGCCCTGCCAGCCGTCGGTCCAGTCCAGAGAGTCGTCGGCGTTACCCGTGAGCACCACGTACTTGGCATTCACCGTACCACCGAAAAACTCGATGCCGTCGTCCAGATTGTTGTGCACCTGCACGAATTCCACCTCGGTGGCCGAGCCGACACCCTGGAAGGCGATGCCGTTCAGCTGGTTCTCCTCGTCGACGTTGCTGCCAGCGAACTTGACCACCACGTAGCGCAGCACGCCGCTGGAATCTTCGGGTTGATCCCCACCGAAGGTGCCGGAATTGGCCTCGCCCTCCTTGGTGCAGGCGGCGGTGCCGCCGTCGATGCCCGCCGGGCAGTCGTTGATGGGGGCAAGGCCGTTGATCACCAGGCCACCCCACAGGCCGCGATCGACATCGATGTCCGCAATGCCCTCCAGGTCTGCCAGGGCGGTGAAGGTAATGGGGGCGGTGCGGGTACCGTTGGCGACCAGCTGCGAACCCCGTGAAATCACCAGGAAGTCGGTGTTGGATCCGCCGAAGATCGTCGTTCCGGCCTGCACCGAAAGCACCGCCGGGTTCACGCCGTCCCCGCCGATGGTCACCTTGCCCACCAGCTCGTAGAAGTTGTTGGCGGTAAGCAGAATGTCTTCGAAGATATCGCCGGACAGGCTGCAGACCCGCGAGCCGTCGACGACCCGGGGGGACTCGGTGGTCCCTGCGGGGCAGCCGAAATCAGGCTGCTCCGGCGAGCTGACGCTGCCCGGTACCGTCCAGCCCGCCGTCCAGTCTTCCCCGCCGAAGGCGCCGATGTAGTCGGTCACGTCGAAAAAGCTGTCCGTCGGCGGCACCGGGTTGACGAGATCGCCGGTGAGTGAAACGTTGACGGCGCTTTCCAGATAGGTTTCCACCGCCCCGTCAGGATCATTGGTAACGGCTTCCGGGCAGGCGAAGCTGGTGCCGGCGACGGTGAGATCCGTGCCGAGGAGATCGCGCGACGAGCCGTCCACGCGAATGCACGTGGCCGAGCCTGCGACGTAGCTGTTGCTGAGCGCTATGCCGGTGCCGCGGCGAAACCGCAGCGCATTCTCAGCAGGGTTACCGAGCACCGTCATATTGGCAATGGTGGGGTTTGAGCGCGGAAGGGCGTCCTCATCCCCTTCCCGGTTGTCCGCCTCGATCCCCTGATCGCCGGCGTTGGATGCCTGCTCGATGTACAGGTACTGGACGCGCCCGGCCCAGCCGTCGGTCCAATCCAGCGAGTCGTCAGCGTTGCCCGTGAGCACCACGTATTTGGCGTCGACGGTGCCGCCGAAAAACTCGATGCCGTCGTCCAGATTGTTGTGCACCTGAACGTACTCCACCACCGTCTCGTCGCCAACGCCCTGGAAGGCGATGCCGTTCAGCTGGTTCTCCTCGTCGACGTTGCTGCCCGCGTAGCGGACATTGACGTAGCGCAGAATGCCCGAATTGTCGTTGGGGTTATCACCGCCGAAGGTGCCGGAGTTGGCTTCGCCCTCTTTGGTGCAGGCGGCGGTGCCGCCTTCGATGCCCGCCGGGCAATCGTTGATGGGGGCAGAGCCGTTGATGACCAGGCCGCCCCACAGGCCTCTTTCGTTGTCTTCCACCGTACCGTCAACATCCTGAGCCGCGGTGAAGATGACGGGCCGCTGGGCCGTACCGTCCGCAATCAGGGCGCAACCCTGCTCGATGATGAGGAAGTCCGTATTGCTGCTGCCGAAAACCACGGCGCCCGGCGCCATCTCGAGCTGACAGTCGGGCAGCTGGTTGGCGTTCACCGTTCCGCCCTCAGCTTCCAGGCTGACGTCCTTCTCGCCGCCCTCATTGCCGAGCGCGCCCACGTCGGGGACGACACGCAAAGCGCCGCCGACGATTTCAAAGATGATGTCGTTGCCCAGCAGCAGACCGGCTGGATCGAGCCGCCCGTTGGTGAGCTGGCTGACGTCGATGAGATAGATGGGCTTGCTGCCGAAGCCGGCAGAGCTGGTGTCGCCGGAGTCGAATATGACATCCTCGAGATCCGCAGGGATGACCGAGTTGACCACCGGCCCGTCACCCGGGCCGCCGGGGTCGCCCGGATCGCCCGGATCGCCGGGGTCCACCTCCACTTCTTCAACGATCACCACCGAACCCGGTGATACGTTCTCATTGGACCCCCCACACGCAGCCAGCAGCAGCGCGCAAAGTAACAGCGCGGATGGCTTCGCGACCATGTCTATTCTCATCTCGGACCTCGTTCGATAGGATTTTTTGTGCTGCGACGCGCTACGCCCCCAGAGCGAAACGCCAGTTTCAGCGCGCAGGCTAGTAGTGAGACATGAAGGGCATGTGACGAAAGGATGTCAGATTTGTGACATCAGACTCGCTCAGGATGAAGCGTCAGGCGAGCGCCGTTGTGGGAGAACGGGTTATCGCGCGCTGATCAATGGGCACGTGATGCTATAGCAGAATATTGCGGGACGATGCGACGTTGCGAAGGAAACGGGCTGAACCCGGCCCGCGCCTGCACCACGGCAGCGCGGACCGGCAAGCAGAGTGAGTTGCTCTGCTAGTTTCCCTGGGGCAGCTTGGATGCTGCGTCTTTCATGGCCGCTTCAGCGTCTTCCTGCAGCGCTTTTGCTCCGGCCATCTCCGCCTCGGCTTCTTCCATCATCTCCTCAGAGACCCCGAGCTCGGCCATGGCATCAGTCGCTTCTTCCATGGCTTCCTCTGCGTTCATCTCCATGAGGCCCGCTTCTTCCATGGCAGCGGCGGCATCGTCGGCCAGCTCCTCAGCCATTTCCATGGCGTCAGCAGCGGTTGCTTCAGCCTCACCCATCGCGTCGCCGGCTGCTTCGCTCATGGATTCGCCAGCATCTTTCACCGCGTCCATGGCGTCGCCGCCGGGACTATCCTGCCCGCAGGCTGCCAGACCCAGCGCGAATACCGGCACCAATATGTATCGAAAGTTCATGTGCTTCTCCTAGTTCTCCAAATGACCAAGCAACCCACCAGATGCGAACGATCAGGTCCGCACGGAGTGGTGTAAAATCCCCGAATCGGCGTCCCTGCGCCGATCAACCCGACAAGCTTAGCGAATTACGCCGCAGACCGACAGCCGCGATGAGTCGCCTATTTCGCGCTTCGGCGACATCTGGGGGGCGTGATAAGCTCCGATTTCGTCAGGAGGGGTGCGGATGCAAACCAAAATTCTGCTAGAAGGTCTGGCTTTCGGCGAGGGACCGCGCTGGCACGACGACGCGCTGTGGCTGTCTGATATGCACAAACACCAGGTGCTGCGGGTATCCGCGGATGGGGAAGCCGAGGCGATGGTTGAGGTGCCAGAGCAGCCATCGGGACTGGGCTGGCTGCCCGACGGCGATCTGCTGGTAGTCTCCATGGTGGATCGCCGGCTTCTGCGGTGGGATGGCAATCGCCTCGCCGAGCATGCCGACCTGAGCAATATGGCAGGCTTTCACTGCAACGACATGGTCGTTGACAACACCGGCCGCGCCTACGTGGGTAACTTCGGCTTCGATCTCCACGCCCAGCAACAGCCGAAGCCGGCGGTGCTCATCTGCGTGGAACCCGACGGCACCCCAAGGATCGTGGCAGAGGACCTGATGTTTCCTAACGGTACCGTCATCACCCCCGACGGTGGAACCATGATCATCGGAGAATCCTGGGGGGCCCGACTGACCGCCTTCGACGTGGACACTCGAGGAAACCTTTCCGCGCGCCGGGTGTGGGCAGAACTGCCCGACGGCGCGCTCCCCGATGGCATCTGCCTGGACGAGGCCGGCGGCGTCTGGTCTGCGTCCCCCAGTACGAACGAATGCCTGCGGCAGGTTGAGGGTGGCGAAATTACCCACCGGATCAGCGTAGACCAGGGCGCGTTCGCCTGCATGCTGGGCGGCACCGACGGCACAACCCTGCATATTCTAACTGCGGGCTCGTCGGAGCCGGACGAGTGCCGGCGGACGCTCTCAGGCAGGGTTGAGACCTGGGAAGCCCCCTATCGCCACGCCGGCTTGCCCTGAAGCAGGAACGTGCGCTCGAAGCTGCCGACTGGCGCTCAGTGAATACAGATCCCACGCGGAGGACCCCACATGTTGTACGAAAGTTATCAATCACCCTGGCTGAACGACGAGCTGCGCATTCTTCAGGACGCGGCACGAAAGTTCTTCGAGACCGAGTTCAAGCCGCTCAACGAGAAATGGATCGCCCAGGGCAAAGTGGACCGGGAGGCCTGGCTCAAGGCCGGGCAGGCGGGACTGCTGTGCGCTGAAATGCCGGCGGAATACGGCGGCGCTGGCGGTGATTACCGCCACGAAACCGTGATCATGGAAGAAATGCACCGTGCCGGCGTGGGTGGCTTCGGCAACCAGGTCCACTCCACCATCGTGGCCCCCTACTTTCTTCACTACGGCGATGAAGAACAGAAGCAGCGCTGGCTGCCCAGGATGGCCAGCGGCGAGATGGTGGGCGCCATCGCCATGACCGAGCCGAACACGGGTTCCGACCTGCAGGCGGTGCGCACCACCGCAGTTCGGGATGGCGACGACTACGTGATCAACGGCAGCAAGACCTACATCACCAACGGCCAGCATGCGGATCTGGTGATCGTCGTGGCCAAGACCGACCCAAGCAAAGGGTCCAAAGGTATCTCTCTGATCGCGGTGGAAACCGAAGATAACCCGGGATTTCAGCGCGGGCGCAACCTGAAGAAGATGGGGCAGAAGTCCGCAGACACGTCCGAGCTGTTCTTCGAGGACTGTCGGGTTCCGGTGGGCAACCGCATCGGTGAGGAAGGCAACGGCTTCGTGCAGCTGATGCAGCAGCTGCCTCAGGAACGGCTGAACATCGCCCAGGCAGCCGTCGTCTCCATGGAACGGGCGATCGAGATAACCATCGACTACGTCAAAGAGCGCAAGGCGTTCGGCCAGCGCGTGCTGGACTTCCAGAACACAAAGTTCAAGCTGGCTGAGTGTAAGACCGAAGCGCTCATCGCCCGTACCTTCGTAGACCAGTGCCTGATGAAGCTCATGGACGGAGCGCTGGACGCCGCAACCGCTTCCATGGCCAAGTACTGGTGTACCCAGAAGCAGTGCGAAATCATCGACGAGTGCCTGCAGCTGCACGGCGGGGCCGGCTACATGGATGAGTACGAAATTTCTCGAATGTATGCAGACGCCCGGGTGCAGAAGATCTACGGCGGCACCAACGAGATCATGAAGGAGCTCATCGGTCGAACCCTCTGATCCGCCTGGACAGGTCGGCCGCGGTCAATCAGAAAGGCCAGACCTGGCGCGTAAACGCCACCGCAAAAATGTAGCCGACGCTCGCCAACGCGCCCAGCAGGCCCAGCGCCTGCAGCGGGCGCGAGGGTGCCCGCATGGTGAGCACGCCGAACCCGATGTAAGCCAGCAGCCCCGCCAGCTTGGCGCCCAGCCATCCGGCAACGGGCGAGATGCTGAGCTGAAACGCCAGTGCCACGCCAAGGGCGAGCAGCAGGGTGTCCACCACGTGTGGCGTGATCCTGACCCACTTCTGCTGGCGCAGGGGAGAGCCCGAGAGCGCCCAGAAGGCGCGAAGGATGAAGCCGGCTACCGTCAGGTAAGCCAGCGCGATGTGCAGAGCCTTGAGCATGACGCCCCCATCAGCATTTTCAGGTGCCGTGAACATACGCCAACGGGCGTCATATCTGTACCCAAGGCACCCCGACACCAGCAGGGTATAATCGCCCGCTTTCACTGGCCACGGATCCACTCGACATGGAAGGACCTACTTCCCACATCTACATTTCTCAGCGGCTGCGCCTGCACTACGTCGACTGGGGCAACGAGGACGCGCCGACCCTGCTGCTGATCCACGGCGGCCGGGACCACTGCCGCAACTGGGACTGGGTAGCGGAAGAGCTGAAGGATGACTATCACATCATCGCCCCGGACCTTCGCGGTCACGGTGATTCAGCCTGGATGGTGGGCGGCAGCTACAACCAGATCGACTACGTGTACGACATCGCCCAGCTGCTCCGTCAGACGACGAGAACCCCTGTAACCATCATCGGCCACTCGCTGGGCGGGTCTATTTCATTGCAGTATGCGGGGCTGTATCCCGAAACGGTGACCAAGCTGGTGGCCATTGAGGGAATGGGACCGCCACCGGAGCTGATCAAGGAACGGATCGAGCAACCCATCGCGGATCGCCTGCACCTCTGGGTGGAGGACCTGCGCAAGCTTTCGGGGCGCATGCCCCGACGCTATCCCAGCCTGGAGGACGCTTACGAGCGGATGCAGACCGAGAACCCCCATCTCACCGAGACCCAGGCCAGGCACCTGACCATCCACGGCAGCGCCCAGAACGAGGACGGAACCTACAGCTGGAAGTTCGACAACTACGTGCGAACTTTCCCGCCCATCGGCATCGATTTCGAGCAGCAGTACAAGCTGTGGGAACGCATCACCTGCCCCACCCTGCTGGTGCGCGGCACCGAATCCTGGGCATCCGATCCGGAAAAAGACGGCCGGGCCGCGCATTTCCAGAATGCCACAGTGGTCAACATCCAGAAGGCGGGACACTGGGTGCACCACGACCAGCTGAGCAGGTTCATGAAGATCACCCGGGATTTTCTGGCAGCTTGAAAGCCTGATAGGGAAATCGTGAGCGAGCGCGCACAGACCCTCCACAACTCGGCGTGGCACGGTGTTTTCTACCTCACCGGCGGCGGCTCGCTGCTGCTGGCGGACCTGCTGACCACGCCGGGCGCATCCGCGTCGGTTCTGGAAGCCCAGGTTCCCTACGCTCATGCGGCGCTGGCAGACCTGCTGGGTCGAACGCCGGAACAGGCCTGCTCCGATGCCACGACGCGCGCCCTGGCCATGGCCGCTTTTCAGCGGGCTAGGGAACTGGCTACCCAGGCGGACGCTCGAGACAGCAACAAGCGCGTGTTCGGGATGGCCTGCACCGCCAGCCTGGCCACCGACCGGCAGAAGCGGGGGGAGCATCGCGCGCACGTTGCGCTGCAGACCGAGCAGGTCACCTATTCAGCCCATCTGACCTTTGACGGCGACCGGGAAACCGAAGAACGGGAGCTGCTGGATCTGTTGTGGCACGCCATGGCCCGGACGCTGGACCTGCCGTTGGAAGTCACGGTGCCGGCAAGGCCCATGGTGGCCCACACCGAAGCCCAGCGACACTGGAGGGACCTGATCCTGGGGGAAGCCCTGGTCTGGCCCAGCGCCGACCACGACGGCCTGCTGCTGCTGCCGGGCGCCTTCAATCCGCTGCATCACGCCCACGAGCGAATGCTGGAAATCGCCGAAGCCATGACTCAGCGCGCGGGCGCGTTCGAGCTGTCTATCGTCAACGTCGACAAGCCGTTGCTGGATTACACTGAGATCGACGCGAGGCTGAAGCAGTTCCAGAAGCCGGTCTGGCTGACCCGACTGCCTACCTTCATCGCCAAGGCGCGGCATTTCCAGGGCACCACCTTCGCGGTGGGGGTGGATACGATCATCCGGACCGCCGAACCCGACTACTACGACAGCCTTCTGGCCAGGGATGCGGCACTGCGGGAACTGGCTGACCTGGGCACCCGATTCATCGTGTTCGGACGGGATATGGACGGGAATTTTCAGGGGCTCTCCGACCTGCAGCTGCCGGATGAGCTGCGCGCCCTGTGCGCCGAGGTACCGAAGGCGGTATTCCGGGAGACGGTTTCGTCCACCGAGCTGCGCGCGAAACGCTAGCAGCACCTGCCCGCAGCACCACTATTCCAGTTCTTCGAGGCGCCGAGGCCAGTTGTCCTTGAGCAGCCGAGACAGCGAGCGGTCTGCCAGCAGGCGCCCATCGGTCTGACAGCGGGCGCAATAGTTGGCCTCGTTCTCGGCGTATCTGATGCGCTGCACCGGGGCACCGCATACGGGGCAGGGCTGCCGGTAGCGACCGTGAACCGCCATCTCCGGATGAAAGGCCGTGACCTTCCCGGGGAAGGCATCACCGGCCCTTTCCCGCAGGTGCTCGGTCCATTCAACCAGCACCTCCCGACAGGATCGAAACAGCGTTTCCATTTCCTCGTCTGAAAGATTGCGCGGCTGTTTGAACGGCGAAAGCCGGGCGCGCAGCAGTATCTCGTCCGAATAGGCATTGCCGACGCCAGCAAACACGTGCTGGTCCGTGAGCGCCCGCTTCAGGGTGTGGTTGGTGCTCTCGAGCCTGTCGGCGAACTGGCCGAGATCGATCTCCAGCAACTCCAGGCCACCAGGATTCAGAGCCGCCAGATCTTCGGCGCCGCGAACCAGCCGCAGGGACGCGCGCCTTTTCTTGCTGGCCTCCGTGAGAATCAGCGTGCCTGCAGCGAAATCGAACGCCGCCAGGCCATTGCGTTTGGGTATGGCCTTGCCAACAGCCCCCCACTGCAGGCGTCCCGAAATCATCAGGTGCAGCACCAGGTGGTAATCGCCTTCCAGAGCAATCACCAGCTGCTTCGCCAGCCGGGAACAGCCGGTCACCCGACGCCCGCAGATTTCCTCGACAGAGGGCGTCACCGTGCGCAGCAGAAACGGGCTGGCCAGTCGAATGCCTTGGAGGCGCTGCCCGCCGATTCTTGATTCCAGGTGTTCCACATAAACGGTGAGATCCGGCAGCTCAGGCACGTTCGATGCCCATATCCTCGGTTCGAACCAGCGTCCGCCAGCGGCCGCCATGAAAACGCCATATGAGCATGGCGCCCTTGAGCAGGTAATCGCCCGCAAGCGCGCCGTATACCCAATGCACAGGCAGCTGCAGGTAGGTGAACAGAGCCGCCAGCCCGCAACGCATGCCGATAAGGCCGGCAAAGGTGGTGATGAGCGGAAAACGGGTGTCACCCGCACCCCGCAGGGCTCCGCCAATGGCAAACTCCACCGCCAGCAGAGGCATCATGGCGCCCAGAATGTAGATGAACTGCACCGTATACTGAATCGTCAGCGGCTCGTCACCCAGAAAGTAGCTGGCCAGGGGATGAGCAAAGTAGATGACGATCAACCCCAGGCTGCCCATGGACAGCACCGCGAAGCCAGCCGAGCGCCAGCCGCTGCGGGTTGCGCCAGCGAGGTCGTTGGCGCCTAGATGCTGACCCACCAGCGTCGAGCCGGCGATCGAGAAACCGAAGCCCACGGTCATGCACACCATGAGCATGTTTACGCCGATGTTGTAGGCGGCAAAGGCCTCTGTGCCGTAAAAATTGCCGATGAGCATCAGGAACACAAAGAACCCGATCTGGAACACGATCTGTTCCATGGCGGCAGGATAGCCGATGTCCAACAGCTGCTTCAGGCGTTGGCGGCGCCACCAGCCATGCCGGGCATGCTTGACGCGGAACTTGTTCTTTACCCACAGACCCAACAGCACCAGGCCGCCGACGGTGAAGGAGAGCCCGGCCGCAACCGCAGCGCCGGCCACGCCCAGCTCCGGAAAGCCCCAGCGTCCGAAGATGAACACGTACTGCAAAGGCAGGTTCAGGATGTTGACGCCAATGCTGATCCACAGGGGTGACCAGGCATCGCCGGAAGCCCGAAGCGCGGCGCCCAGAATGAAGTTGACGGCGAAAGAGACGTTGAAAAGACACAGCCAGCGAATGTTCTCGGAGGCCAGCTCCAGCGTATGGGCATCCAGACCGAAAACACCTGCCACGACATCTGCAAACAGCAGTCCAAGCACTGCTACGCCCAGGGCGAACGTGCCAGCCAGGGTCAGGGACGCCATGGTGACCCTGCTCGCCTCTTCATAATCCCGAGCGCCCCAGGACCGGGCCACCAGCGCGGTGGTGCCAACGCTGACGGCCATCAGAATGGCCTGCATCGCGAAAAACACCCGCTGCCCGGCCCCGACCGCAGCGAGCGCCTGAGCGCCAAGCTCTCCGACGAACTTCGTTTGCACCATGCCGACCACGGTGAACGACAGGTTGCCGAGGATGGATGGGAACGCCAGCTCCCAGATGCCAGGGCGCTCCTGCTCCGCTGTTTCGGCTTTTTCGGCTGTTTCGGCTGGGGAAAGCTCTGCCACCGTCGTGCGTTACCTTATGCTGACTGCTACTATTCCCGGCTGTTTTCGCCGCCTGTTCAGGCAGCTCAACGACCTGGGGAAGGAACCATGACTAACTACGCCGACATCGGTGTGACGCTGGAAAATCACGTCGCCACCGTAGAAATTCAGCGCCCGCCCAACAACTTTTTCGACCATGCGCTGATCACGCAGATCGCGGACGCTTTCAACGAAGCGGATGAGAACCCCGGCTGTCGTGTCATCGTCCTGTGCGCCCAGGGCAAGCATTTCTGCGCCGGGGCAAACTTCGGCACGGGAAAGGACGACGACACCGGCAGCGACGAGTTTACCGAGGAAGGCTTCCAGAACACCACCGGAAAACTGTATCAGGCCGCGGCACGTCTGTTCGGCAATCAGAAACCCGTGGTGGGTGCGATTCAGGGTGCGGCCATTGGCGGTGGCCTGGGCCTTTCACTGGTTCCAGATTTCCGCGTCGCCAGCCCCGAGGCCCGCTTCGGCGCCAATTTCGTCAAGCTGGGCATCCACCAGGGGTTCGGCATCTCGGTTACCCTGCCGCGAATCATCGGCCAGCAGGCCGCCAACCTGATGCTGCTCACCGGCCGCCGTGTTGGCGGCGAGGAAGCCCTGCAGCTCGGCCTGGT
>CAMYJX010000045.1:33043-41442 GCA_947258825.1 uncultured Pseudomonadales bacterium
GCTTGCGGCGGAAATCGCCGAAAACGCTCCGCTGGCGGTGAAATCCGTGCGGGCCACCCTCCGCCAGGGACTGGCCGAAGCAGTAATCACCGCCACCGATCACGAGCTGAAAGAACAGCAGTGGTTGAGGGCGACCGACGACGCGCAGGAAGGAATCCGCTCGGTGGCCGAACGCCGCCCGGGCAATTTCACCGGGAAATAGTGGTATCGAAATCAATCGCTTGCGAGTACGAAGATGTCCCGTGAAGTCTTGTGTCTGCGTAGATTGCTGCCCAGGCACAAAAGATTCCCGGACCTCGCTCCGGCCCTCCGGGCTGCCCTTGTCGTTCGCCTTGCCGCTACGCGTCAATTCGCCCGACGCGGCGTCGCGACATCGTCCGGGAATCTTTTGTGCCTGGGCGAAACCAGCGCCGGCCAAGAATTCACAGAGCAGGGTTCGACACGCGTTTTCTTCCAACCCTGTTAACGAATCTATTCGAAACTGAGGAGTGTGACTGCCATGAATCTAGGCAAACTCGGGGTCTGGTACTTTTTCGATGGCGTTCCAGCGCCTCAGGCCGCAGAAGCGGCCCAGCGCATCGAAGGGCTCGGTTACAGCGCGCTGTGGATACCGGAAACGGTGGGTCGTCACCCCCTGGTGCACGCCGGGTGGCTGCTCGCCCATACCGAGAAGCTCATCGTCGCGACCGGCATTGCCAACATCTATCACCGCGAGCCCGGGGTTACCATGCAGGCTCAGAAGACGCTGGCAGAGCAGTCGGGCAACCGCTTTCTGCTGGGGCTCGGCGTCTCCCACAAGCCGCTGGTGGAAGGCGTTCGCGGCCTGGATTACGGGCCGCCCGTGGCCACCATGCGTAAGTATCTCGACGCCATGGCAGCATCACCCTATCAGGGCATCTCACCATCGGAAGAGCCACCAACGGTGATTGCCGCGCTGGGGCCAAAGATGCTGGAGCTGGCCCGGGACAAGTGCACAGGGGCTCACCCCTACTTCTCCCCACCGGACCACACGGCCATGGCCCGGGAAATCCTGGGCCCGGATCGGTGGCTGTGCGTCGAGCAGAAGGTGATTATGGAGACGGACGCTGCCAAAGCGCGGGAGCTGGCGCGCCCGGTGGCCAGCATTTACACCGGTCTGCCAAACTACCGGAACAACTGGCTGCGAACGGGTTTCAAGGAAGCGGATTTCGAGAACGGTGGCAGCGACCGATTCATCGACGCAACCTTCGCCTGGGGCTCGGTGGACAAAATCAAGGCCCGAATCCAAGAGCACTTGGACGCCGGCGCCAGCCACGTCTGCATTCAGCCGGTAAACCCCAACGGCCAGTTCGGCGACCTGCACTGGGAAGCGCTGGAAGCCCTGGCCTCCTGAGGAAACGATCATGAGCGAGTTCGACAACAAGATCGTTCTGGTAACCGGTGCGGCAGGCGCGCTGGGCCGCGCCGTGGTCGATCATTTCGCGGCCAAAGGCGCTCGGGTGGCCCAGCTCGACGTGCTGGAGATAGACAATAACCACTACTCCGCCACCTGCGATCTCCTGGATCCGAAGAGCTGCGAGCAGGCGGTGGAAGACATCGTTGGAGGTCTGGGCACCATCGACGTGCTGGCCAACATCGCCGGTGGCTTCGCCATGGGCGAGGCAGTGCACGAAACCACGGAAGAGACCTGGGACTTCCTCATGGGCCTCAACGCGCGATCGGTACTGAACATGGCGCGGGCCGTGGTGCCCGTGATGCTGGAGAGCGGGGCCGGCAAGATCATCAACATCGGTGCGGGCGCCGGTCAGGCGGGTATGGCCAACATGGGTGCGTACAGCGCGTCGAAGAGCGTGGTCATCCGGTTGACTGAAGCCATGGCCGGGGAGCTGAAGTCTCAGGGCATCAACGTGAACTGTATCCTGCCCAGCATCATCGATACGGAAAGGAATCGTCAGGACATGCCGGACGCCGATTTCAGCCTCTGGGTCAGGCCGGAGGCCATGGCCAAGGTCGTCGGGTTTCTGGCTTCAGAAGCGGCGGCGCCGATTCACGGCGCCGCGCTGCCGGTCAGCGGGTTGAGCTGACCGGCAGGATGGGGTTGCAGCGCCATTCCGCTGCGGCTAAGGGACTCCCTCGGTACGGGAGTTGTTTAGCGGGCGAGGGTGCGACGACGTGCAAAACCCAGCGCCGCGAAGCCGATGCCCAGAAGCGCGAGCGTGCCTGGCTCCGGCACGGTTGCGGCAATCTTCACGCTCCCACCATTGGCCAGCCGCTGCACGTGAACCATGCTGGGCAGAGAAACCTGACCTTCGGTCAGCTGATTGATCGTGAAGCTGATGGACTCGCCGTTCAGCAACTCATCCCCGAGTTGACCCTGCATAATGGTCACTTTGGTATCGAAGCCCAAACCGGCGTTTGTCAGCGATCGAAATCCCACGCCGGCGATATCCGGGCTGAGCGGCGTCGCAACGATGCTGCCCATGGTGTTCAGAAACAGCTCTCTGATGATGGTGCTAGCGGTAGCGTAGCTCCCCAGATTCGAGGTCGTGCTCGTCAACGTGAAGTCGACCCCGCCCGAGCCGTTGTCACCGTAAACGAGCGAGGCCACGCTGGCGACGGCGCTGCCATCGGTGGTCCCGATGTTTGCGCAGGAAGAAATACATTGATCAAAGTTAAGAAGCACAGCGTGTGAGCTGGCTGACACACCAAAGGCCAACGCCACAACCAATCCAGACAGGTAATTTTTCATCTGATCCCCCAGTACGAATACTGCTAATACACGGAGAATTGCCGTTCCAATGGCGTTTATCGGCGATCCATCGTCAACCGGATTGTTGATCGATCGGATATTTATTGCAAGCTACTTTTCAAAATGCTTACATCTGTTTACTTATGGGCAATACAATCCAGGGCAGCGCCCGCGTCGGAGCGACTCGGTCAGAGCGACTCTGTCAGAGCGACTCGGTCAGAGCGACTCTGTCAGAGCGACTCTGTCAGAGCGACTCGAATTGCCCGTAGGCGCCCCGGAAAAACAGCAGCGGAGCAGCATCGGCATCCAGAATCCGAATGTCCCGGATTCGGCCCACGGCAATGGTGTGATCCCCCGCTTCGTGTTCCTCTTCCAGATCGCAGTCCACATAAGCAATGACACCATCCAGCACCGGCGCGCCGGTGACGCCGGCGTGCCAGGAGAACTCGGCGAACTTATCGATGCCGCTCTGGGCAAACACGTCACAGATCGCCTTCTGATGGGCACCCAGGATGTTGATGCAGAAGCTGCCCGAGTCGCGAATTTTCGGCCAGCTGGTGCTGGTTTTCCCGGGCGCAAGGGCCACCAGCGGCGGGTCCAGGGACAGCGAGGTGAAGGACTGGGCCGCAAAACCGGCGGGCTCACCGTCCAGACAGCCGGTGGCTATCACCACGCCGGTACAGAACTGGCCCATGGTATTGCGCAGTTCGCGCGCATCGAAACCGGCGCCGGCGTCCGCCATGTCATCCCCCTATTCATCCCAAACTCCGCATACTAACGTTCGCCGGAATGGGTAGCCAACGGCGCCGGATTCGCTACAATTCGTCACATCCCCAATCTAGAGGAGTCATACGGTGGCAGATCTCAATGCCTTCCGTTCGGAAGTCCGCGCCTGGCTGGAAGAGAAATGCCCGCCGGCAATGCGCACGCCCATGCCCGAGGCTGAGACCGTCTGGGGCGGCCGCGGCGAGAAATTCGTCAACCCGGAATCCCGGGTCTGGCTGGAGCGGATGGCGGAGCGGGGATGGACCTGCCCCACCTGGCCCAGCGAGTACGGCGGCGGTGGTTTGTCAGCAGACCAGAACAAGGTGCTGCAGGAAGAGCTGCGGAACATCGGCGCACGTCCGGCGCTGCAGAGCTTCGGCATCTGGATGCTTGGCCCCGCCCTGCTTGAATTCGCCAGCCACGAGCAGAAGCTGGAACACCTGCCCAAGATCGTTCGCGGCGAGATCCGCTGGTGCCAGGGATACTCGGAGCCCGGATCGGGGTCAGACCTGGCCAGCCTGCAGACCAAAGCCGAGGACAAAGGCGACTACTACCTGGTCAACGGCTCCAAAATCTGGACATCCTACGCCGACGATGCCGACTGGATCTTCTGTCTGGTTCGCACGGATGCCAACGTTCCGAAACACGAGGGAATCAGCTTTCTGCTGTTCGACATGGCAACGGAAGGGGTAACCACCTCGCCGATCCGCCTCATCAGCGGCGCGTCGCCGTTCTGCCAGACCTTTTTTGACAACGTCAAAGTGCCGAAGGGCAACCTGATCGGCGAGCTGAACAAGGGCTGGACCATTGCCAAACGCTTGCTTCAGCACGAGCGGCAGATGGTGTCAGGCATTGGCGGCATGTCGGCGCTGGGTGGCTCCGGGCGCAGACTGGAAGACACCGCCAAGGAATACCTCGGGGAAGCGGACGGACGCATCGCCGACCCGACGATTCGCAGCAGCATCATCGATCATCGGGCCAACGACCGGGCTTTTCAGCTCACCCTGGCTCGAGCTACAGAAGAGGCCAAGGCGGGACAGAGCGACGGCAACCTGGCCAGCATGTTCAAGTACTACGGCACCGAGCAGAACAAGAGAAAGTACGAACTGCTGTTGAAGGCCATGGGTACCCGGGCTCTGGGCTGGGAAAGCGAGGCCTTTGCCGACCGCGAGCTGAACACGACCCGGCAGTGGCTGCGCTCCAAGGCAAACTCCATCGAGGGCGGCACCAGCGAAGTGCAGTTGAACGTCATCGCCAAGCGGGTGCTCGGATTACCTGACTGATTAAGTTGATCGATGAACAGTCCGGGGCCAGCTGTCTGAAACCCAGACCGCCGACCCGGCTCCGGCGCTCCGCGCTGCCCTCAGTCGGGGAAGTTGCCCCACCGGGTCGCGCCAGCGCGCTCGGCGGGTCAATTACCCTCCTTCGGCGTCGCCAGATGCTCGGCGGTCTGGGTTTCAGACAGCTGTCCATCGAGCGCATTCCCAATCACTAATCACCCGGTCAATGGCTTGATGATGGCCACCGGGATCTGCAGCCCCGTGCGGCGCCCGACGGTTACATCGAGGGCCCGAGCGAATAACTTCTCGCCAGCCTGGGCTGAGGAAGGCCTGCGACGAGGCTTGAGCCGGAAGCGCGTTCTGCGGACCCTGTGACGACGCCGAAGGAGGCAAATTGACCCGTTCTAAGAACCGAAGGTTCATCGAACGGGGCAACTTTGCCGACTGAGGGCAGCGCGGAGCGCCGGAGTCGGGTCAGCAGAATGCGCTTTCGGCTCTTACCGTGTGACAAATATTTCCGGTAAAGGAAGCAGTCAGTTAGCCCACAGGGTGACATCAACCACATTCAACAGCCTTCTGATGGCGTAAACTGCTGGGGCAACTGGACTTGCCGTTGGAGACCCCGTGGAACTGATCATTATTCTCGTCGTCCTGGCCGCCCTGGTTTTCTGGGGCATCGCCATCTACAACCGTCTGGTGACGCTGCGCAACCGCTACCAGAACGCATTCTCGCAGATCGAGGTGCAGCTCAAACGCCGCTACGACCTCATCCCCAACCTGGTGGAAACCGCCAAGGCTTACATGAGCCACGAACGGGAAACCCTGGAAGCGGTCACCGCCGCCAGGAATCATGCCCTCGCCGCGCTGCAGGCAGCGGCGGGCGATCCGGCGAACGCCGATGCGCTTCGCCAACTGGCCAGCGCGGAAGGCGCCGTAGGTGGCGCCCTGGCGCGATTGAACGTGGCGGTGGAGGCTTATCCCGATCTGAAGGCCAACGAGAACATGATGCAGGTACAGGAAGAGCTGGTGAGCACCGAGAATCGCGTCGCCTTCGCCCGTCAGGCTTTCAACGACCAGGTAATGGAATACAACACCTACAAGCAGTCTTTCCCGCCGGTGGTGCTGGCAGGCACCTTCGGCCACGGGCCGGACGCGACGCTTTTGGAATTCGACGACAGCGCCGAGATTCAGGCGGCGCCCAAGGTCTCGTTCAGCTGACCGTCTGAAAGCTCAGCGGAAGCCCCACCGTGGATTTCTTCGGCGCCCAGGATCAGGCACGGCGCAAAACCTGGCAGCTGGCAGCCCTGTTCGGCGCCGCGGTGCTGAGCCTGATTTTTCTGACCAACCTGCTGGTGGCCCTGGTCTATGCCTGGACCACCAGCTACGCGCGGCTGCAGCCCATGAGCATCACCGGGCTGCTGAGCAACCTGCCCGCAGAATACTGGGGCTGGATCAGCTTCGGCGTCATCGGCGCGGTGGTCGTGGCCAGCCTCTACAAGTACGTTCTGCTGCGCGGTGGTGGTCGGGCCATCGCCGAGTCTCTGGGCGGCACGCCCCTCACCCGCGACATCGCCGATTCGGCACAGCGGCGGCTGCTCAACGTGGTGGAGGAAATGGCCATCGCGTCCGGAGTTCCCGTGCCACCCGTCTACCTGATCGGCGAGCCCAGCATCAACGCTTTTGCCGCCGGCTTCTCACCCGACGATGCGGTGGTCGGGGTAAACCAGGGCACCATCGATCATCTCAGCCGCGACGAGCTGCAAGGGGTGATCGGCCACGAGTTCAGCCACATCCTCAACGGCGACATGCGGCTGAACCTGCGGCTGATGGCCGTGCTGTTCGGCATTCTATTCATTGGCCTGGTGGGACGCGGCCTGCTGCACGGGGTGGGGCACAGTAGCCGGCGCAGCTCCAGCCGGGGCAGCAGCAGTGGCGGCGCTCCGGTGCTGGCGTTGGGAGTCGGCTTTATGGTGATCGGCTACGCGGGCACCTTCTTCGGCAACCTGATAAAGGCCGCGGTGAGCCGCCAGCGGGAGTATCTTGCCGACGCGTCTGCCGTGCAGTTTACCCGCGACCCCGGAGGGTTGGCGGGCGCGCTCAAGAAGATCGGCGGGCTCAGCGTCGGTTCCACCATCAGGACGGCGGCGGCTGGCGAAGCCAGCCACATGTTCTTCGGTCAGATCGGGCCCATGTTCCTGAATCGCTACATGGCGACCCATCCACCCCTGGACCAGCGGATACTGGCCATCGAGCCGCGGTGGAACGGCCGCTATCCTATCCTGCAGGTTCCAACGGTTGGGGAGCACGAGGAACCACAAGCGGCGCCGGCAACGGAGCATCCGTTAGCCGCCGGCTTCTCGGAAGCCGCCGGGTTCTCGGAAGCCGTCGCAGGTGCCCCGTCTTCCCAAGCGGGCGGCGAATCACTGCTGGTGATGGACGATCCCAACGCGGTCACCGAAGCGGTGGGCCAACTGACCGAACACAGTCTCGACCAGGCGCTCAAGCTCATCGACGTCCTGCCAGAGGATCTGCGGGAGGCGATCCATGATCCGTTTGCCTGCCGGGCGGTCTTCTACGCGCTGGTGCTGAACGAAGAGGCAGACGTCCGCTCCAGGCAGCTGGACCTGATTGACGCCAACGCCGAGCCAGGCGTGCCGCTGGAAGTGCTGCGGCTCTATCCCAGGGTCCGCCGGCTCGCGGAGCCACCCACGCTGGTCCTGACGGAGCTGGCGATGCCCGCGTTGAAAGCGCTGTCCCGGCCCCAGTACCAGCGCTTCATGAGCAATCTTCGGGCGCTGATCAAAATGGACAGACACATCGACCTGATGGAGTGGGTGCTCCATCGCGTGCTGATCAAAGAGCTCAAACCCTATTTCGAGGGCCCTGCCCTGGTGCGCGAGCGCTACAGCAGGCTGGAAGACCTGGCGGAGCCTGCGCTGGTCCTGCTGGCCGCCCTCGCCCGGCACGCCGAGGATCCGGAAACCCTTGAACCTTCGGAACAGGTCCCCGCCAGCGTGAGCAAAGCGTTTGCCGCTGGCACGGCAGGGCTTGCTCTGGAATCAGAACCGCAGAAAACGGGAAGCGAGGCCCCGCCCTGGGCCGCCATTCAAGAGACGGATCGGGATATCCCCTACCTGCTGGCAGACGATCCGAATTTCAGCGCCCTGAACGCTGCGCTGCGCAAGCTTCGCGGGCTCCGGCCGCTGCAGAAACCCAGATTGATAAAAGCCTGCGCGGCAACCGTGCTGGCCGACGGCGGCGCAACCGGGCGTCAGGGTGCGCTTCTGCAGGGCATCGCGGCAACCCTGGATTGCCCGCTGCCTCCCTCCATTTACGGCAATCCGGACACGGACGGATGAAGCCGGCTTGTGTCCATCGCTTCAGCCACTAGAATGCGCTTTTCCGCGAACTCCGAGCTCATGGCAGAACCGTCCCCGCAGTTCGTAAAAGACGGCTCGAACCAGCTGGCAGCGCTGGACCTCGGATCCAACAGCTTTCATCTCATGGTGGCCCAGGAAACCGGCGGCCGCATTCAGGTTATCGACAAGATCAAAGAAATGGTCCGCCTGGCCGAGGGGCTGGACGACGACGACAACCTGAGCGAACCCGTCATCTCGCGGGCGCTC
>CAMYJX010000045.1:41541-66464 GCA_947258825.1 uncultured Pseudomonadales bacterium
GCCGGGCCAGCAACGCGAGCGACTTTCTGCGTCGCGCCGAAGCTGCCCTGGGGCACACGGTGGAGATCATCTCCGGCCGCGAAGAGGCCAGACTGATTTATCTGGGAGTTGCCCACGCCCTCGAGGACGAGCACGACCGACGCCTGGTCGTCGACATCGGCGGCGGCAGCACCGAGATCATTCTGGGACACCGGTTCCAGGCCGAGCGAACCGAAAGCCTGTACATGGGCTGCGTCGGGCTGTCACGCGCTTACTTTGGCGATGGCAAGATCCGCGCAAACCAGTTCAAAGCGGCGGTGAATCACGCTAAGCAGGAACTCGAGCCGGTGCAGCAGGCTTACAGATCCAGCGGCTGGGACACCGCGGTGGGCGCATCCGGGACCATCCTCGCCATCCAGCAGGTGCTGCGGAACATGGGCCTGGACCAGAGCGGCATCACCCGGGAAGGCCTGGAAAAGATCCGCAAATCGCTCCTGCAGGCCAAGCAGCTGGAAAACATCTCGCTGCCTGGGCTACCGACGGAACGGGCCGCGGTATTTCCCGGCGGCGTCGCCATCCTCTACGCCATATTCGAAGCGCTGGATATCGAGCTGATGCAGGCCACCAGCGGCGCCCTGCGAGAAGGTGTCATCCATGACCTTCTGGGAAGGGCCTACCAGCAGGACGTTCGTGACACGACGGTGCGCGATCTGGTGAGCCGTTATCACATCGATGAAAAACATGGTCGGAAGGTCCGGGAAACCGCCATCAGCCTGCTCGCCCAGGCAGCCGAAGCCTGGCAACTGACCGACCCGAACGACGCTCGCGTGCTGACCTGGGCAGCAGAGCTGCATGAGATCGGCCTGGACATTGCCCACAGCCAGTTTCACCGTCACGGCGGCTACCTGCTTCGCTACATGGACATGGCGGGGTTTTCCAGCGCGGATCAGCGCCAGCTGGCAGCCCTGGTGCGGGCTCACCGGCGAAAATTTCCCATGGACGAGGGAGCCTTCACGGGCAGCGACAGCCAGAGAATGACCCGTCTGGCGGTGCTGCTGCGAATCGCCGTGGTGCTGCACCGCAACCGCGGTTCAGCCCCGCTGCCCCATGTCGGGGTGAAGGTCAGCGACGACAAGGTCCGGCTTTCGCTGCCCGCACAATGGCTCGCGCGGCACCCGCTGACCCGCCTGGATCTGGAGCAGGAAGCGGACTATCTCAAAACGGTGCCAATAGAGCTGACCATCAATTCCGACTGAGACGGAAGGTATTCAGCGGCAGGGTGGACGACCGTTCAGCTGGTGGACAGTTTCTCCAGCAGCTGCTCCTGAGCACAACGTCGCTTGCTCGCCGGTGCCTTCTGTTGCACGTATGTGCCATCGGTCTGCAGCACCCAGGACTGGCAATTATCCTCCAGATACAGGCGAAGCTCGGCCAATATCCGCTGTTCCAGCTGCTCATCGAGAATGGGGAAGCAGGTTTCTACCCGGTTGAAGAAATTCCGCCCCATCCAGTCGGCGCTGGACAGATACAACCCGGGATCACTGTTTTCGAAGTAGAACACCCGGGTGTGCTCGAGAAAACGGCCGACAACGGAGCGCACCTGGATGCGCTCCGACACCCCTTTGACCCCAGGCCGCAAAGCGCAGACGCCGCGGACCACCAGGTCCACCTTGACGCCGGCCTGAGAGGCGCGGTACAGGGCCTGGATCACCTGAGGTTCCACCAGCGAGTTCATCTTGGCGAATATCCGCGCCGGCTTCTTCCGCCGCGCGGCTTCGATCTCGCGGTCGATGTAGGCCAGCACGGATTTGTGCAGCGTGAACGGTGACTGCAGGATCAGCTTCAACCGGGAGGTTTTGCCCATGGACGACAGCTGCTGGAACAGCTTCTGCACGTCCTGACCAATACCGTCGTTGCAGGTGAACAGGCCGTAATCGGTGTAAAGGCGCGTGGTCCGGGTATGGTAATTGCCCGTGCCCAGATGCACGTACCGCTTCAGACTCCGACCTTCGCGCCGGATCACCATACCCATCTTGGCATGGGTCTTGTGCCCCACTACCCCGTACACCACCTGGGCACCCGCTTTCTGCAGGTGGTTGGCCAGCTCGATGTTGGCCTCTTCATCGAAGCGGGCCCGCAGCTCGATGACCACCAGCACCTCTTTGCCGTTGGCCGCGGCCCGGGTGAGCGCCTCCACCACGGCAGATTCGGTGCCCGTGCGATACAGCGTCTGCCGGATGGCCAGCACCTGAGGATCAGCCGACGCCTGACGGAGAAAGTCGACAAAGGGCGCAAAGGATTCGAACGGATGATGCAGCAACATGTCACCCTGACGAATGGCCTCGAACATGTCCTCGGACTGACGCACCTGATCGCTGATGCTGGGGGTGAAGCCGGGAAACTTCAGTTCCGGCCGATCCACCAGATCAGGAACCGCGGACAGGCGCATGAGGTTCACCGGGCCATCGCACCGGTAAACGTCTTCCCGTGCCAGCTGGAACTGCGCGGATAGGAAGGCGGCGAGATCATCCGGACAGTCGTCGGCAATTTCCAGGCGCACGGCGTCGCCATAGCGGCGTGAGGAAAGCTCACCTTCAACCGCTCGCAGCAGGTCGTCCACCTCCTCCATGTCTACAAACAGATCGCTGTTGCGGGTGACGCGGAACTGGTAGCAGCCGGACGCGCGCATGCCGGGGAACAGCGCCTCCACGTGATACTCGATGATGGTGGAGAGCATGACGAATTCGTTAGGTGTTTGAGCACAGGCGTCCGGCAGCCTGACCACCCGCGGCAGCGAGCGGGGCGCCTGCACGATGGCCTTACCCAGCTTGCGACCGAAGGCGTCTTCGCCTTCCAGATCGACGATGAAGCACAGGCTCTTGTTCAGCGGCTCGGGGAACGGGTGTGCGGGATCGAGGGCCATGGGGCTGATCACGGGCGCGAGCTCGCCTTTGAAATAGCGTGTCAACCACTGCTTCTGCTTGGCGTTCCAGTCGTTCTGTTCCAGCAGACGTATGCCCTGGCGATCCAGCTTCGGTAAAAGCTCGCGATTGAGCACCCGATACTGCTCCGCAACCAGTTCCGGTACCACATCGTAGATGTGACGCAGCTGCTCCGAAGGGCTCATGTTGTCCGGGCCGCGTTGGGTGGCGCCGTAGGCTTCCTGCTGCTTCAGACCCGCAACTCGAATCTCGAAGAACTCATCCAGCACGGCGCTGGCGATGCAGAGAAATCTCAGGCGCTCCAGGAGCGGCACGCTTTCATCTTTCGACTGCGCCAGCACCCGCCGGTTGAACTCCAGCAGAGAAAGCTCCCGATTGATGTAGAGCTCCGGGTTGGTGAGCTGCTCGTTATCCATGGCTAAAATGCATGCCTTTCGATGGGCGCTTTTCGAAGCGAATTTCTAGTAACTTGTTCTCGTGCACCCTAACCCATCAGCTTAGCATGTCAGTATTTCGAGTTTGTTATGAGCCAACGCGACCAGGTATACCGGGAACCGAAAAATCAGATCGTTGATTTCGCTTTCGACGACAGCGTGGCCGATGTCTTTCCCGACATGATCCGCCGCTCCGTGCCCGGCTACGAAACGGTGATCCCCGTCAGCGGCCTGCTGGCGGCGCGGCACCTGAAACGGAACCCGGAATTAGCCCCGCGAGCTTACGATCTCGGCTGCTCTCTGGGTGCCACCACCATGGCCCTGATCAGGGCTCTGGATAACGAGGCCTGTGAGGTCTTCGCGGTGGACAGCTCGGAAGCCATGATCCAGAGGGCTGCTGAGCGCATCACCGATCCGCGGGTGCATTTCCTCTGCCGGGACGTGCGCGGGCTCGACTTCAAACCTGCCGGCGCGGTGCTGCTGAACTACGTGCTGCAGTTCCTGGCCCCGGATGACCGGCTCGCGCTGATGCGACAGATCTGCCGCGCGCTGGCGCCCGGGGGCTTGCTCATCGTCTCGGAAAAAGTCCGCTTTGACGACCCGGAGGATGACGCCTTCTACGACGCGGTACACCTGGATTACAAGCGCGCCAACGGCTACAGCGACCTGGAGATCAGCCAGAAGCGCAGCGCGCTGGAAAACGTCATGATCATCGATACGGAAGCCGTCCATCGTGACCGATTTCGAGAGGCCGGGTTCACCCGGATCCGCAAGTGGTATCAATGCCTGAACTGGGCGTCTTTCCTGGTCAGCCCGTGAAGCTGGAGCCGCTGCGGGCGGCGTTTCCTGACTGGCAGAAGCTGCCGGGACAAGTGTCAGACGGGCTGGCGCCCGATGCCCACGGCGACATGCCGCGCTGGCAGGCGGCGCTGGCTCGATTGCCGAACCTGAACGTCCGCCACCGATCACTGGGCGACACGGTCACCGTTGATGGGCCGGCTACGCCCGAAGAGAAAACAGCGCTGAAGGACGCCCTCCGCGCCCTGCATCCCTGGCGCAAGGGTCCGTTCTCCCTGTTCGGCGTGGACATCGATACCGAGTGGCGGTCCGACTGGAAGTGGCAACGCGTGCGCCCCCATCTTGCGCCCCTGGCAGGACGGCGGGTGCTGGACGTCGGCTGCGGCAACGGCTACTTCGGCTGGCGGATGCTCGAGGTCGGGGCCGATCTGGTGCTGGGGATAGATCCGACGCTGGTTTTCTGCCTTCAGCATCAGGCCATCAATCGTTACATGGCCAGCGATCAGAACTGGGTGCTGCCGCTGCGCTTCGAAGCGCTGCCGGAGCCCGATCAGGTTGGCGGCTTCGACACGGTATTCAGCATGGGCGTGATCTACCACCGACGCGACCCCGAGGCGCACGCCCGGGCTTTGTTCCAGCACACCCGTCCTGGCGGCCAGGTGGTTCTGGAGTCGCTGGTGGTCGAGAACGGCGGGCCGCTCATGCCCTCGGGACGTTACGCGCGAATGCGCAACGTGCCGGTCATCCCGGATGCCGACAGGATGCTGGATTGGCTCAGCGCTGCCGGGTTTCTGGAGCCGCAGATGGTCGACATCACCGCCACCAGCGTCGACGAGCAGCGCAGCACCGCCTGGATGACCTTTGAATCTCTGGCGGAAGCTCTGGACCCGGCAAACCCGGAACTCACGGTGGAGGGGCATCCGCGTCCGGTGCGGGCCATCGCGGTGGCCCGCAAAGGGGTATAATTCCGCGTCGTACCGGTTGACCAATGCGAACGGCTCTTACGCCATGATGCTCGGCTTCATACCCATCACATTTCGGTTCCGCGGCAAGCAGCGGAAGCTGGAAGACATCTATTACTGCTTCCGGGAACATCCCGATACGGGTCTGCATCCCACCCAGATTTCCCGCCACACGGGAATCGGATTCGCAGAGGTAAACGCGCGCCTGGAGGCGACCCCGGAGCTATTCGTCAAGCTGCCCAAACGTCCCAACGGCATTACCCGTTACCGCCTGACAAGCAGCACAACGGTGAAGAGCGACGAAGAAGTCGAGGAATTTCTCGCCGCCGCAGCCCGCAAGGAAAGCCTGCTGGTCTATGCCCTGGGCACCATGGTGATCTGCATACTGCTCATCGTGGTGATCCTGGTGGGGCCGGCGGTCTGATCCCATGCCCGAGCAGCTGACCCCATCGCAACAGGCGCTCCTCGAGAGGGTCTCCGCTTTCACCAGCGAGACCCTGGAGCCACGACGGGACATGCCTGCCGACCAGGCGCGGCGGGAAGTCATCGATGCCTCCAGAAAGGCCGGATTCTTCGCCATGACGCAGCCCGTATCCTTCGGCGGCAGCGAAGCGACGACCCTGGAGCTGACTCTGGTCCGCGACGAGCTCGCCGCCGCCAACGCGCCCCATACCGGTGCCGTGTTCGGGCCCGGCCCCGGCGTGCTGGCAGAGGTGGGCGAACCGCTGCGCAGCCGCTATCTGGCGCCGCTGCTGGCCGGAGACAAGCGCGGCGGTTTCGCCTTTACCGAGCCCGACGACGCGCCTGCGCCGACGCGGGCGGTAGAGAACGGTGACACGCTGGTGATTACCGGCCAGAAGTCGTATGTCACCGGCGGTGCGGATGCCGACTTCATAAACGCCCTCATGCAGATCGGCGACAAGGGTCCGGCCATGGTGGTGATCGACACCGCACTTCCCGGGGTCGAGATCACCCGCCGATTCAGCTCCATCGACGGCAGCCGACACGCCGCCTTCCGCTTCGACGAGGCGCGCGTGCCCCGCAGCCACATCATCGGCACGCCGGGTGAAGGCATGCCCCGCGCCATGCGCCAGATCGGAGATACCCGTCTGCAGATCGCGGCCCAGAGCGCGGGGACCATGCGCTGGGTACTCGGTTACCTGACCGACCACCTGCTGCAGCCTGACCGCAGCGGCAAACCCCGGGGCAGCAGGGAAGGCGTCCGACTGCGCTACGCGGAGTTGCGCATTCGCGCGTTCGCCGCTCGAAGCATGATTTACCGCACCGCCCGACTGGCGGATGCCGGTGAGAACGTGGTGAACGAGGGTATGGCCTGCAAGGTATTCGCTACAGAGACGCTCGGCGAGGTGGTGGACAGCGCCATTCAGCTGGTGGGCGGAAGCGCCCTGGTCGAGGATCACCCGCTGGCAGTGCTGTACCGCCAGGTGCGCAGCCTGCGTCTGGCGGAGGGCGGCAGCGACGTGCTGCGGCTGAACCTGGCCCGGGGCCGACTGGACCTGGGTAAGGGCCGGATCTGACTCAGGTCGGGGTGCCCGCCGACTGCAGGGGCCGGTCCCGCAAGCGCAGCAACCACTCTGAAACTTCCTCCAGCGCAGCAGAACCCAGACTGCGCAGGATGTGGTGCTGCTGGTCCACGTCGTCGGTAGCAGCGAGCATGCGATAGGCTCGACTGAAAATGCCGTGCATGAACTGGTACTGGCGCACCAGCTCCTGGTCCGCCCGCTTCTGGGCATAGGTTTCACGGATCACGGCCAGCAGCGGCAGCAGGCCCATGGCGGCAAGCAGCCCGTTTCTCGCGGCATCCGTAAAATCCGCCGGGGAAAATGCCAGCACGGTAGCCGCCAGGGCCGCGAGCACGAAAGCGCCCCGGCCGATGTTGCGGGTCATGTTGTGGGTCCGTTCGCGCTCCGCGCGCTTGCGCTTGAAGTAGGAGGTCTGGCCGCTGGCTTCGTCGCCCACCCACTCGTCCATGACCCACTGCAGCGCGCTATCCGGCACGGGTCCGCCGCCGATGTCGGCCCGCGCGCCGGTGACCCGCATCACGTTGCGGATCCAGCCCAGCTCGATGTCCTGGCTGAGCAGGTAAGTATCGTGGGTGTACTTGGTATCGCCCACCTGCCTGACGCCGGCCACGGACCAGTAAAACTGCACCCGCAGGCCTTCAGCCAGGGCCCGGTATTCCAGATAGCGTCGCTGCCAGTCGTTACGACCCACCAGGTACGCCAGCACGACGCTGAGCGACAGAAATCCCAGATAGGGGTAGATCATGACTTCCAGGGCCTCAAGATCGGCATAGGCGACGAAGCAGATACCGGCAGCGGCAGCGCTGCCGTAGATCATGAGCAAGGCAGTCTTTACGCGTTTCTGGTAGCGATTGGCCAGGCAGTCGGCGGCCCGAAAAACACGGTCGATGCGCTGTGCGCCCTCCCGCAGGTGCACCTCGTCCTGGACCTGATACAGGGGCCAGGACTCCGCCTGAATGAGGTCCTCGTGGTTGTCCAGGTCCTCGGCGAACTCCTCCATGCGGCGGAAGATCTCGACGTAGCCAGCGGGCAAGTACAGGGTTCTGGGTTTTACCTGATCCGAGGTCAGCCATTCCACCTTGCAGGCGTCCCGGTTGCGCTGCGCGGCGCCGGCCCGGGAGCAGAAGACGTGGTACACCAGATCGCTCTCGTCAGCCGTGAAGTGCAGACGGGCCCGACGATCCTCGGCGGTAAAACCGCGCATCACGTCGTATTGGTGAAACTGCACCACCTGGGCAGTACCGCCCATCAGATCCGAGGGTTCCCCATCCCAGACGGCAAGCAGAATGTGTGAGTGCGCCGCGAGGTAGGTGCCGACCTGGCCGTACTGCAGGTCGCGCGCGCGGCCATGCTCGGCAATCGATTCGGGAGTGTTACCAGGCACCAGGGGCAGCTCGAAGCACTCACCGGCCGCGCTCAATCCCCGAAACTCTGCCAGCGCCTCGGGCCCGCTGAAGTCCTGTTCATACGACCCGACCGGCATGGGTAGCGGCACCGTGAGCGGGATGCCTAGCTCTCGGGCCACCCGGCCAACCAGACAGTCCGCCCCTTCGGCCAGCGGGCTCATGACCCGCAGCGGCAGGTTCGGGTAGCGCTCCTGCAGGCCGCTGAGAAAATCGCGGACCCGGGCTTCAATGCCGGGAATCTCGGCCGGCACCAGGTCACGGTGTCCGGTTACCCCGATCACCAGAGGAACCAGGGACGAACCCGACGGCGTAGCTTGCGCTTGGCGGTCGTTAGCGGCTGCGGGGAGATCTTCCAGCATCCCCTGAGATTAGCGGATAGCAACCCTACCCGCACTCGGATTCACTGCGGCACCCAGCGGCGGTTTAGCAAATACCAGGACGTGCTGCTGGGGCAGATAAGCGCCGGTTTCCAACCAGTCGAAACCCACCGCCGTCATCTCCTTTCTGGCCTGAGCTTCGCTCATCTTGTGCAGCCGCTTGATGGGCACGGTGGGGTCTTCGGCCCGGTACTCCACCAGCACCAGGTTGCCGCCGGGGCGGAGCGCTTCGAACATGGCCGTCGCCATCTCCCGCGGATGGGAGAACTCGTGGTAGGCGTCGACGATGAAGATGAGATCAACCGCTGCGGCGGGCAAGCCGGGGTTGGTGATGGTCCCCAAAACCGGCTCCACGTTGTCTACCCCACGATCACGCTTGCGTTGCTCGACGATGGCCAGCATCTCGGGCTGTATGTCAACAGCCAGAACCCGGCCGTTGGGGACGCGTTCCGCCACCGGGAATGAGAAGTAGCCGGTGCCGGCACCGATGTCGGCGACCACGTAATCGGTTTCGATGGGCAGGCGCCCCACCAGCAGGTCGGTTCGCTCTTCCCGCTGCCGATCCGGTCGTTCCAGCCAGCCCGCACCGCGGTGCCCCATGACGTGCGAGATCTCGCGACCCATGTAGATCTTACCCGTGCCGTCACGGCTTGGCGTGTCGAACCGGTAGTGGCCGTCATCCGCCGTCGCTGCACAGGCGAGTGCCCAGCAGAGGAGCAAGAGCAGTCGTGCCGGCGTGCTTCCCTGCAACATGACTTTCGAGCCAGTTTTTCGTGGAAAGGGACGCGCGTCGGTTCCAGGGCGGCGAATCATCGGGATGCTCCAGAGCGAGCAGAGACTTTTTCGAGATACCATTACCCTAGAATCCGGCAAACGCGGTGAAGTTTCCGTAGCGGGCGCGCGAAAGAGGCGTGAATTTCCCGCCAAACGGATCACTCTGCTGGAAACGCTACCCGTGTAAACTGCGAAGGCGTGTTGCCTCCAATGGGGGCTCTGTTAAACAACATCCAGCCCGGAGAACAATCTGGTGACCCTCACATTCTGTCTCGTAGTCGTGCTGGCGGTGGGCGCTCTGGCTTACCATCGGGCCAGCCATCAGCTCGCCATAGCCACGCTGGGCGGTCTGGCGATCATTTCCGTCATCTTCGACGCCATCAGCCTCTGGACCAGCGTTCCCCTGGTGCTGATTTTCGCCGGCTTCGCCGCCCTGGGGTATGCGGAGCTGCGCCAGTCATGGATTACTCGCCCCCTCCTCGGGTGGTTTCGTCGCACCCTGCCCGCGCTGTCGGAAACCGAGCAGGCGGCGCTGGATGCGGGAACCGTCTGGTGGGATGCCGAGCTGTTTTCCGGCGACCCGGACTGGCTTCGACTGCTGCACGCACCCAGAGCGTCACTCACCGCGGAAGAGCGGGCGTTCCTGGACGGCCCGGTAGAGCAGCTGTGCGCCATGCTCGACGAGTGGCAGATTCAGCAGGATCGTGACCTGCCGGAGGAAGTGTGGACGTTCCTGAAGCGGCATCGCTTTTTCGGCATGATCATCGACAAGGCCTACGGAGGGCTGGAATTTTCGCCGCTGGCCAATTCGGCGGTGGTGATGAAGATCGCTACCCGCAACGTCAGCGCCGCCGTCACGGTGATGGTGCCGAACTCCTTGGGACCCGGCGAGCTGCTGCAGCACTACGGTACCGAGGCGCAGAAAGCCCACTACCTGCCAAGGCTGGCCTCAGGAGAGGACATTCCCTGCTTCGCGCTCACGTCGCCGGTGGCCGGCTCCGACGCCGGCGCCATGATCGACAGCGGCATCGTCTGTCGGGGGCAGTGGCAGGGCCAGGAAGTTCTGGGCTTCCGCCTGACCTGGGACAAGCGGTATATCACCCTGGCGCCGGTGGCCACGCTGCTGGGCCTGGCGTTCAAGGCGCGCGACCCGGACCGGCTGCTCGGTGGCGAAGTGGAGCTGGGCATCACCTGCGCGCTGGTGCCCACGGACCTGCCAGGGGTAACCATCGGTCGACGCCACTCGCCCAGCGGTGCAGCATTCATGAACGGCCCGACTCAGGGCCAGGACGTGTTCATCCCCATAGATTCGATCATCGGTGGGGCGGAGCAGATCGGTCAGGGCTGGACCATGCTGGTTCAGAGCCTGGCCGCCGGGCGGGCAATCTCCCTGCCGGCGCTGGGCGTTGCCGGAGGCAAGCTGGCCGCACACGCAACGGGCGCCTATGCCCGCGTCCGCAAGCAGTTCAAAATGCCCATCGGCTACTTCGAAGGCGTCGAAGCCGTGCTGGCACGGCTGGCGGGCAATGCCTACCGCGACGATGCGACCCGTCTGCTGACGCTGACGGCTCTGATGCTGGGGGAGCGCCCCAGCGTGCTGACTGCCATCGCCAAGAGCTACCTCACCGAAAGCAACCGGCGGGCAATAAACGACGCCATGGACGTGCACGGTGGCAAAGGCATCATGCAGGGCCCGGGTAACTATCTGAACAGCCTCTATCAGATGATTCCCATCGGCATAACCGTTGAAGGCGCCAATATCCTGACCCGCAGCATGATCGTGTTCGGTCAGGGGGCCATTCGTGCTCACCCTTTCATACTGCGGGAAATGCGGGCAGCGGCGGACGGGGACACAGAACGCGGCCTCGCCGAATTCGACGCCGCATTCTTTGGCCACGTCGCGTTCACGGTGTCCAACTTCGTTCGCACGCTGTGGATGGGATTGACCGGCGCCAGGCTGGTCAGCACCCCCACCGAGGGACCAACGGCGCACTATTTCCGTCAGCTGACCCGCATGAGCTCCGCTTTCGCTCTCATCTCCGATCTGGTGCTGATGGTGCTGGGCGGCCGATTCAAATTCCGTGAGAAGATATCCGGCCGCCTGGCAGACGTGCTGGCCCATCTGTACATGGCGTCCGCGGTATTGAAGGCCCACGAGAATGCGGGTCGACCTGCAGAAGATCTGCCGCTGTTGAACTGGGCCATGCGTGACAGCCTGCTGGCGATTCAGACCGGCCTGATCAACGTGATTCGAAACTTTCCGGTGTGGTGGCTGCGCCGGCCGCTGAAGACCATCATATTTCCCCTGGGATTGTTCTACCGTGAGCCCTCGGACAATCTGGGCAAACGCGCCGCCCGGGTGCTTCTGTCACCGGGCGCGGCGAGAGAGCGTCTCTTGAGCGGCATGTATATGCCGACTCAGGGCGAGGGGCTCGCTGAGCTCAACAACGCTTTTGCAGCGGTGATCGATTCTTCTCAGGCCGAGCGCCACCTGCGGGCGCTCACCCGCGAGGTGGTGACCCCGGGCAATGTCGACACCCTGATAGAAGCCGCGCTTGCCAGCGGTGAGTTCAGCGAGGAAGAAGCGGACCAGGTGCGCCAGGCACAGCTGGCGGTGGCCCGGGTGGTTGCGGTCGACGATTTCGATCCGGCCACGTTGTCGGTGGCCAGGAAAAGCGCTGCGCAATCGCCACCGGGAACGGCTGCAGACGCCGCTGCAACCCCTCCACCGATGCCTCCGGCGTCGCCCGCGACAGGCGTCCGCAATGACCTCAAGCGGATAAAAGGAATCGGCCCCAAGCTGGAGCGCGACCTCAATTCCCTGGGATATCAGCGTTTCGAGCAGATCGCGAACCTGACGGACGCGGAGGTGGAGCGAATCGAGGCACAGATCCGCTTCAGGGGCCGGGTATCTCGAGAGGACTGGATCGGTCAGGCGAGGCTACTCTTGCGGGGTAGCAACTGAATGAGCCTCTCCTCTTGTTGAGAACTCTGTTGAGAAATTTACCGAGCAGCTCAACGTGAGCGTGAGCAACCGCTTTGGCTGCCTGCTGCTGACGTCGATGCTAGTCGTCGGATGTGGTGAGGCGCAATCGCCGAAGGCCACCGGCAACGGGCCGGCGACGTCGGTTCCCCGCAGCGGCATCCCGGAAAGCGGAGAGCTCGTGGTCGACCTGAACCGCCCGGGGCTTTCGGCACAGATCATCGGCAGCGGCGATGGCACGCTGCTGCTGCTGGAAATCGATCCCGGCCTCATGGAACCGGTGCTACTGGGGATGCCAAGAAAGGGGATCTCCGCCCGCGACGCGCTGGAGGACCGTAATTTTGCCGCGGTCATCGGCAGCGGGTTCGTATCCGAGCTGAACAGCCTGGAACCTGTGGGCCTGCTGCAGGCCAATGGCCAAACGCTGAGCCCCGTGCAGGTCCACGGCTACACCCGCATTCTGGGCATCAATGACGCCGGCATGGGGGTAGTGCACCGGCGGGCGTACCAGCGGAACCTCTTCCACAGCGCGCTGCAGGCCGGACCGGGCATCATCGAGCAAGGCGAGCTGGACATCTCCGAACGCGAACTTAAACGACCCGCTTACTTTCGCAGCTTCGTTGCCGTCTGCGAGCAGCGCTGGCTGGTCGGCGTCAGCCTCGCGCCTACCCATCTGCACACCCTGGGCAAAACCCTGCTGGCCCACTTCAGGAAGCAGAGCTGGCAGTGCGATGACGTGGTCAATCTGGCCGGCGACCGCCAGGCCGTCCTGATTCTGGAATCCGGCAACGGCACCCAGGCGCATCACGGCGACCCGGATACCTACAAGGTCTCGCTGCTGGGCTTTCGGCCGGTACCCGACTAGGCGAATATTTTACCCGGGTAGAATTGACTTTCCTCTTTTACCCGGGTAAATTTCACCGCCGGTTTGGAGAGGCAAAACCATGATCCGTACATTCTGCGCCTTTGACGATGGCAAAGAGATCGCCCACGGCGACCTTCTGAGCGTCGCCCGGGCGGTAAAAGCCCATCTGCACACCCAGGGCAAACGCCTGGTGCTGATATTCGATGCCGAATCCGGCCGAGTCACGGACGTCATGCTGAACGGCAGCGACGCCGAAACGGAAGCCTGGATCCGGGAAAACATCGCCGACGCGCTGCCCAGCCTGCGCAAAACCCGCGGAAGGCCCAAACTCGGGGTCGTGAGCCGCGAGATCACCCTGCTGCCCCGTCAATGGGAGTGGCTGTCCGGTCAGCCCGGTGGCGCCTCTGTAACGCTGCGCCGTCTGGTTGACGCGGCCGCTAAGGATCCTGACGCCCAGAGGCGGGTCGCCCAGGAGGCCGCTTACCGCTTCGCTATCGCGGTGGCTGGAAATGCCCCGGGTTTCGAAGAGGCCATGCGGGCGCTGTTTGCTGGTGATTCTGTCGCGTTCGCCGGCCTGATCGCCGCCTGGCCAGAGGACGTGCGCAAACGTACCGCGCTGATCGCCGACGCGGCCTGGCCAGCGTAAGCCGATCAACCGGAAAGACGCTGGACCCTAGAAGTTGCAGAAGTCAGGATCCAGGTCCGCTCTCGCTCTTCAAGCCGTGCTGCTCTCGCGCCCGCTCTCGAGCCGCCTCCGACTTGCGCAACATCACGTAAACAGATCCGGTGCCCCCGTGCTGCTGAATCGCGCTGTGGTAGGCAATGACATCGCGAATCTGAGTCAACCAGTGGGCCACATAGCTCTTGATGCGCGCCGGGGTGGGGCTGCGTTCGCCCCGGCCGTGGGAGATGAGCACGGTGCGCCAGCCTTTGGCCAGCGCCAGCGCCGTGAAACGGAACACCTCCGCTCTGGATTCTTTCACCGTGAGCCGATGCAGATCCAGCTTTGCCTCGATGGGGTACTTGCCGGACTTGAGCTTGCGGAAGACCTCGTGCTGCACGCCATCCTTCTTCCACGCCAGGATCTCTCTGGGATCGAGCTGCTTCACCTCGCCGAGGGTCAGGTAGTTAGGATCCGTTTTGGGCGACCGTTCGCGATTGCCCAGGGCGGCTTCCCGGCGCTCCAGCTGGGCCGGGGTTACCTCGGCGGGTGCTCGGTCGTGTTTCACCCGCTTGTGCTGCAGCGGCGCGACATCACGCATGGCATCGCGAAAAAATTCTTCGTCAGACATGCTCTACTGACCTCGAGGTGCGGCGCCCCGCAACGCGGATGCATCCGCGCCTAAAGCGCGATGCTTGCGTACTGCGCGGACTTGGTCCCAGGGACTGGCCGGTTGTCCTGTTCATGATAGGTGAAAACAGCGGACAGCTTCACGCGGTCCGTCTGATTCTTTCTGGCCGCATGAAGCGTCCGACAGTGAAAGAACAGAGCGTCGCCGCGATTCAGCTCTACCGTAATTGCCTGATCGACGAGCGCCCGGCTTTCCGGCACGTCCGTCCGCAGAAAAAGCGCATCGTCCAGCAGCTCGGCTGGGAACGCCTTGCTGTGGGATCCGGGAATGACCTGCAGCGCGCCGTTCTCGGCTCGTTCTTCACCCAGCGCCAGCCAGAGCGATACCAGCTCCGGACGTTGAAAAGACCAGAAGCGAACGTCCTGGTGCCAGAGGGTTGTGCTGCTGTAGTTGGGATACTTGGTCATGATGCAATTGTGATGGCATTGAGAAAGGGCGACATTTTCACTGCCCAGCAACGCCTGCAGATACCCCTGGACCTCGGCGCCTGTCAGCCAGGGCCGCAGGGGGGGAAATCGCGCGTAGGCATGCAGCAGCCTACGGGGGGTATCGCCACCTTTGGCGCCCCGGTCCGGCGGCGCGCCCGGATAGCCCAGGTCAGCCTCGAACTCCGCCGGACCCAGCACGGGAGACAGCGCCTCTTGCACATCTTCCAAGATGCGGTCGCAGATGGGATCCGGACAAAGCCCAGGTACCACCAGATAGCCGTCCCGGTCGAACGCTTCCGCCTGCTCGCTCCGCAGCGCTTCGAGGTGCCCGGGATGCCGGGCCGGTGTGTTCCGGGAGCAAGGTTGCTTCATCACCGCATCTGCTGGCGAACCATCTTGAGCATCTTCTCTCCATAGGGAGGACGCAACCCGGCGAGCTCAGCCACGTTCACTTTGGACTGAGAAAAGACAGCTTTGGCGTGGCTGAAGGTTCGAAAACCGTCCAGGCCGTGATAGGCACCCATGCCGGACGGCCCTACGCCACCGAAAGGAAGATCCTCCTGAGCCACGTGCATCACCACGTCGTTCACGGTGACGCCGCCGGACGTGGTGTGATTGAGTACGTTTGCTTCTTCCGCGCTGTCGGTACCAAAGTAGTAGAGGCCAAGGGGGCGGGGGTGATGGTTGATGTAATCGATGCTGTCTTCCAACCGGCCATAGCCCTTGACCGGCAGGACAGGACCGAAAATCTCATCCTGCATCACCTGCAGGGAATCGTCCGGGTTGATGATCAACGTTGGCGGAATTTTGTGATGCGGCTGCTGCCGGAAATCCTCGTTGGCCGGGTTGACCTCTACCACGTTGGCCCCTTTCTCGCGAGCCTCAGCGATATAGCCCGTCAGCCGCTCGTAGTGACGCTGATTGACCACCGAGGTGTAGTCCGGGTTGTCCAGCAGAGTCGGAAACATCTTCTCAACGGAACGAGCAGAGGATTCGACAAACTCGTTGATCCGCTCATCAGGCACGAATATGTAGTCAGGTGCCAGACAGATCTGCCCGGCGTTGAGCATCTTGCCCGTCATGATGGCATCCGTGGTTTTCTGCATGTCGGCTGACCGCCCTACCACCACCGGCGATTTGCCGCCGAGCTCCAGGGTTACCGGGACCAGATTCTCCGCCGCCGCCCGCATGACATGGCGGGCAACGGACGTCGCGCCGGTGAACAGCAGATGGTCGAACGGCAGCGACGAAAAATCCGCCCCGGTCTGCGGCCCACCGGTAACCACCGCAATTTCCAGCTCATCGAAAACCGTGGGAAAAATCTCCGCCATGACTGCGGAGGTTTCGGGGGTGTACTCGGAAGGCTTGATTATGCAGCGATTGCCGGCAGCCAGAATCCCCGCCAGCGGCGTGAACGTCAGATTCACGGGGAAGTTCCATGGGCTTATGACGCCAACCACTCCCAGCGGCTGGTAATCTACTCGGGCTTTCGCACCCAGCACATTCAATGGGAAAGGGCCGGCCTTGCGCTTCTCCGGACGCATCCACTTCTCCAGGTGCTTCTGCGCGTGCCGCAGCGGGCCTACCGAACCCGCGATATCGGTAAACAGCGACTGGTGCGAGCTGCGGTGTCCGAAATCGCTGCTCATGGCCTCAACCAGGCGATCCTGATGGGCCATTAGCAGGCTGATGGCGCGCTCCAGGCGATCCTGACGGGTCGCAGCGCTCACCACGCCCTCTTGCAGATAGTCTTCCCGCTGGCGCTCGAGCAGCCCCAGCATCGCGTCTCGTGAGTGCTCTTGCATAACTGTTAGTCCTCTGGATCAAAGGTTGAACTGAGAATTCGTAATCATAACGGATTCGCCGTGAGCGCCGCGTCAACAAGCGGCTCGCGTCGGCTGCCTGGAAGGTTTCCAGCGAGACAAGGCACCGGTAGCTGGTGCTGACCTAACCCTGCCCCACCTGCTGATCCATCAGCACGTTGCCGTTGACCGTGACCTGCAACCGATCGTCATCCGCCCAGTAGCGTGCCTCGACGTAGTGGTGTTCTTCCCACTCCAGCTCTACGTTGGTCCAGACATAGCGCGGCTGCCGAGCGCCAGGCTCCCGACGCTTGCGCAGGCAGCCGTCGAGGTAGAGTTCCAGCGACCCGTCATCTTCCAGGCGAACTTCGAGATTTTTCTGGCGGTGCTGTATGGGAATGATCCGGGGCAAGCCTACGTTTCCTTCGCTTGTTCTGACGGGTTCATACGGGACGGCCTGGAACTGTTTTACTATGCTTGCCTATTTCCCCAGCAATCGTCCACCGCCATGCAGGAAAACGCTGTCCCGCCGGAAAGAACCGGTTTCATCCGGGTCCTCAAAACCAGAGAAGTGGTCGTGCTGGGCTTCGGCGCCATGATCGGTTGGAGCTGGGTGCTCATGGCCGGCTACTGGGTCACGAACGCCGGTTCCATCGGCACTCTCATCGCGTTCGCGGCCGGCGGGCTCGCCATCGCCCTCATCGGCCTGACATACAGCGAGCTGGCTTCAGCGATGCCACTGGCCGGTGGCGAGCACGTCTACACCCACCGCGGGCTGGGCGCTGGCTGGTCATTTGTGTGCACCTGGGCGCTGCTGATGGCCTATCTCAACGTCTGCCTGTTCGAGGCGGTAGCCTTGCCCACGGCCGTGGAGTACCTGGCGCCGCAGATTCGTATCGGCGTGCTCTGGGAAGTGCTGGGCGCACCTGTGGATCTGGGCTTCGTGCTGATCGGAGCCGGCAGCGCGCTGCTGGTCACCTGGGTGAACGTCCTCGGGATCCGGACCGCGGCGCGCCTGCAGACCCTCGCCATCGGCTTGATCTTCATTTGCGGTCTTGTGCTCGCCACCGGCGCCGTGAGCTTTGGCTCGCTGGAAAACGCCCGCCCCTGGATCGCCGAGCCTGCCACCGGCATTCTCACCGTGCTGATCATGGTTCCCGCGCTGCTGGTGGGATTCGACGTGATTCCTCAGTCCGCCGAAGAAATCGATCTGCCGCCGGCGAAAATCGGCACGCTACTCATCGTCTCGGTTTTTCTGGCCGTCGCCTGGTACGGCCTGGTGGGCTTCACCGTGGCCATGGCGTTGGATGCCCCCTCCCTGGCCGCCAGCAGCATGGCGACGGGCGATGCTGCAAGCCGAGTGTGGGGCCACCCTGCGGCAGGGGCGCTGCTGGTCCTCGGAGGCGTCGCCGGCATTCTTACCAGCTGGAACGCATTCGTCATCGGCGGCAGCCGGGTACTTTTCGCCCTGGCGAAGTCGGGCTTCGTGCCCGCGGTCTTCGCCCGCCTGCACCCCCGCTACCGCACGCCATGGGTCGGCATCGCGGCCATCGGCCTGCTCAGCTGTCTGGCGCCCCTGTTCGGACGCACGGTGCTGGTGTGGATGATCAACGCGGGAAGCTTCGCGACCATGATTGCCTACCTTTTCGTGCCCGTGGCATTCCTGGCGCTGCGACGAAAAGAACCTGACATGCCCAGGCCATTCCGTATCCGCCGACCGCGTCTGGTGGGCGGTGGGGCCATCGTTCTCGCGGTTGCTCTGCTCAGCGCGTATCTACCCGGAAGCCCCTCTGCGCTGATCTGGCCGTATGAATGGGCCATGATTCTGGTGTGGGCGATGCTGGGCCTGGTGCTTTTTGTTCGCTACCGCTCCGTGCGCAACCGCTCCGTGCGCAACCGCTTCTAGAACAGCGGCATCTGCGCTCGTCCCTTGGGCTGAAAAAGATCCGTGCGCAAGGCGGGAAACTTACCCTGATCGACACCGTGCCTGCGCAGGGCGACGGCAACCCGCCTGGCAATGAGGTCCGCGAGTACCCCCTCACCGCGCATGCGCTTACCCCAGCTGGCGTCGTAAGCTTTGCCGCCGCGGCTGGCCCGAACGGCGCTCATCACCCGTTCCGCCTTCAGCGGGTAGTGCGCTTGAAGCCACGCCTCGAAGAGATCGGCAACTTCCAGCGGCAGACGCAGCAGTATGTAGGCCAGATGTCGGGCACCGGCCTCGGCAGCGGCCGCAACCAGGTCTTCGATTTCATGGTCGTTGATGAAGGGTATGACGGGCGCGATCATCGCCCCGCAGGGAACGCCGGCATCACTGAGCGTCTTTAGCACTCTCAGCCGCGCCGCCGGAGCCGCAGCGCGAGGTTCCAGCCGGGTTTTCAGCTCGTTGTCCAGCGTCGTCAGGCTGACGGCTACCGACACCAGGCCCTGCTCAGCGAGCGCCGAGAGCAGATCGAGGTCGCGCAGGATGAGCTGCCCCTTGGTGACGATGCTGACGGGGTGCCGGTGAGCGAGCAGCACTTCCAGTATGTCCCGCGTGATCCTCAGGTTTTTCTCTGCTGGCTGGTAGGGGTCGGTGTTGGTGCCCATCGCGATGGTCCGGCACCGATAACCCGGTTTCGCGAGGGCCGCTTCCAGCAGCTCCGGTACCCGGGTCTTGTAGAAGATGCGGGTTTCGAAGTCTCTGCCGGGGGAAAGATCGAGATAGGCATGGGTCGGGCGGGCAAAACAGTAGACGCAGCCATGCTCGCAGCCCTTGTAGGGGTTGATGGATCGATCGAAGGAAATGTCCGGAGATTGGTTGCGGGTGATGAGCTGCCGTGTCCGGTCGGGCAGCAACTGCGTTTCAGGGTCCGGGTCGTCAACCCAGGGTTCCTGAACGCTTTCCTGCTCCTGATTTTGCGCGCCAGCAGGCCGACCCCAGGGATGGCCCGCAACGGGCGCATGCCAGCCATCGTCCACGGGCTCGCTGTGCCGGGCAAGAAATCGGCTGGGGGGGTTAAGGGTTGCACCGCGGCCTTTTATCAATCCTGTGGAGTTACCTGTGGAGTTACCTGTGGAGTTACCTGTGGAGTTACCTGTGGAGTTACCTGTGGAGTTATCAAGGGGTTTACCAACCGAGTGGCCAACCCGGCTTCTGGAGTCAAGCGGATCCGATTTTTCATGGCGCACTGATTCGATAGCGTTAGGGTGGCGGTGCTCTGACGCTGCCCTTTCGGTGCTTCCTCAACGACGGCGAGCTTTACTTTAACTGTATATATATACAGTATCAAGCCAACATCGCTCACAGTAGACTTGCTCAGCCTGGGGGCATTTGAATCGAATGATTAAAAAAGACGAACATTGGCCGCGGATGCCGTCAACCCGCGGCCTTTTGCTATTCGGCCTGGCTTTGAGCTGCCTCTGCGGCTGCATGGCGCCCAGGCAGTCCAGCCCGGTGCTGACCCGGATGGACGACCTGCAGAGCAGCGTGGACCGGCTACAGATTCAGCTCGCCCAGGCCCAGGCCGCCTCGCAGGCTCAGGAATCGGAAACGTCTGTGAATGTCGCTACGCTGAACGCGCGCATCCTGCAGTTGCAGACCGAGATGGAGGCCCTGCCCGGACAGGTTTCTGCATCGTGTCAGTCCCCCGCCGACCTGGCAATCAACCGGTGCGACGAGGAAGCTGTGCGGACGGTGGAAGTTTCCGGGGACAAGCTGGTCGTGGGCGAGCTGGAGCGCATCTGGATCGATCCGCCCCAGGCCGTGCTCGAGGCGCGAATAGACACGGGTGCCAGTTCCAGTTCGCTGCACTCTGAAAATCTGGTCGAATTCGAACGGGACGGAGATGATTGGGTCCGCTTCGACATCAGGGTGGACGAAGACATGGTGACGCTCGAGAGAGAAATTTTGCGCTATGTAAGGGTGTATCAGCAGGCGGACCCCGAAGGTTCGCGCCGTCCCGTGGTCAGCCTGCGCGTAAGGCTGGGGAATCTCAACCAGGTCGTGGATTTTACGCTGGCCGATCGCTCCCACCTCGACTTCGAGCTGATACTGGGAAGAAATTTCCTCACGGATGTAGCTCTGGTGGACGTTGGCAAGCAGTACATTCAGCCCGTCTTCAAACCACAGCAGAAGAACTAGCTGGAAATGAGACAACGGGGGCCATTCCTGTTTCTGGTTGCGCTGTTGCTGCTAATCGGCCTGGGCACCGCGACCTTCCGCCACAATGCCTATCGGATACCCCTGCTGCCCGGCACCCAGCAGACCGTGTGGCAGGTGGAGGCCAGAGTGGAATACCTCGCCGAAGGCGGCAGCACGCAGGTGCTGCTGACCCTGCCACCCGAGCAATCGAGGTTTCGCAGCATCAACGAATCCAGCGCGTCGTCGGGTTTCGGTTTCGAGCTTTCCACCCAGGGCCAACAGCACCGGGCACACTGGACCAAGCGCAACGCAACGGGAGAGCAAGTGCTCTACTACAAGCTGGAGCTGGTGCAGGATGAGGGCTATCAGGTACCTGCAGAGGAACCAGGCCCCGCGCCTTCTCGCGCTTGGGATGAACCTTACCTGACGGCCGCGCTGCAGGTGCTGCAGGCTGAACACAGCGGGAGCGGCCGCACGCGCGGTGCAGGTGCTCGAGCTGGAAGACGGCCGACGACGCCAGAGCCTGAAAGAATTCGTACAGGTATGGCAGGACGGCGAGTGGCACCTGATCGATCCCGCCCGCGGACTGGTGGCAGACGACCGTCAGCTCCTGCTCTGGCAGACCACGACCCCGGCGGTGCTGGAAGTCCTTGGCGGCACCAACAGCGGCGTAACCTTTTCCATGATCAGCCAGAGCCGGTCCGCTGCCGCGCTGACCAGCGAGCGGGCCCCGGGATATGATATTTCGCTGTACAGCCTGCCCATTGCCGAACAGGGCATGTTCAAACTGATCATGCTGCTCCCGGTGGGCGCGCTCGTCGTTGTGCTGATGCGTGTTCTCGTCGGGCTGAAAACCTCCGGGACCTTCATGCCCGTGCTGATCGCGCTGGCTTTCCTGCAGACGGAGCTGGTTCCCGGCCTGGTCAGCTTCATCCTCGTGGTGAGCCTGGGCCTGACCATCCGGTCCTACCTGTCAGACCTGAACCTGCTGCTGGTGGCACGGATCGCGACGCTGGTCATACTGGTCATCGGGATCATCACCGTTTTCAGCGTGCTCAGCTATCAGTTCGGCTTCAACGCGGGACTGACGATTACCTTCTTCCCGATGATCATCCTGGCGTGGACCATCGAACGGATGTCCATTACCTGGGAAGAGGCCGGGCCCAGAGAGGTTCTGCTTCAGGGCGGCGGCAGCCTGCTGGTGGCCACCCTTGCCTTTCTGGTCATGGATCAGGAAATTACCCGGCACCTGGCGTTCAATTTCCCGGAGCTGCATTTCTGCGTGCTGGCACTGATTCTGCTGCTGGGCCGCTACACTGGATACCGATTGCTGGAGTTGCACCGGTTCGCGGTGTTCAAGAAATGAGTAGGGAGTGGGTCTCACCGCGCGTTCTGCACCATCGGGGGATCCTCGGCATGAACCAGCGTAACGTGGATTTCATCTCCCGATACAATCCGCGAGAACGCTACCCGCTGGTGGACGATAAGCTGCGGACCAAGCTCATCGCCGAGAAAGCAAAGCTGAACGTGCCGAAGTTACTTCACGTGGTACGCACTCAGCACGAGATCGAAGAGATTCAGCACGAGCTGATCAAGCTGAAAGAGTTCGTCATCAAACCCGCTCAGGGTAGCGGCGGCAAAGGCATACTCGTCATCGTCGATCAGAACGACAATGGCTTCACCAAAAGCAGCGGCGATGTTCTGGATCTAAACGATTTGAAGCGGCATTTGAGCAATACCCTAAGCGGCCTGCACTCACTGGGAGGCAAGCCGGACGTTGCCATCATCGAGACGCTGGTCAGGGTGAGCCCCTTGTTCTCGCACATCAGCTACGAAGGCGTGCCGGACATTCGGCTGATCGTTTTTCGCGGTTACCCGGTCATGGGCATGCTGCGGCTGGCGACACATGCATCGGATGGCAAAGCGAATCTGCACCAGGGCGCCGTGGGGGTTGGACTTGATATCGGCACTGGCCGCGCCATCGCCGCCGTGCAGAACAACAAGCTGGTGGAGAAGCACCCTGATACCGGTGGGGACCTTACCGACATAAACGTTCCGGACTGGCCAAAGCTGCTGAACCTCGCGGCACGCTGCTACGAGGTCACCCAGCTGGGCTATCTTGGATGCGACATCGTCATCGATGAGGATAAGGGGCCGCTGCTCCTCGAGCTGAACGCGCGGCCCGGGTTATCCATCCAGATCGCGAACGATGAAGGTCTGCTGCCCCGATTGCGCCAGATCGAGCAGCTCGAAGACTACTACGTCACCGTGGAAGATCGGGTAGATTTCTCCATTCGTACATTCAGCCACTATTCGGCCGATCAGCTGGAGCTTCCATATCAGACCGACGGACAATCCCAGGGAGGAGCACTCACATGATCGTAATCAACGCCAAAATTCATTCGGACGAAGCGTCCATTGCCGCCATGAAGGACGCGATCGTTGCCATGGTTGAAGCCAGCCTCGAGGAAGAAGGTTGCGAGGACTACAACTTCAGCGTCGAAATAAATGACCCCTCAACCATGCGTATAACCGAACGCTGGGTCAGCGAGGATGCACTCAAAGCACACTTCGCCACACCCCATATGGTCGCCTTTCAGAAAGCCATGCAGGCGAACCCCCATAAAGGCATGGAATTGCGCTGCTACGAGGCTACGGACATCCCTTTCCCCGCCGCGTAGCCGAGAAGGTGCCGTTCGTTAACCTTTAACCTTTTGCAGGCAAAAGGTTAAAGGTTAACGAACGGCACCTTCGGATCCGAGCAGCCAATCCAGGATGGAATCGTTTTCTTCCCGGGGATAGGTATGGCTGAGATCTTCCAGCTCCCGGTAAACGACGCTGGCGCCGGCTGCGGTGAGGGCGTCTCGTGCCATCCGTGCCATATCCACTGGAAACATCCAGTCGAGGGCACCGTGCACCAGATAGACGGGCAGGTTCTGCATGCGCTCGACCTCGGCACCAGACAGCAGTACCGGATGGAAGGTTCCGGACATGGGCGCCAGATGGGTAAACGGGCAGTCTTTCTGCAGTCCGGTAACGAGGGAAAAAGTCGCACCGTCCGACATGCCCGTGAGCAGGATGCGACGCTCGTCCACTGACCACAACGCTTTGACATGCTCGAGGATGGCATGGAGGTTCGCGGTATCCACGTCAGGCCCCTGAAGCGACCAGGTTCCACCGCGGGAGGTCGGTGCGACCAGAATAGCCCCGCGGCTGCGGGCGTCACGCAGCCATGTCCAGAGAAAGCCCCGGCCATGGCCGCTGCCGCCATGGAGCGCAACCACCAGCGGAAGGGGCTGGTCCGGCTGGTAGTATTCTGGAACGTAGATCGAGAACCCACCCCGATCGTCAGCCGCATTGGCAGCGTGCATCACGCCCACCTCTTCTCTGAGCGCGTCTGACGACGCCAGGCGGGTCTTCACTTCGGGGTCGTCCCGATACGCGGGCGTTACGAAATACCGACTGACCGGACCCAGCATGGCAGACAAGGGATAAAGCGCTTCCACCGCCAGGGTCTGCTTGCCCATCGCGCCGTAAGCGCCCAAAACAGGATTGCTACCGGACAAACAGGATGCCAGCGCATCCAGGGCCGCCAGCGCGTGCCCACTTGCTGCTACGGTCTGATCGCGAAAATAGCTGAGGTTTTGCGGCCAGTTCGCGGCCTGAAAACGGGCGAGGCCTTCCTCCAGTGGGGCTTGGAACGGGGCCATCTCTGCAACCAGGCCTTCGAGCGCAGGGGGATGAATATGGCGACCGGCATAGCTTAATGCGTCAAGCGCGGTGAGGAGCGGCGGAAGCAGCGCGGTGGTCGCGTCCAGCAGCATTTCATTGTCATCCGCCATCCAGCTACGTTATCACGGACAGGCACCATTGGCCTGGGACCACGGATTTGATTAAAGTCGATGGCTTGAGCTACCTCGGGAGTCGACATGAGCGACTACGATCGCACCCTGGAAGACGTCGGTAACGTCCTCAACCTTGAACATCTGAACCTTACCGTGCCGGACCAGGAGCGCGCGGCCCTGTTTTACGTGACGGGGCTGGGCTTCACGCGCGATCCCTACATCGATTTCGGCACCCTGAACATGTGGGTCAACCTGGGTGAGCAGCAGTTCCACCTGCCCAAAGCCAGGGCGCAGAAATTTCGAGGACACATC
>CAMYJX010000045.1:66538-67505 GCA_947258825.1 uncultured Pseudomonadales bacterium
ATCCCCGATCGTACCGATCTGGGCAAGCGGCTGACCTTCGCAGGAAAGTCCCTCAAAGATACCGAGTTTCGCTGGGAAGAGCAGGACGACCACACGCTGGTGATCTGCCCCTGGGGCAACGAGATTCGCGCCTACGAGCCTGGCAGCTTCGGCAACATGGATCTGGGGATGCCCTACATCGACATGCAGGTGCCTCCCGATACAGCGCCGGGCATCGCTCGTTTCTACAGCCAGGTTCTAGCCTGTCCCGCACGCGCCGAAGCGGGCAGAGCGAAGGTGAAAATGGGCTATAACCAGGAGCTGATCTTCACCGAAACCGATGCCCCCATCGCCAGCTATGATGGCCACCACATCGCCATCTACTTGGCGAACTTCTCGGGCCCTCACGATTTCCTGGAAACCCGGGGCCTGATCACCGAAGAGTCGGACCGGTTTCAGTACCGCTTTCAGGCCATTGTCGACCCGGACAGCGGCGAAACTCTGACAGAACTCGAGCACGAGGTAAGATCCATGAGCCACCCCATGTTTCACCGTCCGCTGGTGAACCGGAACCCGGCCATCAACTTCTTTACCTATCGCAAAGGCAACGAGATTTTCACGCCGGCATGAGCGAAGCAGCAAATCTCGCAAATCTGGATGAAGAGCCCTACTACCTCCCGGTAGGAGACGAGGTGCAGATCTTCCAGGCCGCGTACGAATCCCGCCTGCCGGTCCTGCTGAAAGGTCCGACGGGCTGCGGCAAGACCCGCTTCGTGGAACATATGGCCTGGCGCCTGTATCGCCAGGGGTCGGCCTCCGACATCGCGGTCCCCCTGATCACCCTGTCCTGCAACGAGGACCTCACCGCCACGGACATGGTGGGACGGTTTCTGCTCCAGGGAGATTCGACGGTGTGGCGCGATGGACCCCTCACCCAGGCGGTGCGCAGCGGCGCCATCTGCTATCTCGACGAGGTCGTGGAGGCCCG